>DAIRGS010000406.1:0-5796 GCA_036794395.1 Tepidisphaeraceae bacterium | reverse complement strand
GCCCCCATCCTACCCGCCCCCGCCACGCCCCGCACATGCCGCGGCCATCGCCACGGGGGCGGCACGGATCTCACACAGGCCGCGGGCTTTCGTCGCGCCGAGTTGACCCCGCGCGTCGCATGGACGTACTCCCGAGAACGGCAAACCACAATAGGCAAGCGGCATTGAGCCCGCCCACCAAAGCCCCAAGCCCGTTGCGCGCGATTAGCCACAGCATGGCAACCCGCCCCTGTGAGACGATTGTCGGTCCTAGTTGGGCGTTCATAGTTGTCACGCTCAAAATGGTCACGAATTTGAGTGAGAGGACCACCGTTGCCAATCCCCAGACGAATGCCAGCACGCCGTAGCAGATTCTCAAGAGCCAGGCACACCATCGGCCGATTCTCCGCCGGTTAACCCACCATAAGCCCAATGTCCGCAAATCTAACCCCCGCGCAACGAAGTACAGCGCCGCGGCCGTTGCGCCGAGCAACGTCACGTAGATCACCGTGCAGTGGCAGTAATTCCCTTCCGGGTCCATGATCAGCCACGGCACCGCTCCCATCCAGAGCAAGGCGCTTCCGCAAAGCACGCCGTATAAGAATCTCGCCTTCATGGACCCACCGCTCCTGCCACAGGGAACCTGTACTTTACGTCCTTCACAGCAGAATAGAATGGCCAGATGAAATCGGAGTGAGAATTGCACGAACTGAAAACATATATTCTCAAACGGGATGGCAGCCGGTGAGGCGTTACTTGCAGATGGGGCAGAAGCCGATATTACACAGCCTGCAATGATGCAACCCGCCCCCGCCACGCCCCGCACATGCCGCGGTCATCGCCGCGGGGACTGCAGGGGTTCACACAGACCGGGGTCCTCTCGTTTCCGGCGTCACCGTGGTCGACGGACTGTGCTTGCGTCGTCGCCACAGGGCAAACATTGCGACAGGCAGTAACAGAATATTGAAGACCAGGGATTCGATCAGTAAGCCTACGATCGTCTCAGGACCGTCATAAACATCCCATAGACCGGTCTGCAATGCCACGTACCCCATTAGCACAAAGCCCCCGGCACTTAGTGCCTGAGCCGCGAACATTCCCCCGAGTCCCAGGCGACGCGGAAGCAGCCATGTGGCGATGGCAATCACGGCCAGAAGTAACGCGTTGATGACTTGGCCGAGAGTGGGCACCACTTCTCCTCAGACGAACTCGCCGCGATGTGGAACGCAAACACGCGGCGTCTCACGACTCCACATCATACCTGCTCCCTTCAGCCGAGCTCCCACTCCCCCCGTCCACCCACACCGCATCGCGCAGCGATACATCATCACGCAGCGATACATGTACACCCAAGCTTCAATACCCTGGGCAGTCCCGCCATCACCGGGAACGGCGCAATTTCCGCCTGCGGTGAGCGTAGCCGAATCCGTACTCCGAAATTTGAAGCCGGCCCGCCATAAATTCCAGCGCCAGCACTTTCCCCCACTTCTTCGCCTTCTGGATCCAAAACGCGTCATCACCCGCCGATCACACCTTGCAATCGGTTAAGCGTTCCGTGCTTTTGATTCAAGCGCCCAGCCCTGCGGCTATCGACCAACAATAATCAACACCGCGCCCCCAACCATGATCCCCGATCCAATCATCCGCTCGATGAAATGGCCCTCGTTAAAAAACCGATGTCCCAACACCACACTCACCAGTGTTGAAGTCTGAAACAGCGCAAGGGAATTTCCCACCGGCATCGCATTGAAAGTCAACAAGCTCGTTAATTGCATCAACCCCGTCGTTCCCGTCAGTAATCCCACCGCCTTCCAATTCATCCGCGCCCGCGCCAATTCGACTCGCAGCTTCGCCAACCCCATTAACCCCAGCGATACGATAGACACCCCCGCGCCCAGCAAGCACCAGAACACAAATGTCGCCACCGGCGTCGATGCCAGCACCGCCTTCTTCAAGAACACCGCCTCCAACGCCGACAAGATCAACGCCCCAAACCGAAACTGCGTTCCCCGATCCGAAAAAAACCGCACAAACAAATTCCGCTCCGGCTTCCCCACGCCCTTGTCCACCAGGAAATAACTCCCCGCCACGATCAACCCGATCCCCGCCAGCGCCATCCTGGACGGCACTTCATGAAGCAAGACCACGCCGGGCAACAAACTCACCACCGACTTATACGCATTGATTGGCCCCAGCACCGACAAATCCGACAGCCGCAGCGCCTGTACCAGCAGCGCATTTCCCACCACCGCCAACACCGAACAAATCCCAATATTCCCCCAGAACCCCACCCTCACCTCCCGCGCAAACAGCCTTGAAGCGGGCGCCACCAAAACCGCAAGCACAACCAGAGGCAGCCCAATTACAAACAAGGAATCCGCGCCCTTCCGCGTCAAAACCTTTTGAAACACGTTCGAAAACGGATTTGCCAAAATCCGAACCACCACCGCGAACCAGATCAGCATGCCTCCACCTTAACACCACGTGTCAAGCCGATCTAAGCCAAGCAGCGAGAGAACATCCACGCCGTAATCCGCATCACTCCGGCAGCTCTTCAAGTTCCTCTCGCAACGCCTTCACGAGCGGATTCAGCGTCTTGGCGGAGAAATCAAACGCAATCCCCGCCGCCGCGAACAACTCGGGTAACGGTTTGGTTCCCCCCAGTGCCAGTGCGGCCCGATACCCCGCCAGCGCGCCGCGCGGATCATGTTTGGCCTTCATCCAGAGCTGAAGCGCGCCGAGTTGCGCGATCCCATATTCGATGTAATAAAACGGCGCATGGAACAGGTGCAGTTGCCGCTGCCACATCGCGGCCCGGGCATCTTCCAACCCGGTCCAATCCACATCTCCGCCAAAGCGGTCCAGTGTCGCCAGCCAATGCCTGGTCCGCTGGTCCCGCGAATGCCCCGGATGGGTGTAAATCCAATGCTGAAAGGAATCGATGGTCGCCATCCACGGCAAGAACCGAATGATCCCCTCGATCAGCGTCCGCTTCGCCCGGATCGCATCGGCCTCTCCATAAAACACGTCGAAGTGCTCCGCTCCCAGCAGCTCCATCGACATGCTCGCCACTTCACAGAACTCCATCGGTGCGCTTCTCAAAAACACCAGCGGCTCGTTGCGCGCCGCCAGGCAATGAAACGCATGCCCGCCCTCATGCAACAGGGTTTCGACATCCCGCTGAAGACCCGCCGCGTTCATGAAAATAAACGGCTCCCGCGCCTCCTCCAGCGAACACTGATAGCCGCCCGGCTGCTTTCCCTTGCGACTCTGCAAATCCAGGTTCTTTCGCGCCCGCAATGACTCAAACTCCTCGGCCAATGTCGGCGACATTCTCTCGAAGATCGCCTTCACCCGATCGATCAATCCATCCACATCCGCTTCATCAAATGGCCGCAGCGCCGCCTGTCCCTTCGGATCCACCTGCAAATCCCACGGCCGCAAGCGCTCCACGCCGAGATCCACCTGCCTTTGCCGATCCAGCTCCCGCACCACCGGGACACAACTCTCGGCGATCGCATCGGCAAACCGCAAACAATCCTCGGGCGTGTAATCGAATCGCTTATACGACTTCCAGCAATACGCGCGATAATCGCTCATCCCCGCATTCCGCGCGATCGTCTCCCGCAAGGGGAGAAGCTTTTCGAAAACCGCCTCGATCGCTTCTCGATCCTTCAACCTCCGATTCGCCGTCGCCTCCCACGCCTGCTGGCGTGTGTCGCGATCCGGTTCTTCGACAAACCGTGCAAGCTGTTGAAGGGTGTATTCCTTGCCTCGAAATTCCACCATCATTGCGCCGCTGATTTTGTCGTACTCGTTGTTGACTTTCGTGACTTCGGTTTCGAGCGGGACGTTCTCGTCGCGAAACAGCTCGACGTCGGCTTTCCATTTGCGCACCAGTATCGCGTACCGTGGGCCGGTCAGTTGCGTGGCGGCGGGGCTTTCCAGGAACCGCTTCTGGAGTTGGAACGCAAGCGGCTTTATTCGCGGCTCGATCTCCTCCACAAACTGCATGAAGGCTTTTTCGATAGCCGGGTCGTCGGTGTGACAGCTCTTGTCGATGTATCGACGGTTTCCGTATTCATCAACGGCGGCCGTCAGCTCCGAGTAGTCGGCCAGCCACTGCTCGGCCTGAGCCGCGGTTTCGAGCGGGCGCTGAAGGAGCGCCTGATAGAGCGGCTCCAGGTTGGAGAAGTCCGCGAGATCGATTTCGGTCGGAACAAAACGCCTCTGCCATGTGGTCACAACCATCAATTTCACCTCGTCCGTAAGGGCGGGTGATCATAGCGGTCGGGGCAATGTCCGAAAATGTCCGACTTTTCGGGGGGTAGTCGGACAGTTATCAAATAATTGCCTTTGCATGAGCGATTTCATATCGATGACGAAGCGATATTTTACGTCCCCCTCCCACCTGGCTGTCAAAAGTTCGGGCGGGTGGGTGAGCGACGCGGCTTCCTGGGCGGGATCGATCTCACCAGCCGGTGGCGGCAGTTGCAAAGCGGCGGATGACGCCGCGAAACACAGAGCGATGAGCAGGACAACGGTGCCGGTACGCATGACCTATCTCCAGGTTTGGCCTCCGGGGATTGGAACTGAAGCATGGGATTCTATCATTTGGGGATTAGGGTGTCGTGGCGCGATTGGAAGGTCAATGGCCATGCCGCTGAGTCGTTATCAATCAGACGACGGGGTCTTCGTCGCAGGGGTCGATCGCGTTTGCTGTCTTAATGGAGCGAAGATCACAATCAAAGATTCCCGACCCGACCCCAACCCCCCTTATGCGACCCCGACCCCTCATCCGACGTCCTGAATGCGGGATTGCGGTGAGTTGAATCGTCCGTTCTCGTGCCGGGCCCTTCCCGGTAACATTATTACGGCGCGGTTTTATCTCGCGCCCAACGTTCCATTACGCCAAGTGGTGGTTCAACGAAAGGAACGATGTGAGAATTGTGTCTCTCCTGTTGCTTGTTCTGGCTTTAGGTTGTGCGAGCAAGCAGCCGCCGAAGCCCGCCACGCCGGCCCGTGTTCCCGCCTGGCCGAGCATCACTGAAGGGATGTCTCACCAACAGGTCGAATCGGCAATGAAGTCGAACTATCCGCCTTTCAGCCAGCTCAGCAAGGTCACTCACGACTACGAAACGATCACGACCTACGGTGCCTCCGGCGATATGTCCATGAGCATTTCTGTCGACGAGCACGCGGGAGTCGTGATAAAGGCTATGAGAAATCCAGAACCGATGGGGAATCCTTGAGATTACTGCCGACAAGCCGCTAACAGCCCGTGGTGAAAGTCGCGCGGTCCCTGCTTGCGGCTTGGGGCCGGGCTCATCGTTGTCGAACCTCGGCGTATTTCCCTCGAATACTCCTTCGGTTCGACGCCTCGATCCCGTCCCCAATCCGCGGCGCATGACCGCGCGGGACTTTCACCACGGGCTGCTAGAACTCCAAACCGGGTCTCGGTCGCCCAGGGTCAACGCGTTTTTGAGGTTTGACAGAGCCGTCGTGATGGCGCTGATCAATTGATGGCCGTGCTGCATTCGTAACAGTTTAGTCGCTGCGCACGGCCGACGGGGTCGACCGATGGGGTCGACTCTTGACATTGGACATTTTTGTCAAATGTCAAGAGTTGACCCCGTTTGCAGATCCGTTTGCGAGAGACCCCGTTTGCGAGAGACCCCGTTTGCGAGTGTCAAATGTCAAGAGTCGACCCCGTTTGCCGCGACCCCGTTTGCCGCGACCCCGTTTGCCGCCCCTTAACAGCTTTAAAAACTGAAAAAGGTGGATGTCGTGCGCCGTGAAAAGGGTGTTGGAGTCCAG
>DAIRGS010000083.1:0-24076 GCA_036794395.1 Tepidisphaeraceae bacterium | reverse complement strand
GTCCGCCCGCGTGCTTCGTCGGACAACCTGGGCGGACACGGGGGTCCGCCCCTACGAAATGCCGCGTTTTCGATCGTTCGCACCGACCTTACAAAGTTGTGGGTAATGACAAGCGGCGTACCGGTGGAGGGAGTAAGGAGCGGACCCCGCAACTGTCACGCACGCCCTCCGCCCGAACTGGATCGCCTGCCTTGGCCAGACCGTATCAGCTGAGGTCGCTTGGGACTATTTGCTTCAGGTTTCAGGGCCTGACCCGGGGGGCGAAAAGCCAGCGGATTGCGCCGCCCACGGCCCTGGAATGCCGGTGGTAAGACCCCGATACCCCCTCAGCCGCTCGCCCATGACCACACCCTTGGCGGTGATCGAGTATTCCCACATGTCAATGCTGTGCTCGCTGCCGCGCATCTTCACTACCAGCAGCATCTTACGCATCTGCCCATTGAGCGAGATGTACCGCAGGCGCACGATGTCTTCGGCGAGAAACGAGATGGCAAAGTTGCTCAGGTTCAATGAAGTGAAGTTCTCATCGACCTCCACGGTGCTGACGACGGTCACGCCCAGCCGGGTCAGGGCGCCGATCATCCGATAAAGAGATTCGCGGAAGTCGTGGCGAAAGTCGGGGGCCAGCGCCAGCTCAAAGCCAACCAGCGAGTCGAGCACGACCCGCTTGGCGCCAATTTCTTTGACTGCGTGGATGACGGCATGCACCATTTCATCCACCGAGAGGTCCAGCGGCCGGATATAAATCACCTTCAGGGTGCCCTCTTTCTGGGGCGTGTCGAGATCGAGTCCGAGCTTGGCGGCTCGCCGGATGTACGCGCCGGGAAGCTCCTCGAAGATGGCGACGACGCCCGGCTCGCCATGGCGCAGGCCTTCGGCGATGAACTGCGACGCCAGGACGGATTTGCCCGACCCAGAAGGCCCGGCCAACAGCAGGCTGTCGCCTTCGGGGATGCCGCCGCCCATCACCGCGTCGAATTCGGGGATACCGATGGAGAGACGGCGCTCGCCCTTGGGAGCGTCCGACGATTCGCCAAGCCCGAAGGTGCGCGGGAAGCATTGCAGCCCGGCATCGGTGATCCGGAAGGTATGGAGGCCCGGCACCGAGGCCTGTCCGCGCAATTTCATGATCTGCATCTTGCGGACGATCGAGTTCCGCTCCACATGCTGATAAAGCCATATCAGCCCGTCGGCGACCGTGAAGACGGGGTTGTCGCGGATCTCCGATTCGACGTATTCCCCGATCAGGAAGGTGGTAGCCTGCCAGCTGGTCAGATGAAGGGCCAAACGCTGGATAAATGCCTGGAGTTCAAGATCAGAGGGGCTGGACGTTTGAGCCTTGCGCACCACGGTGCGGAACGAGTCCACGACGACGATGCCGGGATTGGCTGCTTCGACCTCCCTGACGATCTCGGCCAGCACCGCCTCGAGATCTTTCTCCAGCACAACATGGCTGAGGTTGATAAAACGCACGGCGGAATTGAGCTTTGCCTGATCGAAGAAATCGTATTGCTGCTGATAGCGCAGCATTTTGATGGCCGGTTCGCCCAGCACCGTAAAGAATAGCGCGGGGCGCTCGGGTGTTGCGTTGGCGAAAACGATTTGGTGGGCCAGGGTGGTCTTCCCGCCGCCGGGAGAGCCGGCGATGATGTTGAAGGAGAACTCCGGCAGGCCGCCCCCGAGGATTTCATCGAGGCCCGGCACGCCGGTCGACAGCTTCCGGATGATTACACTATCTTGGCTGCTCATCATTTGTCCTTGGTACCCAGAGTCAGGTTTGCGATCGACACATCGGCCCATGCCTCACGGATCAGGCTCAGCGTCAGGGGCTCGCCGATCAGGGTGATCAGCAGATCCAGTAGCTCGGCAACGAGAATCACTCCCCCGTCCAACGCCGGTTCTATCGTGGCGACAGCGTGCGGTCTCTCATTGGAGACCGTTAGCGAGCCATCGGCCTCGACCCGCAGGCCATCGAGCGACGGAACGCGTCTCTTTGCCAGCGCCAACGCCCGCGAAATAAGTGATGAGAACCCAGCCGAGCCGGTGAGTTTGGTGAGGGGCACGCGGAGTCTTTCGCATGCCCGCGCTGCCTGAGTGACCTGGTCGTCTGATGAACCGACGCGCGCCGGCTCGACGGCCAGCAATTGCCGGGCGAGATCCTGGATGGCCGGTGGAGTGGCGCTCATTCCTAGCCGAAGTTTACACGAAACGGCGTCGGGTGGGCAATTCGCGATTTGGGATGACGCGCGTCCGGGCTGCTGTCATGAAGGGTGGCGGGCGGAATTGGGACAGTCGCTGTTCGAAGCCGTGGGTCGAAGCCGCTAATAGAGGAACATGCCGGGGGATGCAGCGAAAAAACCTGGGGAAGACCGATATTTGATGACCTTTCGGAAGAGTTACAGGACCCTGATCTCTTGATCCTGCTCAACTCGCGGTTCCATCGTACCGATACGACCAAGGGCCCTAAGGTCATGAATGGGTAATATGCGGCTTACATTTTTCGGAAGACGCAACGGCAGCGTGCTTGCCTACATCGCGATTGCGATGGTGGCGTTTTCTGCGTTGGTGTCGCTCGCAATCGACCTGGCGCACGTCCGTCTGGACAAGATGCAATTGCAGTTTGCCGCGGACGCCGCCGCCCGCAGCGGCGTCAGTGGACTGATCTCCGGCACCGCGATGAATAATGCGATTTCGGCGGCGGCATCGCTATCGGCGGATGCAACGCCTGTTGTCGTGTTGCCCGCCGATGTTGTATTGGGGACATGGGCAAATTCTGTATTTACCCCTGGCGGAACCCCGGCGAACGCGGTCAGTGTCACGGTTGCGCGAACCGCCGCACGAGGTAATGCCGTGGTCGTCTGGTGGGGATCGCTGATCGGCATCACAAGTTGTGACGTGACGGTGAATTCCATCGCGTACGGAAAACCAACCCCAATGGCGGGATTCATTGGATATTCCGGCGTGGACTACAAGAACAATTCGTTTTACGGCAGCTACGATTCGCGGACGACGACGCTCCCCACCCAAAGCAACGCCGGCAGCAACGCGCGGCTGGGCAGCAATACTTCAATTAGCGGAGTAAATAATAACATCCTTGCGGGCGATGCCGTGCTTGGCGCGAGTGCGGCGAACCCCACGGGAATCACCGTTAGTGGCTCTAATCTATACCAGAGTTCCGCCTTGCCGACTCCGACAATGCCGCCGTGGTCGCCGCCCTCTGGGGGTGTAACCGATCTGGTTGTTTCCAGTAACACTGTGCTGCCCGGCGGAAGCTATTGGTTGAGCTCAATGAGCATCAACGCGGATCTGACGTTCTCCGGGCCGGCAACAGTTTACGTGAACGGGCCCATTCTGATTGCGGCCAACCTCGCCTCCGCAAGTGGTGTTCCCAAGGACCTATTGATCTACCAATACGGTGCAAATTCCTTCGGCGACTCGAACAATAACGGAATGAATATCACCGCGAGCGTTTTGGCCCCCTATTCCGATTTCCTTACAAAGAACAATTTGAATTACTACGGTAGTGGGGTATTCAACACGATTACGACAAAGAACAATGCCAATTTCTTCTACGATACGACCCTGGGGCCGGCCGACGGAAGTTACATCGTGTCTGTTGTGAAGTAGTGGACACCCAAGTCATGCAAGCGATGCGTGTTGCGAGCCACGCACTGGCGCTACCAACCAACGCGGCCTTGCGACGATCGATGGCGAGCGCGCCACACACCTCTGAAATGAAGCTGGCGGAAAGATGCGAAGAAACCGACGGTGTCGCGAGCTCAGTATGTTTTCCAGAAGCCCGGGGTGATGAGTTCAACGAGATGTTGATCGGGATCGCGGAAGTAGATGCTTTGGGCCCCGGCGGGCCATTTGACTTCGCTCTCGATTGCGATGCCTGCGGAGATCAGATGCTGCCGCCAGGGATCGACATCTTCGGGGGCGATGGAGAGCGCGAAATGGTTTGGGCCGGAGCCGGCGTGGCCTGGGATGATTCCGCCGGGCGTGGTGAAGGGCTCGCTGGTTGCGCCTTCCTTGAAAAGGAGCAACACGTTTTGGCCGGCCACGTCGAGGGCAATCAGGCGGTCGGTGTCAAGGAGCATGTTGAACTTGAACAGGTTGCGGTAGAAGGCAGCGGCTCGCTGCAGGTCCTTGACGTACAGCGCGGTTTCCAGGATTCCGTGGACGTTTGGCATGGGTTACCTCGCTTCTTTCGGGGCAGACGGGCGGAGGCGATCTTGTTTGGCCTTCTCCGTCATGAAGGAACTATATGGTGTCGCAATGATCGCAGTAAATGATCCCGTATTGGTATTCAGTGGAGAATGAGGGGGAGGAAGAGATGGGGAGAAGCGCTGGCGCGGGCAAGTCAGGCGCGGCGCTACTTCGCCGGAGTACCGGCGACCGCTATCCGCGTGGGTAAGAACCTTCCTCAAAGAGTGAAGCGAACGGCGAGGAATCGGCTGCGCCGATGCGGGTGTGGTGCTCCCCTCCGGAAGACACCGGAGCCATAAGCAGGGTCGGTGCTTCTGGGTGGGGTCATCGGGATTGCGGAACTGCGGATTGTCAAACTCGGAGCAGGCTCAATCAGGCATTTCCATTCAGGCATCGGCTCCGATGCAGAGACTTAGAGCATTCTCCATGTTGGTGTAACGGGATCGAATTCTTAATAGCCGCGGGCGGAAGTCTCGGGGCTTCCGCCCGCGGCTATTAAAAATTCGATCAACCAATCTGAAATTATGCTAAATGACCGTGCACGATTCAGCGCCATTGCATTTACGTGGCACGGCTTTCTAAGCCGTGGTTGGGGGACTCGCGGGTCCGGCGCCGGGTGACATGTGGGAAAACCAACTTGCCGAATCGGGCATTTCTTCCGAGGAATCAGTAGGTCGCCTGGATGTCGAAAGCTGGTTTTCCCACATCTGACCCGGCGTCGATGGTCATCCCCCTCGATCATGGGCTGGAAGCCCCATGCCACGAAGCGCGGAATCTTGCACGGTCATATAGAGGTATAAATACTGGCATGCGGTCCCCGACGGATGGCCAGCACTACGAGTGAGACGGCCAATTCGTTACCCGACCCGCTGGATGCGGTCACACGAGCATCATGCCAGGTTCTTCGAGGAGGGACTTGAGGGTTCGGAGGAAGTCGGCGGCGATGGCGCCATCTACGATTCGGTGGTCGGCGGAGAGTGTAAGGGACATCGTGGTGCGGGCGGCGATCTGGTCGTTGCGGACGACCGCGCGCTTTTCGGCTGCACCTACGGCCAGGATGGCGACCTGTGGGGGATTGATGATGGCGGCGAACTCGCGGATGCCGAAGGTGCCGAGGCTGGAGACGGTGAAGGTGCCGCCGTTCACTTCGTCTTGCTTTTGTTTGCCGGAGCGGGCGCGATCGATCACGCCCGCGCTCTTCTCCCGCATATCGCGGAGGCCTAGTTTGTCGGCGTGTTTGAGGACCGGGACGATCAGGCCATCGGAGACGGCGACCGCGATGCCGAGGTGGACCTCGGCATGGCGGGTAATGTTGGTACCGTCGAAGGTGGCATTGACCGCCGGGTGGCGGAGGAGCGCGACACAGACGGCTTTGTTGATGAAGTCGGCCAGCGAAAGTTTTACGTTCTGGGTCTTAAGTTGGTCGTTCAGGCGCGCGCGGAGGGCGGATACTTCTTCCACATCCACGTCGATGGTTTCGTAGAAATGGGGGATCTGCTGCTTGGATTTTTGAAGGGCGGCGGCGATGGCGGCGCGCATTTTGGTCAGGGGGACGACCTGGGTTTCGCGCACAATCGAAGAAGCCGGGGCGGCGCTGCGCGGCGTACCGCTACGCTCTGCCACCGGCGTGGGGGTCGAATGGAGTTCGATGACGTCCTTCTGAACGATCCTTCCGCCCGGGCCGGTGCCTTTGACCTGATGCAGGTCGATGCCTTTGTCGGCCGCGATTCTGCGTGCCAGTGGGGATGCGAAGATACGCCCGTGGCCGTTTCCATTACCGTTGCCTTCGTTGTGCGGGACCGGAGGAACGGCCTGGGCGGGGCTGCGGGTTGCGCCGTGACCGACGGCGTCGGGCTCGTGGATTTCGCCGCGGCTGGCGGCTTCCAGCGTGGCAACCGCGCCGCCATCTTTTTCGGTGGGCTTGGCGGCCGCGGACTGCCCCACCGCAGAGCGGGCAGGCTTTGATTCAGTCTTCGGGGCGCTTGTGGTGACGGGAGCGGTTGCGCCGGCGGCGTATTTCTTTTTCACGTCGGCCGGGTTTTCTTTTCCGGTCGCAAGGACTGCAATGACGCCGCCCACCGGGGCTTTGCCGCCTTCGGGGATGAGGATGGCGGCGAGGGTGCCGGCCTCGAAGGATTCACTTTCCATCACGGCTTTGTCGGTTTCGATCTCGGCGAGGACCTCGTTGGCCGCGACTTTGTCGCCCTCTTTTTTGCGCCACTTGACGATGGTGCCTTCGGTCATCGTGTCGCTCATCTGGGGCATCGTTACTTCGGTGGGCATGGGAGGCTCCAAGGAACTAAAACGTAAAGACGTAAAACGTAAGGATCGCAATTACGTTTTACGTCTTTACGTTTTTCTCTTCATTTAGCGATAACAGACTTCTTTCACGGCCGAGACGATCCTGTCCACGCTCGGGAGCATGGCCTCTTCGAGCGGGTGGCTGAAGGGGACGGGGATTTCGTCGCTGTGGACGTATTCGATTGGGGCGTCGAGGTAATCGAAGGCGGGCTTCTGGAGGCGATAGAGAATGCCGCTGCCCATCCCGCAGTAGCCCCAGTCTTCATCGACGATCACGCAGCGATTGGTTTTCTTGATCGACGTGAGAATCGTTTGAACGTCGAGGGGGCGGAGCGTGCGGAGGTCGATCAGCTCGGCATCGATGCCGCGATCATTGGCTAGAGCTTCAACCGCTGTCCGGACGACGCGCTGAAGCGGGCGGCCGTAGCTGAGAATGGTGACATCGGTGCCCTGGCGTTCGACATTGGCAATGCCGAGAGGCAGTGTGAAATCGCCCTCGGGAACTTCGCCGACATCGCTGAGCATCTTTTCGCTTTCCATGAAGATGACCGGGTCATCAGAGCGGATGCTGGCTTTGAGCAGGCCTTTTGCCTCGGCGGGCGTGCTGGGGGCGACAACGATCAGGCCGGGGATGCGGGCGTAGACGGCTTCCATCCGATGGCTGTGGGTTGCGCCAAGCTGGTGGGCGATGCCGTTGCCGCCGCGGAAGGTGATTGGGATCTTGAACTGCCCGCCGGACATATACCGGATGTTGGCGGCGTTGTTCATGAGCTGATCGAGGCAGACGAGCGTGAAGCTCCAGCTCATGAACTCAACGATCGGCCGGAGCCCGGCCATTGCCGCCCCGACCCCAAGACCGGAGAAGCCGGCTTCGCTGATCGGGGTATCAATGATGCGCTGCGGGCCAAAGCGCTCGAGCATCCCCTTGGAGACTTTGTAAGCGCCGTTGTACTCGGCGACTTCCTCACCGATGAGAAAGACGTTGGGATCGCGATCCATTTCCTCGGTCATGGCGTCGCGGAGAGCTTCTCGGAGTTCGATCTGGGGCATGGTTTGGTTGTTAGTTGTTAGTTGTTGGTTGTCAGTTGTTGGTTGTTGGTTGTTGGTTGTTCGTTGTCAGTTGTTCGTCATGTGTCTTTGCATTTAACCACTTACAACTGACCACTTACAACTGACCACTTACAACTGACCACTAACAACTGACCAATGGCAAATCTATTTCTGCAACGGATATTTTTCGGCGAGGATGTCGTTGAAACGATCCTCGAGCGCGGGAAACGGGTCGGCGTCGGCCTGCTGCACGGCTTTGTCGACGATCTCGCCGATCTCGGCGTCCATGGCTTCGAACTGTTCCTGCGTGGTGATGCCTTTCTCGAGCAGACGGTGCTGGTACAGAACGATCGGGTCGCGCTTCTTGGCGTCTTCGACTTCGGATCGCCATTTGCCTTCGGCGGTTTTTCGGTAATTCATCGGGTCGGACATCGAGTGGCCGCGGAAGCGATAGGTGTTGGCCACGATGTAGCTGGGGCCATCGCCGCGACGGGCTCGCTCGACGGCCTTGCCGAATTCGCGGATCACGGTGTCGACATCGTTGCCGTCAACATTCCAGTGGGGCATGTTGTAACCGCTGCCGCGCTCGGCGAGGTCTTTTTCAGCGCTGGAGCGCTCGACCTGCGTGCCCATGGCGACGCCGTTGTTTTCCACGACGAAGATGCAGGGCAGCTTGTAGAGGCTGGCCAGGTTCAGCGATTCGTTATGGGTGCCCTGATTAACAGCGCCGTCGCCCATGAAGGTGAAGGTGACGCCGCCGGTTTTCTGATAATGCTGCGCAAAAGAAAGGCCAACTCCAAGTGGCAGTTGGCCGCCGACAATTCCGTGACCGCCCATGTTGTGGGCGTCGGCGTCGAAAAGGTGCATCGAGCCGCCCTTGCCCTTGGAGCAGCCGGTGGCTTTACCGAAGAGTTCGGCCATGGCGGCGCGGGGGTCCATGCCAAGGGCGAGGCTGGCGCCGTGGCAGCGGTAGCCGGTGATGATGTAGTCGCGGGTTTTATCGAAGAGAGCGGAGGTGCCGACGGCAATGGCTTCCTGCCCGCTGTAAAGGTGGCAGAAGCCACCGATTTTCTGACCTCCTTTGACGTATTCCTGGTAGACCCGTTCCTCGAAGCGGCGGATGAGGATCATGGTTCGGAGCCGGTCGCGCAATACCGCAGGATCGGTGGACGCCTCGGGCTGGCCGTTGGATTCGGGGATCCGTTTGGCTGATCGTTTTGTTTCCACTTCGTTGGCTACCGCCATTGTGGTCTGCTCCGCGAGTACGGCTTAAATAACTAAGGTGCGCCAAATCGTCAGATATGGCGGGCGATCCGCGTAACCGCCGCAAAAACGCGAGTGTAGGGACTTTTCACGGTCGCTGCAATGCCGCCCTACCTGCGAGTTTAGGCGTCGGGTCTGATGAGTATATCGGTCTATCGAATGGGACGTTTAATGGGGTATTGAACCGGGGTTATTGGAATATTGGACTTCGCCTTGGGTGCTTACAAAACGGAAACCGCTTGCGGCTTCGCGAAACTTGAGGATGGCCCCCTTCGCGAAGCCGCAAGCGGTTAAGGAATCACACGAAGGCGTAATTACTTCAGAAGTCCTTCTTTTTTAGCCATCGAAAGCATGAGATCGATCACGCGGTTCGAATAGCCCCATTCGTTGTCGTACCAGGAGACGACTTTGAAGAAATTGGCGTTGAGCTCTATGCCCGCCTTGGCGTCGAAGATGCTCGAGCGCGGGTCGGTGATGAAGTCGGAGGAGACGACTTCTTCATCGGTATAGCCCAGAATGCCCTTCATCTCGCCTTCTGACGCGGCCTTCATGGCGGCGCAGATCTCTTTGTAACTGGTGGCTTTGGAAGTCTTGAAGGTGAGGTCGACGACCGAGACGTCGGGAGTCGGGACGCGGAAGGCCATGCCGGTGAGCTTGCCCTTCAATTCAGGCAGCACCAATGCGACTGCCTTGGCCGCGCCGGTGGCGGACGGGATAATGTTCTGGCCGGCTCCGCGGCCGCCACGCCAATCCTTCTTGCTGGGGCCATCCACGGTGGGCTGGGTGGCGGTGGCGGCGTGGACGGTGGTCATCAGGCCTTCGGCCAGGCCGAAAGTGTCGTTAATGACCTTGGCGATCGGGGCAAGACAGTTCGTGGTGCAGCTTGCGTTGGAGACGATCTTGTCCTTGGACGGATCGAATTTGGTGTGATTGACGCCGATCAGCAGCGTTGGGATCTTTTCCGGCTCCTTGGTGGGGGCGGACAAGATGACGCGCTTGGCGCCGGCTTTCAGGTGGTTTTCGGCGCCGGCGTAATCGGTGAATAAGCCGGTGGATTCGACGACGTAATCCGCGCCGCTCTTGCCCCAGGGCAGCTCCGCGGGGTTGCGAACCGAGAAGCAGGGGACGAACTTGCCGTCCACCACGATGCCGTCTTCGCGGGCTTCGACGGTGCCTTTGAATCTGCCGTGGGTGGAATCGTACTTCAACAGGTACGCGAGGTTATCGGGGGGCACGAGGTCGTTAATGCCGACGAACTCGATATTGGGATTCTTGACTCCCGCGCGGAAGACAAGTCTTCCAATGCGGCCGAACCCGTTAATGCCCACTTTCAAGGCCATGGCTGATGCTCCAGTCTAATTTGAATCCGGAAGAAACGATGCGAATTTTGGACATTAGAGGTGATAAACAGGCATGTCAAGATTGGGCCATTCGGCTTGCGAGCACGGCTTGGGTTTGCGCCCGGAAATTCCAGCACAGAGACCACGGACACAGAGAGCACTGAGGAAACACAGAGAAAGACAATACAAGAGATTTAGCCGCAGATTGCGCAGATGGCCGCAGATGAAGAAAAATGCAAAATTAAAAGACCCTGCAAATTGCATTTGTCAAACATGCCATCGATGTATTTCCCTATCTTTATCTGCGGCCATCTGCGTCATCTGCGGCTAAAAATTCTTCTCTGTGATTTCCTCTGTGCCCTCTGTGCCCTGTGGTTGAATTCGAAAGGAGGCTGCGAGCCTTGATCTTCGGGGAGGCAGCGAAATAATCGGCCAGCGAATCGGTGGCTTATGATGGAGGCGCATGGAATCGTATCGGCCTGAGTCCATTCCGAACCCCGCGGTGCGGCGACTGAGCTTGTATTTGCGGCAACTCGAAACCTTTGGCCGGAAGGGCCGGCGGACGATTTCGAGCAAGCAACTGGGGGAATCGCTCCGACTGACCGACGCGCAGGTGCGGAAGGACCTGGCCTATTTCGGGCAGTTTGGGCATCCGGGGATTGGGTATCGGGTTGAGGATTTGATTCTTCAGCTACGAAAGATTCTGGGTACGGATCGAACGTGGAACGTGCTGCTGGTGGGAGCCGGCAACGTCGGGCGTGCGTTGTCTTCCTATCACGGGTTTGAGTCGAAAGGGTTTCATGTTGTCGCGGTGTTCGATAATGACGCGGGGAAGGTGGGGACCAAGCTGGGAGAATTTACCGTCCGGCCGCTGAGTGAAATCGCGAAGGCCGCGGAGGAGCACAACGCCCGCCTGGCGATCCTGGCGGTGCCGGCGGACAACGCGCAGGACGTGGCTGATGAACTGATCGCGGCGGGGATTCGGGGGCTGCTGAACTTTGCCCCGGTGTCGATCACCGTGCCGAAGGGCGTGGCGGTGAGCGCGGTGGATGTGGCGGTGCAACTGGAGCAGTTGGCGTTTCAGGTGGCGTTTCTGGAATAGCGGCAGGGAGTGCGAGGCTCCGGCCGAGCGGTATTTGTTGTTATCAAACGCTCGGCGGGAGCCTCGCACTCCCTGAAAGTCATTGCCCTTCTTTCGCCGGTGCGTAACCTACGCTCCCTCTATGGCAAAGAACATCAAACCTCGGGCGACGGATTATTCACAGTGGTATTTGGACGTGATCAAGGCGGCGAAGCTGGCGGATTACACGCCGGTGAAGGGGTGCATGGCGATCCGGCCGGAGGGGTATGCGATCTGGGAGGCGATTCAGCGGCAACTTGATCGGCGCTTTAAGGCGACGGGGCATGTGAATGCTTATTTCCCCCTGCTCATTCCAATGAGCTTTCTGGCCAAGGAGGCCGAGCACGTTGAAGGGTTTGCCATGGAGTGTGCGGTGGTAACGCACTCGAAACTGGAGAAAGGGCCTAAAGGCTTACAGCCGGGTGGGGAACCGCTTGAAGAGCCCCTGATCATCCGCCCCACCAGCGAGACGATCATCGGACACATGTATTCGGAATGGGTGCAGAGCTATCGCGATCTGCCGATCCTGATCAATCAGTGGTGCAATGTGATGCGATGGGAGATGCGCACGCGGCTCTTCCTGCGGACTGCGGAATTTTTGTGGCAGGAGGGGCACACCGCGCATGAAACCGCCGAGGAGGGCCGCGAGGAAACGCTGAAAATGCTGGATGTGTATGCCGACTTCGCCGAGAACGTGCTGGCAATTCCGGTGGTGAAGGGAGAGAAGACCGAGAGCGAGAAATTCCCCGGGGCGGTCGTGACCTATTGCATCGAGGCGCTGATGCAGGATGGCAAGGCGCTTCAATGCGGGACGAGCCATGACCTGGGGCAGAACTTCTCCAAAGCATTTAACATCAAGTTTCTTGGGAAAGATCAGCAGCAGAAGCATGCGTGGACGACAAGCTGGGGCGTGAGCACGCGGCTGATCGGTGCACTGATCATGGCGCATAGCGATGACGAGGGACTGGTGCTTCCGCCCCGGGTTGCGCCAGATGTCGCGGCGATTGTGCCGATCTATCGCGGGCCGGAGGAAGAGCAGAAGGTTCGCACGTTCGTGGAGAAATTGGTCGGCTCACTCACCGGCGGGCGGGAAACAAACCGCATTTCGCGCCACGGGCTGGAGTCATGGCAGTTTGATCCGGCGACGGAGCAGCGCATTGTCGCGGATTTTCGCGATTCGCGGCCAGGGGAAAAACACTTTCACTGGGAACAACGCGGGGTGCCGTTCAGGATCGAAGTTGGTCCGCGAGATGTGGACGCCGGGAACATCGTGCTCAAGGGGCGTATCGACGGATCGAAGGAAATCGTCCCCGTCGCGGACGCGACTGAATCGTGGCTACGCGCAAAACTCGAGGCGGCTCAAACGGCGCTGTTCCAAAAGGCGCAAAAGTATCGCGATGAGAACACGCGCATGGCAGACAGCTATGAACAGCTCAAGCAGATCCTGAAAGACAAGGGCGGGTTCGTGCGCTGCTACTTCAAGCCGGATCGGGAAAACGAGAAGAAGATCAAGGATCAAACGAAGGCGACGGTGCGATGCATTCCCTTCGAGCAGCCCGGAACGATTGGGAAGGACGTTTTTACGGGTGAAGAGACGATGACGCAGGTGCTGTTCGCAACGGCGTACTGATGGGGAGACTTCGACGCAGCGCGCCGCATTCATTCGTTGGGCGCGCTGCATTTGCGACTGTCGAGGAAGACGGGTTATCTCATAACCGGTTTTTCAATGAATACTTATGAGTGATCGAAGCGGGTCGGGAAAATGCAGCGCGCTATTGGAGAGGGCCGCGCGCTGCATGGCGCGATGTCATCCTGAGGCGAAGTGAAGGATCTGAAATTCGAACGATTTTCTTGAATCAGATCCTTCGCTTCGCTCCAGGATGACATCGAAGGGCATTTCAAAAAAGCGTTTCAGAGGACGACATCGGCATGCTTCATAGCGCCTGCTCGTTGGTTTCACCGGTTCGGATGCGCACAACCTTGGCGATGGGGTAGACGAAGATTTTTCCGTCACCGACTTCCCCGGTGCGGGAGGCTTCGACAATTGCCTGGACTGCGTTGTCCGCCTCTTCACTTTTTACCGCGAGCTTGAGCATGACCTTGGGTACGAAACCGACGTCCATTTTGGCCCCGCGATAGCGTTCGGTGTGGCCCATCTGGCGGCCGAAGCCTTTGCACTCGATGGCGGTGACGCCGAGAATTCCGAGCTTGGCCAGGGCGCCTTTGACCGCGTCGAGTTTGTGGGGCTTGATGACCGCCTCAATCATTTGCATGGAGACTCCTTCTGTGTGATCTCATCATAGGGAGCGAGAGGGAAAATGTAATTTGTACGATCGCGGACCAAACCTTAGGCCTGTTTGATCGGCCGATCCGGATGTGTACGGTTAACGGCGACGCGGCTTTTCCTTTTGCGGTGGTGGACGTAAGGTGTTGGGATGCTGGACAAGGCCTTTGCAAAGTGGTGGTTGTCGCGGGTGACCCCGTTTCGGGATGTGCCGCCGGAAAAGCTTTCTGCCGAGCGGGAGGCGATGCAGCGGCAGCAGGAATACAACCAGCACTATGCCGAGTTTTTGAATAACGCGGTGTTTCCGGCAGTCGACGCGCTGGTGCAGAATTTGAGCCGCAACGGCATCGTGCATCGCGTATCAACCTGGGGCAATCAGCTTTCGTTACGGGTTCACCTGGCGTGGAGATGGGGCGAACTGGTCATCATGCAGAGCCATGAAGACGCGGTAACCTTTGAGCATCATGTGATTACCGAGGGCGAGCGCCGCGGGGAGGACTCGGCTGAGGACCATTCCCACCAATACGACCTGCGGGACGCCCTTCCGGCAACGATGGCCCAGCAGGAGCTTCAGTTTTTCCTGGGGCGTCTGGCGCAGGATCTGGTTGAACCGGAGCAGGAACCGGAAATTCCGCCAGGAGAAAAGGCACCCTCGGATTAAGCCCCCCAAATCCGCACGGGGAAGCGACCTTGCACGCGGGACAGAACGGGTTGTTCGCTTATTGTGTGGGGTGCTTCCTAAGATAAGAGCGTCATGTCAAAGCAACCCTCCGCGCGTCGGATCGAGTACGACCTCATTGAGCCGATTGGCCAGCGTGTCGTGATTCGCAAGGACGACAACAAACGACAGACCCGCGGCGGGATTGTTCTCCCTGATACGCACGAAATTCCGGTGATTACTGGCCGGGTAATTGCCGTCAGCAAGGCGATCGAGAACGATGAGGATCAGACGATCCGTCAGTACGACAAGGTGCTGTTTGACCCGCGCGAGGCGATTCCCGTCGAACTTGAGCATGACAATAAGATGTTTGTAGTTGCTCTTGATCGCGTGCTGGCCATATTTCGACGCTCGGCGCCAGGAAAGAACGACGCGGGCGAACCGGAGCCGGATCAGGACTAAGCGGCGATCGATGTGTTGGTAAGGAAGTTGTATGTCTAAACGAATTGTATTGGTTGGTCATTGTGGCCCTGACAGCAGTTATCTGCGAATGACGGTCGCGCGCGTGCAGCGCGATTTTCAGGTGAGCATGGCCGACGACAAAGAAGAGTTGGCCAAGGCCATCGAGCAAGGCGCCGACCTTCTGCTGCTCAACCGGCAACTGGATTGGGGATTCGACGAGACCGAAGGCACCGCATTGATTTCATCGCTGCGGGCCAAGTATCCGGAACTGAAGATGATGCTGGTCAGCAATTATCCTGAAGCACAGGCTGAAGCCCTGGCGGCCGGCGCGCTGCCGGGCTTTGGGAAGCGCGAGCTGGGAACAGAGCGTGTGACCAAGCTTTTGCGCGAAGCGATAATGGAGCCGGCAGCGCCTCGGCAAGAGTGAACGCGGGCGGGCGCGGATCTTTAAATGGATCTGATCTACCTGGACAACAATGCGACCACGCAACCTGCGCCCCAAGTGGTGCAGGCAATGCTCCCCTACCTGACAGAGTGGTACGGCAACCCATCGAGTGTCCACCGATTCGGGCAGCGATCCCGCCAGGCCATCGATGAGGCGCGGGCGCAGGTAGCGGCGGCGATTGGATGCGCGGATTCTGAGATCACTTTTACCGGGGGCGGGACGGAGGCGATCAACGCGGCCCTTCGCGGTCTGCTGGCGGCTCGGGGGCCGCGTAAGCGGATTGTCACTTCTACGGTTGAGCATTCGGCTACACGGGAGCTATGTGCCCAGCTTTCTAAAGAAGGGGCGGAGGTCATTGAGATTCCCGTGGATCACGAGGGGCATCTGGATACTGCGCGACTAAGAGAGGCGGTTGGCGATTCGACAGCGCTTGTAAGCTTGATGTGGGCGAACAATGAGACGGGGGTTCTATTTCCCGTTGAAGAGATTGGGGAGATCTGCCGGAGTTTGCGCGTGCCGTTTCATTGCGATGGCACGCAGGCGGTGGGGAAGATTCCAGTGAATGTGGCTTCGGTTGGCATGGATCTCATGAGCTTTGCCAGCCATAAGTTTCACGGACCCAAGGGCGTTGGAGGACTGTACCAACGGAGAGGCGTGCGGCTGCGTCCACTCATCATCGGCGGGCCGCAGGAGCGGAACAGGCGCGGTGGAACTGAGAATGTGCCGGGGATTGTCGGCATGGGAAAGGCCGCGGAACTGGCGGTCCAAGCGTTGCCCCAGATGGCGCGTGTTGTCGAATTGCGAGACGAATTGGAACGGAAGATTCTGGACAAAATCGAGAGCGCCCACGTGAATGGTGCGACCGAGCAGCGATTGCCCAACACGACGAACATCGGATTTGCCAGCCTCGAAGCAGAGGCAATTTTGCTGCTGCTCAGCGAGCGGGGAATCTGCGCATCAGCGGGTGCCGCGTGCAGCAGTGGCAGCCTGGAGCCTTCGCATGTGCTGCGAGCAATGGATATCGACGAGCGCATCGCTCATGGAGCGGTTCGATTCAGCCTGTCGCGGTATACGACACGGGAGGAAGTCGATGCGACCATGGAGGTTCTGCCGAGGGTGATCGAGCGTTTGAAGGCGGTACTGCCGGTGTAGATTTGCAACGCGGCCAGTTAAAACAAACGCCCCCGGCAAAGGTTATTGCCGGGGGCAATTCGTTAAAATCTGCCGCTGGAACCTGTTACCGATTTGCGTTGGTTGCGTTCCCTGGGCGGCGTTGTGGGCGATCTCCCACGGCCTTCTGCTTGCGAGGCGCTTTGCGCGGCTCGTTTAAGCCGGGGGCGCGGGAACCGGTGGTGCCCGGAAGGGCTATATCCGCCGCGTAGGCTGAGCCACTTAATTTCTCAGTAACTGGGAGTTCGACGATTTCGGAAACATTTTCAATGGGAACTGCCGTATGCGGAACGACCTCTGAACCAAAGCCGGATTCGTCGAGCAATGGAATGATTCCCGAATCCGAAAGGGCCGGCTCCGCTACCCGCGGCTTGGCGGGAATGTTTGCGGGCGCTTCTTTTTCCTCGGCATATTCGCGCGCCAGCGATTGGAATTCTCCTGACTCATCCATGAGTGGGATGACGTCAAGGTCGTCGGGGGGAGGCGATGGCATTGGGGTGGGTGCTGGGCGGACGGGACTGCCGGATCGGGCGGCGAGTGGGACGAAGGAATCTTCGGACGAGACCGGTTCAGCAATGGCTTCCGGTTCTTCGTCGGTAAGGATGCCGGCCAGGGTGGCATCGGAATCGATTTGCGTGGTGGCGTAGATGAGCTTTGCATCACCAATCCGAATTTCATCGCCCGCCATAAGCGGCGACTGGCCGATCTTCTTGCCATTCAAGAAGGTGCCGGTCTGTGAGCGGAGGTCGCGGATATATCGGCGGTCGTCCATCTCAAAGACGACTGCGTGAGCGGGCGACACTTTAGCGTCCGGGATTCTTACATCGCAATCATCGCGGCTTCCAAGGAGCGTGGTCTTGCGAACGAGCGGCACATGGACGTCATCATCCTCCACACGAAGCTCGGCCGGTGGAGCGTGAACGCCCTCGCTCTGTGCCACCGGAAAACCACCCTGACATCGGAATGCATACGAACCGATGCGCAGCACGTCGCCAGCTTCGAGTGAAGATTCGCGAACCGGCTGATCGTTGATAAAAACGTGGTTGAGGCTCGCAAGATCACGAAGATATAGGCCATGGCCATCGGTCACAAAAAGGGCGTGCGCCCGGCTGACCGTTTCCCCCGGCAACGACAGATTGACCCGCGCCCTGTCGCCCGCGATGCAAACGCATTTGCTCAAGGCAATTGGGCGTTCGCGGCAGCCGTCGATCGGCTCGAGGATCGGCCATTTGTGGTCTATCTCGGCCAGTGATACCTGTCGCATCGCACCTCCATGAGGGTTAAGGGTTGGGCTGGTGCAATTGCGAATGGGATGCCATTGGTACCAAGCAGTGCGAATGGAAAATAAAAAAGGCCAATCGTCCCAATTACGGAACGACTGGCCGACTTAGCGAACTTAACAGCAATATATTAGCGAAGGACGATTTCGCTGCCAGGGCCCTTGGGGGGCCACGCAAAGTGTTGCGTGAGCTTGGCGACATCGCCATGGGTGCTCAGCTTGGGGGCAACATATTCCTTCTTCTGCGAAACTTCCTGAACTTTGATCGACTTTTCCATAACAGGAACTCCTTCCGGAGGAACACACTGCATCGCGCGGCAGCGACGGCCGCCGGCTCACGCTCAATGCATTGGTATCCATTTATACCCCATTTTTGGAGGTGCTGAAGTAAATTATGACAGCTTCACGGCTATGGATGGAGATTCTCCCGCTTAATAAAAAGATTAGACATAACCGTCGACAAAGTTGGCCCCTTTTCCCATGAGGCCGGTGTCAATTTGGCCGTGATCGAACGCGTTTTGCCACGTCCGTTAACCATTCCTCAATGGGCAGGGCATATGGGCGGAATTTTTCGATAACGCCCTGTTCTTCGCTGTACGCCAGAGCCCGGTGGAAGCCCAGTTTGTTGGCCGCCGGTGAATCGATGAGGTTGCTTGAATCAGTGGCGCTCATCTGGAAAAGAATGCGGTTGTCAAATTCACGCATGGAAGAACGATCGAGCGTGCGCTCGATTGAAGCGACCGTATCGACCCACGTCATTACGTGAATGCCCACGGCCGGGCCATCGCGAAGAATGTCGGCAAATTGCTTGGCGGGGTTGGCCTTTTTCGGCTCATCACTGCTGCTCATGCCGAATCCAAACTCGTCATCGGAACGGCGAAGGATGCGATATCGCTGGAGCGCGTAAACGAACATAAACAACTCGGGCATCTGCGATGGGTCCCCATCCTGGCGGGCGGCGACCTGATGAGCCAATTCGTCAATGACGTCGGGAACGCCGCGCCACTCGACAACACGGATGTCATTTGGAAGCGCCGCTTTCACCCGCCCGAACGTTCCCGACAAATTTGAGTCGGCCGGCGTGCCATCGAGCACGTAGAACGTCGCGGATCCGGGCGGGTATTGGGCCGCGAGCGAAAGGACCGTCGAGGTCATCGCGGCCATGGCCTGCTCTTCCTGCTGGCCGACGATCAAAACATTGGAACCACTCTGCCGGCGGAACATCAGCGCAGTCGGTTCCTTGATCGCCACCGGATCGCCAAGCCAGCCCATCGCGCTGGCGGGCGCCTTCGCCGGCCACTGCGGCGCTTCGAGCAGACGAGCGAGGCGCGAGTTTAATCGGATGTCGGCCGCGGCATTGCCTTCGAAGACTAACGCCGCGTCGTGATTAAACTTGCCGGCATCGGCGAGGGCACGCACTTTCTCCAGATACTTTTCCCGTCGCTCATCGGGGAGCCATGCGACCTGGAACGGACTGTTGGCCTCGACCAATCCACCGGCGTCGTTGTAGATCGCCTCGCCCGGCCGCGAGAGTAGACGGGCGGCGGAGTTATTGTCGCCCAGGATCAGCTGAGAATCGGCCTCGCTGGTTTGCAGGGCGATGCGCACCGCCATCTGGCCGATGGTGCTGCGGGCCAGGCCGGAGGTGCCGCCGATGGTTTGCGAACCCAGGAGTAGATGGATGCCGAAGGCCCGGCCCTGTCGCACGAGTCGATCGAGCAGGAGCCCGGCCTCCTGGGCAAGGCGGTCATCTTCTGAAAAGAATTCCTGAAACTCGTCGATGACAAGAAGCGTTCGAGGCATGACCACCGCATCAGGCGTTTTTCGATAGGCGGCCAGATCCTGCACGCCGGAATTGCGGAACAATTCGCCGCGATGGGCGAGTTCGGCGTCGAGCCGCTGTAGTACGCTCACGCCAAACTCGCGATCGCTTTCAACCGCGATCGCCCGGGCATGCGGCAGCATGTGCGTGGCGTAAGTTTTAAACTCAACGCCCTTCTTGAAGTCGATCAGATAGAGCTCGATTTGGTCCGGGGAATACCACATCGCCAGATTGGTCACCAACGCGTGCAGCAGCGTCGATTTTCCAGAACCGGTCTTGCCGGCCACCAGCGCATGTTGGGCAACGCCGCGCCCGAACCGAAGAATCTGAAGACGCGTCGCGCCCATGCGACCGATGGGAACCGCGAGCTCATCGGTGCTGTCGCCGGTCCAGAATTCACTGGCCGAGGGCGCAATCGTGTCAAAGTCGACCTCAACCCGTTTGCTCTCACGGGCCGCCTTGCCCACGCGATCGAGCAACTGCGTGAGCACCGATTCGGGAGGAGGCGCATCAAGGGTCAACGGAAACTGGCTGAAAACATCGTCCTTCCAGACAAAGTGATCGCCCTCCTGCACGAGATTGACGCAGTGGGCTTCCAAATCGTCCAGCGTGGCTTCAGTTGGAAGTGTGACGCGCAGATCGCGCGCGACCAGCACGTAGACCCCGCAACGCGCTCCCGTCGCGGCAATGCTTGCTAATCGCCGGAACGAATCGCCTTGAAATGAGTTGGGGAAATCAGCCACCACCAGGAATCGATAAGGCTCGGCGAGCTCCCCCGCCTGGGCGTTGTAGTCGTCGATGGTTTCGAACTCATTGCGCAGATATTTCTGGATGACCGTTTCCATATGCTCGGTCATGTCCGCAAGGCGCTGCTCGATTTGATCGGCCTCGGTCCAGATACGGGTGCCGACCAGCGATTCGTCGTGATCGGTCAAGTGCATGAATCCGGCGAAATTCTGCCCGAGGCCGACCGGATCGATAATGGTAAACCGCGCCCGACCCGGCGGCAGCGATGTGAACACACGCGTCATGACCGTTTGCAGAACTTTCATGGCCTGCTCGCGGCCCGAACGCTCGTGCTGCACCATCAGCGACGCGCCCCTCGGGAACGCCAAAGCCGCCGGAACCCTGAAAGGCGCCGGAAGTTGCAGCCCCACTTCGCCCTCGTGCTTGGTTTGGTCGGCGATCGCTTTCAGATCGACATAAAGCTGCCCGAAATGCAGCAAGGTGGGGAATCGTTTTGGGGGTGTCCAGGTTGCCCAAAACGGATCGTCCCATTCGTGGGTGACCTTGCCATTGTCTCCATTTTGTTCGCCGATCGGGGCCTGGATGTGGGCGAGGCCACCGGTGAGGCGGCGCTCAAGAGCAACCCGGGCCTCATCATGAGCGCGACGGCTATTATTGATCTGCGTGTCGCGCTTAACGCGTGCCGCCTGTAGATCGTCTACGTGCTGCTTTTCAAGCGATTCGACGTCGCGTTGCGATTCGGCTTCGGCTTGTTGATGGTTGTAATCGCGGCGACTGGCGATCCCGCCTTGAAGCGTTTTGTAAGCCGCGTCGGCGGCGGCAATGTCTTCGTTGCGCTTCTGTGCGACCGACGCAATCACTGGAGAGGCCTTCTCCTTTAACAGCTGCACTTCCTTATCACGCTTGCGCGTCCTGGCGGCATACTTATTCTGTTGTTGTTGCTCGGAAAGCTCCGAGTAGTCATCAGCCGCCCCACGGGCAAACGCGATCGACTGGCGAATCGGCAGATTCGTGACGCGAACCTGGGTTCGCGCCACAATTCGAAGAATGAATCCGAGAATGATGACGCCGAACAGCGTTGATCCGGCAGATATCGCCAAGTCCTTAAAATTGGGTTCCGTCGTCCTCAGCGAAACCTGGGTAATGATGCCCGCCAGCACGCAAAGCACAATCACGAAGGCCCACGGAACCCAACCCACAAACATATTGGGCAAAAAGAGGTGACGCAGCCGGCTCAGGTCCGCCTGGCAAACGTCCAGACCTCGGGCCATGTCGGCAAGCGGATCATCCGATGGCATGAGCGTTGAAGCCGGTTTCTCATCGGCTTCCGGCAGCGCCGACACGCCATATTTCAGGAGAAGATTTTCCGCCTGCTGTTCAATGCCATTGATGGCATCGGAGTGAACTTTGAGCTGATCCTGAACTTTTTTCGCCTCGGCGCGGACCTGATTCTGCGCCACTTCAAGCACGCTGTCGGCGAGCCAGATTGCCTGTTCGAGTTGCTCGCGCGTTTTGCGATCGACCGGCTCATGATCCCGATCAATACGCTCGCGGACGGCTCCGTGGCCATGCTTTGCCTCGGCTACCTCGGACATGAAAGCGGCGTGCAATTCAGAAGCACGCTGCTGGTGCTTCTCGGCCAGCTTTGCCCGAGCCGTGGTGAGCCGCTGTGCCAGAGAGTATTGCGTCTTTTCAAATTCCTTGCCGGCCTGCTCGGTGGCGGTTCGCCAGCCGACTTCGATTTCCGCTTCGGTGGCCGCCGATTCGGTTGCCAGGGCAACCAGGTCGTGCAGCGCCTCGCGCTGGACATCACGCGGTGACTTAATCGCCGCACGATCGCGCGGCACGGGCGGCGCTGTGAGTTCAAGTTGCTGACGGACAGTGCTCATCGGGGGGAGGTGCTCATCATGGGGCCAATTATTCTACTGACAATCCCGCCGTACCTGAACCAGGACCGCGGCGAGGTGATCCATTGCCGTGGTTGCAGTGCGCAGATCGGCTTCCAGAGGCTCGAGATATTTCTTTTCGAAATGCACGCTGGCGGCGTCGTTCCAGCCGGATTGGGTTTCCTGCCATCGAAGTTGAAGCTGCTTGAGTGATTTGGACAGCAGCCCGCGGCCTTCATATACGCCCATCGTGTTGTCCGTGAGAAACCTGTTTCGGGTCCGGCGACACCAGTTCGCCGGGGTGCGATGGATCGCCGGTATCCGTGCGACGCAAGACGGCCTGCCGCCCCGGATCGAGGACCTCCACGATCCCCGAGGCGTCGATGATAACCGAAAAGCCAATCGGCAGGGACAGCAAATCGCTCAGCTCGGGTCGCTCCCGGAGGGCATCCTCGGTTCGTACGGATCGGCCCGGAGAAACGGCGGCATCATCATTGGCGCTAAGCGCCCAGCCCAATTCGCTGCGCGCCAGCCGGAGGACCGCTTCCGGGCCAAATGCTTCAATATGGATGACAATGGGCGCATCGCCTTCTATTGCCATTCGTTCAACGTTTAGCGCGGCAACTTTAAGATGTTGTTCGTGGGGAATGGGCGGAATCGGAAGTTGAGCCACCGCCCCGCCCGGCTGCGCTGCGATCGCGGCGCTTCCCCCACGATTCATCGCGCCCGCTGACACGCCCGAGCCCGCTCCCGCGATGCTGATCGCGTCGCCGGCCGACGTCTGCAAGGACAAGTAAGCGTCCAACTTGGCCGCGAGCGATTCAAGATGGGCCGCGGCGCTGGGAAGCTCGGAGAGCAGGCTTGTTGCAAAACGTTGCACCCCCCCTTTGTACATCTCAATTTCTTTTTGCAGCTGCCGGGCCCATTTTCGAACCAGCACGAGTTTACCCTGCGCTTCAACCAGGCGCTTTTGCGCCACTTGGAGCGCCTTCATTTCATCGACCGCCGACTGCTGACGACCCGTGGCATCCTTGAACACCGTCTTCATCCGCACGACTTCCTTGCAGCGGACCACCGCCTGCTCTGCCTTACGGATCTGGCCCTGCCAAAAGGCATCCTGCTCATTTTCAACCCACATCAGCACGCGATTTACATCCGACTCGGCATCACCCAGAGCCATCTGCGCCGACTCCTGGAATTTCCACAGGGCGGCTTTAAATGCCTGGAGCGTTTCGATCGAATCAACGCGTGCACCCTCGGCCATGGGAAAATCCTAGCGCTGCTTGAGATATTCTTCGACGTGCTGGGCTTTTTTGCCGAGGAACCGAACGTGCTCGTGCGAGGCTTCGAGGAAGGTGGCCAGGGCCTTGGCCGTCTGCTCGAAGGCGTCGCTGAACTTGCGCTGCTCCTGATCCTTCCAGGAATTCTCCAGCGCCCGCATCCGCCCGTGCAGGCTCGACACCAAACCCTGAAGGTCATTGTTAAAACGCGTCAGATCCTGGGCGAATCGGCGAAGCTCGGCGGGATCTACACTGGCTTTGGACATGGCCTATCCTCCAATTGCTGGATGGAAGAATAGAGGTGGCGGGAATTAATTGAAAGTTCGAAACGTCGACTCACGGGCGCGTTGTGACAATAAGCGGCCAAGACCGCTCAATAACCGTGCGTGATTCCGCGCCATTGCTTTTGAGTGGCACGGGCCTTCCCCTTCGGGTCTGCCTTCGGCTCTGAGGCTCAGGCTCGAAGAGAGCCTCAGGGTCGAAGACAGGCCGTGGTCAAGGGCGCTTCGGGTGCGGCGCCGGGTGAGATGTGGGAAAACCAACTTACCGGAACCCGGCATTTTCTGGCGGCAAATTCAGAAGGTTGTCCACCAGTCGAACGTTGGTTTTCCCAAATCGGGCCCGTCGCTGGTGGTCATCCCCCTCGATCATGGCTTGGAAAGCAAAATCGTCCGGAATCCCCTTCCGTTACAATAGCAAGATTCTGACTTGCGCGATCCTGGGTTCCATGGCACACTTCCCGGCGTGTCGTGTCCGCCGC
>DAIRGS010000405.1:0-5823 GCA_036794395.1 Tepidisphaeraceae bacterium | reverse complement strand
CCCCAACCCTCCCCCGGCGTACCGGTGGAGGGAGAAGTGGGCCGCCGAATCTATCACGCACCCGGCTCGGAGTCGTTGGGCGGTTTGGTGAGATGTCGGGATCAATACGATGTGGCCATCATTGGAGGCGGAGCGGCGGGCGTATCCGCTGCCGTTGCCGCGGCAACCGCGCAGTCGGCCCCGCTTTCGGTGGCCCTGATTGAATCCTCGCATCGTCTCGGTGGAGCCGTGACGGCCGCCATGCACCGCTCACTTTGCGGGCTTTATGCGGGCCGACCGCGCGAACCGTTTGACACGCTAAACGCGGGCACTCAACGCGATTTGATCGCCCGAATGGTTGCGCTCGCACCGGAATCGGTGGTCCCTCGTGGGTTGGGAAAAGCCTGGGTGTTGGAGTTCCCGGCCTCTGTGTGGGAATTGGCGCTCGATGCCATTTCCACACGTCCGAACCTGGATCGATTAATGGGTTGTAAGGTTTCCCGGATCCACCGTAAAAACGGTATGATCTCGGGAATCGAGGTTGATGGCGCGTCAAACGCCGATCTTGAGGTTGCTGTTCTGATCGATTGCAGCGGTGGCGGGGCGGCGATCGAAATGTGCGGAGAGGGCGCGGCCGTCCCAGTAGCCGCCGATGAGCGGATGTTGGGCGGATATTCGGTTAGAATGGCGGGGCTTGAGGGCGATCTGGAGATGCTCCGGATCCAGATACCCTATGTCCTGGCTCGCGCCGTGCTCGACGGGAAATTGCCCGCTGAGGCTCGGTTTACTATGTTCCATCCTGGGCCGGGATCGGGTGAGGGAATCTGCAAGCTTGCGGTCAATCCATCTCGATTTGGCCAGGAGGAAGTGGAGTTGTTTGCCGGTGATATTTTGGAACATCTGAGGGGCCAACTCTCCGCGTTCGCCCATTCGCGGGTGGTCGAGACTTCACCCCGCGCATTGTCGCGCGATGGAGTTCGGCTAAACGGTAAATACATGATCACCCAGGCCGATGTGCTCGAAAGCCGCCGGCATGATTCACAGGCCGTGCGTGCTTGGTGGCCAATTGAGCGTTGGTCGGCCGAACAGGGCCCGACGTTTTCATATCCCGCGGAAGGCAAGCCTTACGATATTCCGCTCGATGCGATGCGCAGCGCGGTGATTCCCAACTTGCTTGCAGCCGGCACGTGTGTGTCGGCGACCGCGGATGCCGCGGCGTCGATCCGCGCCAGCGGAATCTGTCTGGCGACCGGTCATGCCGCCGGTGCGCTGGCGGCGTCGATGGTGCCAAGGCTCAAGGAGTAACGTCAGTGGACGATGCTAAGCCGTATATTCGCATCAGTTCCGAGACCGTGACCATTGAACAGGTCAACGCTGTCGCCAAGGGTGCCGCGCGCGTCGAGCTCGATCACTCAGCGCAGTTTCGCGAGTCACTGGAAGCCAGCGTTCAACTCCTCGATCGATTGATCGCCCAGGGCACCCCGGTCTACGGAGTCACCACAGGCTTTGGCGCTTCGTGCGAGACCGCGGTCGCGGCACATCTGTCGGCGGAGATGGCCGCGAACCTCGTACGGTTCCATGGGTGCGGCACGGGGCGGTTTCTCGATGAATCAGAAACCGCCGCAGTAATGGTGGTGCGCCTGGTGAGCCTCGCCCAAGGCCGATCCGGCGTGCGTCCTCTCATCCTCGAGCGCATCTGTGAATTGCTCAACAGCCGGATTTTCCCGTGCATTCCATCTGAAGGATCGGTTGGAGCAAGCGGTGATCTCACGCCGCTCTCTTACATCGCAGCCGCCCTGATTGGCGAGCGCGAAGTTCTGGTCAACGGACAAATCGTTCCCACATCCAAGGCCCTGGCTGATGCAAAGTTGAAGCCGATTCAATTGCGCCCCAAGGAAAGCCTGGCGATGATGAACGGCACCAGCGTCATGACCGGGCTGGCCTGCCTCGCTTTCGATCGCGCTCGAAGGCTCTCCCGCTGGGCGGCGGCCATTACCGCGATGTCCAGTGACGTGCTTCGCGGCAACCCCGAGCATTTTGACGACCGCCTGTTCCTGGCCAAACCGCATCCGGGCCAGCGGGCCGTAGCGCGGTGGATCGCCGGAGATATCGAATACGACGATCGCGCTCCGCATGATGGGCGCATTCAGGATCGCTACTCCGTTCGCTGCGCGCCGCATGTGATTGGCGTGCTGGTCGATTGCCTGCCCTTCATCCGCACACTGATCGAAACCGAAGTGAACAGTTCCAACGACAATCCCCTGCTGGACGTCGCCACCGGTGAAGTTCTCCACGGCGGCAATTTCTACGGCGGCCATCCCTGCATGGCGATGGATATTCTCAAGACGGCCGTCGCCAACATCGCCGACCTGATCGACCGGCAGATGGCCTTGATCTGCAATCCGCATACAAATAACGGGCTGCCCGCCGATCTGGTCGCGCGCAACACGGCAGACCGGTCCACCCATCACGGGTTCAAGGCGATGCAGATCACCGCCTCCGCCCTCACCGCCGAGGCACTCAAGCTGACCATGCCCGCCAGCGTTTTCAGCCGGAGCACCGAATCCCACAATCAGGACAAAGTAAGCATGGGCACCATTGCCGCGCGCGATGCCCTCCGGATCGTGGAACTGACCGAGACAGTGCTGGCAGTCGTTCAGTTGGCAGTTTGCCAGGCTGTCGACCTGCGCCGCCGCGAGGGTTGTCATCACCGAAGCCGTGAGCTTCACACGGCCATCCGCGCCATCATTCCTGTCAATGACGCGGATCGCCGCCAAGACTTGGACGTGCAAAATCTTCTGATGCACTACCGCGCTAACAAGCTCCCAATCGGCGAGATGGATTTCCTTAATGCCTGAGCGGTTATTTATTCGACGCGGCTCGGCGTGATTGCAAAGTAAGGACAAACTGGGCGTGTTCGGGGCTGGCAAGCCCCTGTTGCAGGCACGAATTTGCTGTCGTCATGTCTCCGCGAATTAATGCAGCTAGGTTGAGCCAGAGGCCCGGAAAAACTCCGCTCCGCGTGATGCCATCCTGAATTGCCAGCGGCACGTACTGGCCATTCTGGAGTTCGAACCAATCTATTGCTCCGTCGTAAACACGCCACACCAGGTACTCGCGGACGGCATTACGACGATATACACGGAACTTAATGTTGAGATCGATACTGACGCTGCTACCCGAAATTTCGGCCGCCAACTCCGGAGCACCTTCAATGTAGCCTTCCGTGAGTTTCGATTGCCCACCGCATTCCGATTCAATCAGCATTGCGGCGTCCGGCTGCGGCTCATTGTCCAGATCGAGGCGAATTGAAGAGTTGTCGCTGACGCGTACTCCGAGCGTGGCGATACGATACGCCCCCAGCAGTGCCATGAGGTCCGCGTGAGGATATCCATGAATGTCAGCCCGAACCGGCGGCGCCATATAAACCACCCCTTCGATCAACTCGGCCTTCTTCAGCCCCGGTGTGGCATCGTAGCGATTCTCAAATTCTTCACGCGTGAGATGGTCGCCCGGCTCCAAGGGAGGAATGCGCTTACGTGTTTGCGGCATTGAAGGATGAATCGCGTGGGCCGACATTGAACACCATTTTCGTCAAGAAGTCGCCAAAAGACAAACTTATTCTGGCTCACCTGATTCGCTGCTTGAAACCGTGATGCGGTCGAATGCAAATCCTTTGGCGCGCAGTCGGCCGACTACTCCGCGCACGATGGGCATCAAATGGTCGGCCCGAACCGCCCCGTCGTGCAGTAGGACGATGCTGCCGTCACGGGCCTGATTGAGCACGCGGTCGATAACCTGGTCGGCTGGCTTGCGGGTGTCGAGTGAGCGCACGTCCCAGCCGATCATCTGCATATTCGCCCGATCAAGAACGCGGGCGAAGTGGGGGTTGGTCATGCCCATTGGCGGGCGCACGTAACGCGGTCGAACGCCTGTTGCGCGTTGGATGGCTTCTTGCGTGCCGAGGATTTCGCGCGAGAGTGATCCCGCCCACATCAGCGACGTCCACCAGTGGTGGTGATAAGTATGGTTGCCGATCAGATGGCCTTCTTCGACGATGCGTCGGGCGATGTCGGGGTAGGCGTCTACGTTCTTGCCGATGCAGAAGAATGTGGCGCGGATTCTCTGCTCGCGCAGGTAGTCCAGCAGCAGGGGGGTGGTGGTGGGGTCGGGGCCGTCGTCGAAGGTGAGGGCGACGCTTTTGTTTCCAGCCGGGCTTCGCCAGATCACCGGGCAAAACATCCCCAGGCGGATGAACCACACGCCTAAGCCGATGGTGGTGAGGTAAACGAGCCAGAAAGCGGTGAATGCGATCCAGCGGGTGGGTCCCGAAAGGAAATAACCGATCGCGAGAAATGTCGCCAGTGCTGCGAGACTGATAACGACGAAGCGTTTCACGGGTGGTCGCGATTATAGCCCTGGGGTGTCGTTGCGACGACATTGGCGCATACCTAGAATCGCGCCCGTGAACACGCGCGCGACCGGGAGAAATGATCGGCAAGCTTCGGCAACAACCAGCAACGCCGCTGCCGTCGATCAAGGCATTGCATCCGCCGTCGCATACGCCCGTGCCAATTCGCCTTTTTACCGGGAAAAACTCGTCCGCGCGCCCGTCGTCCAGCGCGCATCGGATCTGGCCACCCTTCCCCTGACCACCAAGCAGGAAGTTTCAAAATTCAACAATCAGTTCTGGTGCGCCAGCCGCGAATCTTTCGTCGACATCTGCACCACCAGCGGCACAACTGGCGTTCCCACCCTCTATCCACTGACTAAATCCGATCTGGATCGCCTCGGCCGCAATGAAGAGCTCTGCTTTCGCCAGGCGGGCATTTCGCCCGGCGACGTGGTGATGCTTGCCGTTACGATCGACAAATGCTTCATGGCGGGATTGGCCTACTTCGAAGGCCTCCGCCGACTCGGGGCGACCGTCATTCGCGTTGGCGCCGGCTCGCCGGCGATGCTTCTGAGTATGGCGCAGCGGCTCAAGCCCACTGCAATCGTCTCCGTCCCCTCGTTCCTCAAACGCGTTGCCTCCTACGCCGCTCAACAGGGAATTGATCCCTCCCAATCCACAATCCGAAAACTCATCTGCATCGGCGAACCCGTCCGCGAGAGCAACTTTCAACTCACCGCCCTGGGCGCGCACATCGCCCAGGCCTGGAACGCCAAAGTCTATTCAACCTACGGCATCACCGAACTGGCCTGCTCGATGTGCGAATGCGACGCCGGAATGGGTGGCCATCTCAATCCCGAATTCCTTCACATCGAAATCCTCGACGATGAAGGCAGGCCGGTTCCCGACGGCGTCGAAGGTCAACTCGTCGCGACCACCATCGGCGCCACCGCCATGCCCCTCATCCGCTTCGCCACCGGCGACATCACCTTCATCACCCGTGACCCCTGCCCCTGCGGCCGGCCCACACCCCGCATCGGCCCAATCCTCGGCCGCAAGGATCAGGCGATGAAGCTCAAGGGCACAACGGTCTATCCCGCCGCTGTCCAGCGCTCCCTCCAAAATATCGACCAGATCATCGACTACGTCATGATCGCCACCGCCCCCACGCCGCTCTCCGATGAACTCGAAGTCGTCGTAGCTGTCCGCGGCCCAAACGACCAAGCCGAATCCGCCATCCGCGAAAAGCTCCGCGGCGATCTCAAAATCGTCCCCACCATCCGCATCGCCCTCCTCGCCGAGGTCACCGCCATGGGCCATTCCAACGAACTCCGCAAACAACGCGTCTTCCTCGACCGCCGCGTAACGACTCCTTCTCCCTCTCCCCCCTTGTCACTACCCACAAGTCGAAATCACGCGTCCTTTTCTCCCTCCACCGGTACTCCGGGGGA
>DAIRGS010000404.1:0-5839 GCA_036794395.1 Tepidisphaeraceae bacterium | reverse complement strand
TTTTGTGCGCGGCTCACGCCGCGGGAAAGAAAATCACGCTTGAATAGGGGCTAGGACATCGTCATCCCTCGTTTGACGCCGACCAGAAGCAACATCGCGAGCAACAGGCTGCATTGGAGAAGTAAGAACGCAAAGGGGGTCAACACGCAAAGGGGGTCAACGCTTGACATTTGACATATTGTCAAATGTCAAGCGTTGACCCCCTTTGCGTGTTGACCCCCTTTGCGTTGGTGCCTGTATAGTGACCGGAGACTAAGCCACCGTCATGGCCTACAGCTACGAAGGGGACGTAAGCCGGAGCAGCCGTGGCGCGGTCATTGACCAGGCCGAACGCACTTGCCATTGCGACCGCCGCGAAAACCTGTTTCGCAGAACGCGAACCAAGAGGCCGTCGCCGCGCCAATGAATGCAATCGGCGGCAGGCAGTACGATGAAAACTCGCGGCCGAGGTCATGTCCCGATCCCCAAAAGTCAAAGCAAGCCGATCCTTCCCGGAACGGCTTGTACCGCACCAACGTGATAACGCGACGAGGAGGTTTCCCAAGATGCCTTCGGGATCATGCGGCCGTCCTGAACGCACGGGCGAGTGCATCCGGATCGCGAATAACGGATCGCTTCATTTGCGTCGCCGCCGCGCTAGTAACGCGGGTGCGGTCAGGATACCCAGCACCGCCAACCCTGTCGGCTCCGGGACGATTCCGATGTCGGTGAAATTCAATGCAGTGATTCCGTCCAGGTTGCCCACCTCGTGGGAAAAGTCAAACGACCAGTATTTGGCAAGTCGTACACCGGAGCTATCGGTTCCCACGAACAGCAGGTCGAACGGTTGGCCGCCGTTGGCCGATTCGCCCGCGGTCAGCGCGGCGATCTCGGGTGCGTATTGGGATGGCGCGTTGCCAAAGGCGAACGTTGCAAGCGGGGAATCGCGTGCACTCAACTGGCTCAGATCGAGAACAAGATCGGCTAGTGCCGGATCATTCAGCTGCGAAAGCGAGTGGGATGGGCCGGCGTTATCCGCGATGTGGATGGCGACGCCGGCGAAGTATGTCGTCCCCGGTCCAAGGTCGTTGGCAATCACGACGCCGGACGTTTGAGGACCGCTGATCGCATTCAAGTAGCCAGGAACTCCATTCCCAATGAAGATTTTTTCATTGGCAAGAGGCGCGGGATTACTTGTACCGACGAATCCAGAATAGACGGCATCATGTGTGACGAAGGCGTCGGCGGAATGCGCGGCTTCGGCTCTCCCTGCGTTAACACAAAGGATTGCCAAAGTGAATGCGACAACCGTAGCAACGCGTTCTTCAATAACTCTGGCATGTGCGCCGGTCGAGGTCATGTCCCGATCCCCAAAAGTCAAAGCACGCCGAGCCATTCCCGAACGGCTTGTACCGCACCAACGTGATAACACGATGAGGAGGTTTCCCAAGTGCCTTCGGGATCATGCGGGCTGTCCTGAACGCACGGGCGAGTGCATCCGGATCGCGTATAACGGTTCGCTTCATATGCGTCGTCTCCGCGCCAGTATTGGCGGCGCAGCCAACACCCCCAACATCGCCAACCCGGTCGGCTCTGGGACGATTCCGATGTCGGTGAAATTCAATGCAGTGATTCCGTCCAGGTTGCCCACCTCGTGGGAGAAGTCAAACGACCAGTATTTGGCATTCTGTACTTGGTTAAAGTTATCAGTTCCAACCAGCAGCAGGTCGAATGGCTGTCCGCCATAGGCGGATTCGCCAGCGCTCAGCGCCGCAATTTGCGGCGCATACTGTGATGGCGCGTTTGCATAGTCGAACGCCAGGAGTGTGAAATCGCCCGCACTGGACTGATTCAGATCCAGAACCAGATCGGCCAGCGCAGGGTCATTGAGCTGTGATATCGAGTGCGATGGTCCGGCGTCATCGGCGACGTGAAGGGCTACCCCCGCGTAGTAGGTCGCCCCTTTGCCGCGGGAGTTGGCGATCACGACGCCGGAGGACTGGGCACGGCTAATTGCGTTCAAGTAGCCGGGGACCCCGTCGCCGATGAAGATCTTTTCGTTGACCAGTGGCGTCGGATTGCTCGTACCGACGAATCCGAGGTACACCGCATCGCCCGTGACGAACGCGACGGCAGAATGCGTCGCGGCATTTGCCCGATTGGCGCATACCGAAATAATCATCAATGCGGTTGCAATGATCCCCTCAAATATCGATGGACGAAATCTCATGATTCTGCGCTCACCATTACGACCGTCGCCAACGGCCTGCATCGCTCAAGAAAACCCATATCCATTCTTCCCAACTCGCGATGATAAGCGACCACGTAATGGCGAATCCGGCGCGCGGCGAATCCGATGTTCTTCGCCGATAGGACGACGTCTACCATCGGCGTCGCCGCGCCAGTAACGCGGGTGCGGCCAACATCCCCAGCATCGCCACGCCCGTCGGCTCCGGCACGATGCCGATGTCGGTGACACTCAAAGCCGTGATCCCGTCCAAATTCCCGATCTCGCTGGAGAAACCGAACGACCACAATTTCGCGGGTTTGAACTGAAATGCGGTATCGGTTCCCACGAACAGCAGATCGAACGGCTGGCCGCCGTTGGCGGCCTCTCCCGCCGACAGCACCGCCTCCATCTGGCTGTACTGCGATGGAGCATTGCCATATGCGTACGCGGTGACCGTGAAATCGCCGGCGAAAACCGAATGGTGAAGATCGAAAAGAATATCGTTCAGGGCCGGATCATTCAACAGCGACAACGAGTGGGATGGGCCGGTGTCGTCAGCGATGTGTATCGCTAGTCCAACCAAATATGTCGCTCCGCTTCCGAGGGAGTTTGTAGCGACGGTGCCTGCATAGGGGGCGCCGATGATTGCATTCAGATAGGCCGGGGTTCCACCGACGATATTGAGAAGTTCATTACTCGGTGGCGTGGGTGTGCCGGCGAACCCATTATAAAGCCCATCGTGGCTCTCGATACCGACGGCCGAGTGCGCTGCCTCGGCGCGCTCCGCGAGAAAAGAAAGGAGAACCGAAGTTGCGGCCACCATCACCGCTATGCTTTGAAGGCGAAACCCGATCATGACAACCCCACGGTTAAAGGCTGCTAACGCGAACCGCCGATCATGTTTGCTCCATAAGTATAGCGATTTCCGCCAGAAAGTGTGAGAACGCGATGAGAGAGGGGCCGCGTGATCCCGATGGCCAATATTGGTGCTGACCCTCCCTCGACGCGGAGCTGGCTGATGTCAGGCGGCGGCGGACTGGGTGCCCTCCGGATCGATCGCGCCGCGCTGGAAAACATAAACGGGACGGAAAACATAAACGGGACGGCTCTGAATTTCGCAGAGATAGAAGGTGAAATTCAGAGCTGTCCCGTTAAGGCATTCACCGTTAAGGCATTCAGAGCTGTCCCGTTAAGGCATTCCCCGTTAAGGCATTCCGTTGATCTGGTGTAGTGTGGTTCATTGTTCCTGATCCTTTTGGTCCTCTCCAGCGACTTTCCAGCCTTCGGAAAGCGCAATGGCTTGGACATCCCGACGGAATCGGTCCAAGTCAAAACCCGCCACTTCCAAGAACGGAAAAATATCCATCGATCGGAAGATCGAAGCCAACAACATCGAGCGCTGCTTCGAACGATCGGCACGTTTGAACTCGTTGTGATCGATGATCAACCGAAACTCAGCCACCTTCCGGGCGCGGTGGTACCGCCAGACCTCCCCCCACCCTTTAGGTATCCGCGGCCGCAGGATGGTTATCAGCGCCCACTCGACCACTGACGGACCATAATCGGATGACAACCGATTGTTGATCGTTGGCTCAATCTGATTGGCGATCTGGCGGTGCTCCTCTGACACATCATGTTGAATTTCGGCGGAAAGCCACAATTCCATCGTTGCCTTTCCCTAAAAAGACCTACCGTACGCACATCTTTTGGGGTGGGGCTCCCGAACGCTTGAATCCACAGTTGCATTGGAGCCGTCCGGCTCTGCGTCTGATTCTCCGCGTCCTCGGCGACTCCGCGGTGAATAGTCCGGGTTAATCACACCCGCCGTGCCAGCAGCAGCGTAATATCATCATGCGCCAACCGCCCCTGCTGAAGATGATCCAGCTTCGCGGACAGGGCATTGTTCAGCTCGGGCAGCGGCTGGCCGGGGTGTTTGGAATGCAGCTCGGCGAGGATTTCGCCCAGGCCTTCGGTGGCGAGCAGGTCGCCGGTCGGGGTTTGGAGTTCCGAAACGCCATCGGTGTACAGCGCGAGAACTTCGCCCGTCTGGAGATTGTCTTCCCGGCAGGTGATCGGTTCGGACTCGATGCCCAACGGAAAGTTGTAACCCCCGGCCAGTCGCCGGGCCGGTTGGCCCGCCCGCAGCACCAGCGGCGGGGGGTGCCCGGCATTGGAATACTCAAAATGCCCCGTCCGCGGATCGAGCACGAAACACACCATCGTGACGAATCGGTTCAAGCCAACGTATTCACATAGATAATCGTTGAGCGAGTCCATCACCTGGCACAGCGTGGCCCCGGCGCGCAAGCTCGCGAACAGCATCGTGTGCAGCGATGACGCGATCAGGGCCGCGGGCATGCCTTTGCCACAAACATCCGCGACTGTGAACAGCACCCGGCCATCACCAATTGCCCTCGCCCCCACATAATCCCCGCCCACCCACCGGCAGGGTCGAAAGGTAATGTCGATCTCGAAGCCGGGAAAGGCAAGTTTTTTGGGAACCAGGCCTGCCTGAAGTTTGCTGGCCTGTTCCAATTCCTTTTCGATGGTTGCGTGGAGCTGGGCCTGATGGCGGGCCACCCACGCCGATTCGGCGGAGCGATACTGCTCGGCTGCCAGCGAAGCGATCGCCAGCCACTCGGCCGTTCCCCGCGCCAGCGGAAATGTCGCGTAAAGCATGGGTCCATCGCCGGTAGCGCCCAGCGGACATGCCACTGCTGATGTCGTGGTCGCTGGCATGTACAGGCTCATTTTAACGACATCGGGGCCCGTTGCCTGGCTGCTGGCCAGGGCCGGCCGGCCGGTCTGTCGAACCGATTCAATCAACCGCCGCGAAATATACGGGCTCGCTTTTGAGCCATCGGCGTGGAATGGCCCGCTCAGAACTTCCACGTCCGCCCCCTCGGCGATCCGCAGGATCAACGAAAACTGCGCTCCGAATTCCGACCGCAGCATCAATTCACAAAGCTGCTCGGCGCGCTGTACGTCGGATTCGATGGCCAGCAGCCGCCGGCCAAAGTCGATGAGCAAGGAAAGATGAGCCGCGTCGATGTTGGGCGATTGAACCTCGGAAAGGCTCAGCAGTTGGCCCGTATCTTCCGAAGTGTGCAACGTCGACAGCGTCGAGTTCGCGGCTGTTGACGATTGCCCGCCCTCATAGGTCAAAAGATAATCGCCTACCTGCACCACATCGCCCGGTCGCAACGACCACTCGTTGACTTTCCGGTCGCCGATAAAAATGCCATTCCGGCTTCCCAAGTCCCGTACCCACCATCGCCCGAACGGATCGAGGAACATTTCCGCGTGCTTGCGCGAAACCGTGTTGCCGTCCAATTGCAGATCGGTTCCGGCTTCGCGCCCGATCACCAGCCGCTTTTGTGACAACGCAACCCGCTGCGGCGGCGCATCACCCCCCGAAATCAGCAACGAAGAGCCGATCGACGCATTCCCGGAACCTGACAGAATAGACGACATGACGTGCCCGCCATTCTAAACCACCACCGGGGATTGTCGAACAATCGCCCGCGCGCCCAACGGCGGTGGGTGTGTGACAGATTCGGCGGCCACCCTTTTCCCTCTCCCGGTACGCCGGGGGAGGCGAGCGGAATTGGCGACTGCCCGCGAGCGGGT
>DAIRGS010000403.1:0-5863 GCA_036794395.1 Tepidisphaeraceae bacterium | reverse complement strand
CTTTTTCCCTCTACCGGTACGCCGGGGGAGGGTAGGGAGGGGGGGGGTGGTTTTGGCTTTGGATTCCCTTCCCAAGGAATAGTTGGGCACCAGGTGAACGAGACATGAGCTTTACGATGCCAACAATTCGAATGACGCCGGAAGAGTTTTTGATTCTCCCAGATGCGGTAGGCTACGAACTGGTGGACGGCAGGTTGGTTGAGCGGCATTCGTGCATGGAATCGAGCGAAATCGCAATTCAAATCGCGTTTCTCATCGGTCAGTTCATTGATGACCGCCGGATCGGGCACTTATTCGGAGCGGATGCCAGCTATCAGTGCGCCGATGCACCCAAAGACGTACGCAAACCGGATGTGAGCTTCATCCGCGCAGAGCGATTCGAAGGCGGTCGATTGCCAAAGGGCCATTGTCGAATTGCGCCCGATCTTGCCGTCGAGGTCGTTTCACCCGGCGACCTGGCATACGACGTTGAGGAAAAGGTAGCCCTCTACTTGAGCGCAGGCGTGAAGGTGGTCTGGGTGGTGTATCCACCGACGAAAACGGTTCGCGTCCATCGCCAGGACTCTTCATCCGAGTTGAACGCCAATAGCACACTTAACGAAAACGAATTGCTCCCTGGCTTTTCCTGCCGGGTCAGTGACTTTTTCGTTTAGTGAATACCATTCGCCATTTTAATCAGTCGGTCGACTTCAGCAAAGCCTCGACTGCTTTAAGGTGAATCTTCATTGCCTTGCGGCCGTTAGGGGTTAGCGAATACCACGTCGTTGGCTTTCGATTGATGAATTCTTTTTTGGCAGTGACATACCCCGCATCTTCAAGTTTCCGCAGTTGCGCGCCGAGGTTGCCGTCGGTTTCTTCGAGCAATACTTTGAGACGGGCGAATGTGAGGGCGTCAGCGCCGGCGAGCAGCGCCAGCGCGCCCAGCCGGCTGCGATGCTGGAGGAGCGGATCGAGATGGCCGAGGGCCGGGGGCGGCTGAGGATTGAAATCGGCGGAATCGCGTCGCATTAAGCTGGCCCCTTGTCCGCCGATGGAAGCGTGGTCTGGGATAGTGCATGCCGATTAGGAACTAATGTCGGAAGAATCAGGCCGAGGGCGATCACAGCGCCGAGAATTGTCCAGCCCATATGCGGAATGAGTGCGACCAACACCCCCCCCTGCCATCACAACCAGGCCGAGGAAAATAAAATAGCGTTGGTAATGAACGCCCCAGAGGAAATACACCAGACCGATCATGACGACGAAGACCTGGGAACCGCGGGTGCCGCGCAAGGTTTCGATCTGCATGGTCAGCATTATGGTGAAGAAACATGCGATCATGATGCCGCCGCCAAAGTGCAGGGTCGCTTTGAAAGCCGAGGCGCGATCGATCTCGCCCGAGCTCCGCGAATAGCTGCGGCCGATGATCCAACTGAGAATTCCGCCAACCATCCCGCCGATCCCGAAAAAGAGGCCGGCATATTGAATGCGGAAGTCCATCAGGGTGTAGCCAATGACGATGTACGCGGCCCAGAGATAAAGGATAAGTGGAGCGCGGGTGTCGGTGCGCTCGCGGCGGGCCACGGCGTTGCGGACGAATTGCAGGTCTTCGCGGATTTGTTGAACTTCGCTCATGGGTTGCTCCTGGTCAATCGATTTGAGTTCGGGCGATTCTGATCGCCAACGCATCAACAGGTCGCAAGACAGTCCGAAATAGAGTTCTCTACATTCTAGAGTTGATGACCTTGGAGTCAATCAAAATCTGCGGAAATTTGCCGGCTTGGAGTCGGCCGTTCACTCGCATACCCTTACATGCTCATCCAAAAGAGAACAGGAGCTGATTGTGACCGCTGCCCAAGTGAAAGAGACTGCGAGCCGTGTTTTAAACCCGTATTCCTCCCGCATCACCCAGCCCGCCAGCCAGGGCGCCTCGCAGGCGATGCTCCTTGCGACCGGCTTGACCCCCGACGACCTCAACAAGCCGCAGGTGGGGATTGGCAGCGTGTGGTACGAAGGCAACCCATGCAACATGCACCTGGCCAAGCTGGGCGACTACGTGAAAGAGGGCGTCTCAGAAGCCGGCTGTGTCGGAATGCGCTTCAACACGATCGGCGTCAGCGATGGCATCTCCATGGGCACCGATGGAATGAGCTACTCGCTTCAGTCGCGCGATCTCATCGCCGACTCGATCGAGACGATCATGGGGGCACAGTGGTATGATGCGCTGGTGACGATTCCAGGATGTGACAAGAACATGCCGGGCTGCGTGATGGCGATGGGCCGGCTGAATCGGCCGACGTTAATGGTGTATGGCGGGACGATTCGGGCGGGATGTGCGGCCATCCGCGGGACGGAAGAAAAACTGGATGTCGTGTCGGCGTTTCAATCGTATGGCCAGGCGCTGGCGGGAACCATCACCGAAGCCGAGCGAAAAACCATTGTCGCAAAATCCTGCCCCGGCGCAGGCGCGTGCGGCGGAATGTACACCGCCAACACAATGTCATCGTTCATCGAATGCATGGGGTTGTCACTGCCCTACTCTTCATGCACCCCGGCTGATGATCCGGAAAAACTCGACGAGTGCCGTCGGGCCGGAGCGGCCGTGCGACGGTTGCTTGAGCTGGATCTTAAGCCATCCGACATTGTCACCCGCCAAAGTTTCATCAACGCAATGCGGCTGACAATCGTGCTGGGGGGATCGACCAATGCGGTGCTCCACTCGATTGCAATGGCGCGGGCGTTCAACATCGATCTGACACTGGATGACTGGCAGAAAGTCTCCGACGAAACCCCTCTGCTCAGCGATTTCCGCCCCTCCGGCAAATACGTCATGGAAGACCTACACAAGATCGGCGGCACGCCGGCCGTGATGCGGCTGCTGCTCGATGCCGGAATGATCGATGGGTCCCAAATGACCGTGACCGGCAAAACAATCGCACAGAACCTGGCCGAGCTGCCCAAGCTGCCGCCCTACGGAAAAGGCGCCGGCCAACAAAACATCGTGCATCCCCTCGATCAGCCCATCAAACCCACTGGTCACATCCGAATTCTCCGCGGCAACCTCGCCCCCGACGGCTGCGTCGCCAAAATCACCGGCAAAGAAGGCGAAATATTCACCGGCCCCGCCCGCGTCTTCGATTCCGAAGAAGACATGCTCCACGGCCTGGAAAAAGGCCAGATCGCCAAGGGCGATGTGATCGTCATCCGCTATGAAGGCCCAAAGGGCGGGCCGGGCATGCCTGAGATGCTGACGCCGACTTCCGCGTTGGCAGGCGCGGGATTCTTGAATGATGTCGCGCTGATCACCGATGGACGATTCTCCGGCGGGTCGCACGGCTTCATCGTCGGCCATGTGACCCCGGAGGCGATCGACGGCGGGCCGATTGCCGTCGTTAAATCGGGAGACATGATCACGATCGATGCGGTGAAAAACGAGATCAACATGAATGTTGACCATTCGGAATTGGGCCGGCGGCGGGCCGACTGGAAAAAACCGCCGTTCAAAGCGAGCCGGGGAACGTTGTTCAAGTACATCAAGAATGTGAAGAGCGCTTCTGAGGGGTGTGTGACGGATGAGTAAGCCACCTGCGACACGAACAAGACCGAAACGGGGACGCAGCTAGTTTTTGAAACTAGCTGCGTCCCCGTTTCGATCGGGTTTCCCGCATTCAATGTTCATACACCCACCACCTCGCGGTCGGACGTTCAGCACAGCCGCACACTCCATGGGTGCCACGCAGGTCGCCCGTTCACTTTTGAAACACTTGTGTGGCTGTCTTGAGAAACAAATCGCGGGCGGCCCACTGGTCGCCGCTGGTGCATTGCACCATGAAAACGGCCACCATGCCCGTCTTGGGATTGACTGACAAATCGGTGCCATAGGCCCCGTCGTGGCCGAACATCCCATTGCGCAGATGATAGCCCAGGCTGTAATTGACGTGGGTCTTGCCAGTCTGTTCTTTTCGCAGTTCGTCCATCGCCGCGTGCGAGAGGTAACGCTTGCCCTCCAATTCTCCGTCATTGGCCAGCATCAGGCCATAGCGGAAAATATCGTGCGTGGTGGAGAACAGGCCGCCCGCGGCTTCGGGAAAACGATGTACCCGATCGCTGAACGGCTTGGTCAGGAAGCCGACACCGCCTCGCGCGTAACCGTTCTTGGCCTTGTTCGGGCCGTAGGCGCCCGCGAGCCGGGCGATCTGCGAGTCGCTCGGCCAGAAAGTGGTCTCTGTCATGCCCAGCGGATCGAAGAACCGCTTTTGCAGAAACGCCTCATACCTCATGCCGCTGACGATCTCGACGACGCGAGCCGCGACGTTCATGCCCTGATTGCCGTACTGGTACTTCTCGCCCGGCTGCCACTGGAGCGGCCCGGTCACAGAACTCAGCGCACGGGCTTTCAGCGGTGTGCTGTCCGCCCCCGTCACCTGCTGCAACTCAGATGTGCCCGCCAGGCCACTTGTGTGACTAAGCACATGCCGGATCGTCACCGGGCGAACCATCGGTTTAAGCAGGACATGCGATGAGTCTTTTTCTTCAGCAACCATCCATTTACTCAATTGCGGGATGAATTTGGTGACGGGATCGTCCAGGCTGACCTTGCCCTCGTCCACCAGCATCATGATGGAAGCGCCGACAAACATTTTCGACATCGACGCCACCCAGAAGACATTGTCTTCGCTGATCGATTTCTTCGCCTCGACATCCGCGTAGCCCAGCAGGTTCTTGTAGTGAACCTTCCCCTCTTTGTCGGCGATGATCCCGATGATCCCTGCCAGCTTGTACTGATCGAAGTAAGACTGCATGGCTGCCGTCACTTCGGGACTGGCCGGCGCTTCGCCTTCAGCGCCGTAGGCCGATGCGCTCAAAACGAGCAACACCAGACCCAGCGCGACGTGTGGGAGCTTGCCGCTCATGCTTGGGTTTCCTTTCAGGTGAAGGTTTCTGCGAACCGGGCTCTTCAAAGAGAATTACACGCCACTTCCAAGATTGTTTGTTGAAAAGCGATTGCGCCGTCGCGGAGGCTCTCGACAGCCCGCTGCATCGCTCATGAAGCTCCTGTCATTCCGGCTGGATCATACCGATTAAGCTTGACCTCCACCGCCGCCAACGGAAGCTTTCAACAGTTTCAATTGATATGAAGCGATAAAAAACACGCGCATTCCGGATACACGGTAACCCATTGATTAAGAGGATTCCTTATGCACACCATGTGGCACGATATGTTTTCCCTGACGATCCCCCTCGTTGAAAAGATACTCCGCCCGGTGATCGTTTATTTCTTCCTCCTGATCGGCCTGCGCCTGGCGGGAAAACGGGAACTGGCACAATTGAACCCCTTCGATTTCATCGTACTGATGACCCTGTCGAACACGGTTCAAAACGCGATCATCGGCGATGACAACACCGTCCTGGGCGGAATCATTGGGGCGGGCTCGTTGATCGCAATCAATTATGCAGTCGTTCGAATGGCGCGAAGCAACCGGCGGCTTCAACGCCTGTTGGCCGGGCGCGGGGATGTGCTGATCAAAAACGGCGTCATTCAGAAAGACCATCTCGATCGCGAACTGATCTCAAAAGCCGAGCTCCTGGCCGCGGCTCATAAGCAGGGCATCATGTCCCTCAAAGCAGTCGATTACTGCGTCCTCGAACCGACCGGAACACTCACCTTCATCGAAAGGAAGCCCGGCACCGATTCCATCCGACACGATGAAATCATCACCCTCCTGAACAAAATGGGCGAAGAGCTCGCCGCAATCAAATCCGCAAGAGCCGCCGAACTGGGCGGAAAATAGCAAAGGCACGAAAGGACCTAATCCCTTCGTGCCTTCGATTCTCCCTGTCTCCCTGTCTCCCTGTCTCCCTGTCTCCCTGTCTCCCTGTCTCC
>DAIRGS010000082.1:0-24211 GCA_036794395.1 Tepidisphaeraceae bacterium | reverse complement strand
GCGGGTCAAGCTGAAGTCGGTCTACCCTAAAATCATTGTGTGACAGAGCACTAGCTTCGCGCGACCGTATTGCTCGTCGTAGGCATCGTCATCGGGGGCGCTGGCCAGGGTCGTGCCGGTCCACATCCGAACCTTGCATCTTCGTTTTGCCGTCGTTTCCGTGACGCTTCTCGGGGAGAATACCGAGCCCGCTCAACAAAAAGCCAATGGCCATCACGTATACGAGTACCCCCAACGCGATACAAGCGGTGGCCGTCGCTGGCGGCGTGCCCTTGGTAAGTCCGCTAAACAATGCTGTAGTGCCGCCTGCGAGCAGCATCGCAACAGCGAGCATCGCTGGAAGGAACCGTTCAGATCGCATCACACCTCCCATGACTACTTGACTACATTATCTCGTGCCGCTGACGCTAACCCGTTCAGCCCCAAGCTAAGCCCAGAGGTCACGAAGCCCAAAACGCGGGACAAGAACTGACTAGCGTTCGCTAATCGTTCAAGGGTATCGATGTGATGGCGGAGTTCCTCTGACACCAGTCCGGATTTATACAACGCAATTGATCCGGCTCGCAGCCCATCCAACAACGCGACCTCCAAGAATTTATTCCAAAGCGTGATTTGGCTGATGATATCTGAGACCCAAGTGCCTTTGGAAAGTGCGAGCTGAATCAGAAATTGCATACCCTCGCCGCGTCGAGAACCTACGGGATCAAGCGAACAGTAGGTTCTTCAGGTTTGAAACTGGCGATCGGTCGTGAAGTACCAGCGTCCCACGCTCGGAGAATTCCGTCCTCTCCGCCGGCCAGGATGATCGCCCCGTCGGGCGTGGCACAAGCCGCATAAACAAAGCCGGCCGGGCCCGAAAACGAACGGACTTCGGCCCCGTCGCCGTTGAAGGCTCTGACCAGCCCATCTCCAGAGGCCGCCAGAGCCAGATTGCCGTCGCCTATGAAACACACCGCGGTGACTTCTTTGTCGAACGCCGCCACGATGGCGTCCCGCTCGCCGGTGTCGGCATTCCAGAAGCGAAGCGTGTTGTCGGCGCCGGCGCTGGCGATCATGTGGCCGTCGCGCCGCCAGGCGACGCCCAGAACGTGGTGCTGATGACCTTCCAGAGACAGCGCGACTTTTCCGGTGGCGGGGTCGATCAAGCGCACAAAACGGTCGGCCGAGGCGCAAGCCAAGCGCTTGCCGTCTGGGCTGAACCGAATGCACGTGACGGTATCTACGTGCACCTCGTCGAAGGATCGCGGCTGCTTATTACTCGTGAGGTCCCACAGTTTCACTTCTCCCCCGCGCGAGGGAATTCCCCCGCCCGAGGCCAGCACGCTTCCGTCCGGGCTGAAATCGAGCGAAGTCACACGGTCGGCGATGGGCGACGGCCCATCGGCCGAGCCGAGCGTGCGCTCCAGCTTCCAGGGGGAAGACAGATCCCAGGCGGACGCGGCGCGGCCCGCTTGGTCAAAGGCCAGGAGCACGCCGGCGCCAATGAAGGCGACCGAGCGCAGCGCCGGTTGGCGATCTGCAATCACTTTGCAGAGCGTACCCGTCTCGGAATAGAGGGTGCGGATAATCCCGTCGTCCCCGGCGGCGGCAAGCAGCAAACCATCGGGAGAAAATGCAACCGAACGCATTGGCCGGGCCGACTGGGCGAAGGCCTGCTTTGCCGACGCGACTGCCGTTTCGCGCTGCGCGCGGACCGTTTCGGCAGCTTTCAGAATCTCCATGGCATTGCTGAGCTGCTGGGCGGCGGCGTCGGCGGTCTGCCCGGCGGCGGTGGCCTCCTGAGCCGCGGTCGTTCTTGCAGCCGTCGACTTCTTCAAATCTGCCGTCGACTTGGCAAGTGCCGCCTCGATGGTCTTCTTCCGGTCATCGAGCTTCATCGCCGAAAGCGCAGCCGCGGCCTTCTTGAGTGACTCGGCGGCGGCGGTGACTTGCGCGAGCTCTTCAGCGCCGGCGCTTTCACCGCTCTTGCCGGCACCGAGCGATGACTGCAACGACTTGAGAAGTTCCTCCGCCTGGGTGAGCGCGTCCGCTGTTCGCTTTCGCGCAACGATTTGGGCATCAACGGCATCGCGTGAGGCTTTTGCCGTGGACGCGGCACGCTGCCGGGCAACGATATCGGCATCCGCCGCGGCGAGCGCAGTCTTCGCCTTTTGAAGTCGATCGGTTTGGGCCTTTGCATCCTTTTCGGCGACGGAGACCCGCACCTTGCAATATCCGATTTCGGCCATGGCCAAGGCAAGCGCTCGGTTCGCATTGACCGAGGAAGCAAACAACGCCGGATCACCCCTGGATTCTGCCAACTGCTTTGCATCCTGCCCGTTCCACAGCTTGACGGCGTTGTCCAGGCCGGCCGAGGCAAATCGCTTTCCATCTTTGCTCACAGCCACCGCAATCACCGCCGAACCGTGTTTCACCTCGCGAAGGACCCGGCCGCTGTCGACATTCCAGATCCGAAGCGTCCCGTCTTCACCGCCGGAGAGAATCTGCTTGTCCATGGACGGAAAGCCGGCCAAGGCGTTGACGGCGCCTTCGTGGCCTTTGAGTTCCGTGGCGCGACGGATCTCAGACCCCACGGAATTGGGGACGGTCCAAAGCCGGATTATCCCGTCCGCGCCGCCGGCGGCGAAGCGCTTTCCGCCATTGACCCAGGCCACTGCGCGCAATTCGCAGGGCGTTTCGATCCTGAAGAGGAGACTCCGTGCGTGCAGGTCCCATACGCGCGCTGTCATGTCGGTGGAGACAGAGACAAGGCGATTTCCATCGGGGGAAATACAAAGTGCCGTGACAGCCGCGTCGTGGCCGCTCAATTCACCCGAGGATTTCCCATTCGACATATTGAACAGCCGGATCTTTCCATCGGCATCGCCCACGGCGACAAGCTTCAGATCGGGGCTGACCGCGGCGCATTGCGTCGCCTCACCCAGCCCGGCCAGGTCGAACTTCTTCACCGCCGACGGTCGACGCCAGAGTTTGATTTCGCGGTAGCTTCCAGATGCCAACAGCATTCCGTCCGGGCTGAACGCGAGGGATTCGACCAGGTCGCGGTGCGCCGCGCCCGGGGTGGCACTGCCGAGCCGCGGGTCGGTCAGGTGCGCCACAAGGCGGCCGGTGGGCAGGTTGTAAACGTCGATGCGATTGCCACGGCCGCATGCGGCAAATTGCCCGTCGCCCGTTGCCGCCACGGCATAGATAGGCTGCACGCCCGGCACGAGGGTAACCCACTTGGGCGCGGCGGAGGTGCCACGGACTTCCCCGCCGGCGCCCTGGTCGATCCACAAGCGGATCAGCCCGAGCTGCGCGGAGTTGAGATCCGGAGCATTGGCCTTGTTGTGCGGCGGAGGCATCGGCGAATCCACATCCGCCGCGTGAGCCGCCGCCTTGACCAATAGACTGTCCAGCCCTTTTCCCGGAACGGCCGCCGGACCACTGTCGCCGCCTTTGCGGATGTCGGCCGGCGTTTCCAGGACCAGCTTCGCCTTGGCCTTGCTCTTGTTGTGGCACGCCAGGCAGCTGGTGCTCAGGATCGGAAGCACGTCCTTCTCAAAATCGACCGGAGTCGAACGATTCACATCGCCGACGGGAATCGCTTTAACGTCGTCCGCGCCAAGCCCGGCGGCCGTCCGTGACGACAGCGCGAACGCTGCGCAGAGCGTTACGGCCAGGACTGTTCGCGCAAAGTCGCGGGATGATCGCACGTTACTTTTCCTTTGCCTTGCCTCGCGGAACAACGTTGAGAATCAGCGCCGGAGAATAACACGTCGCTTGCAGATTCTGCGGCGTCTTCTTCGCATCGCCTTTCGTGCCCGGTGTTGGGAAGTTTCGCCGCAGGTATGTCACTTGCGACTGAGCTTGCAGGAAAAACGTGTACGTGCCGGGCGAAAGCTTCTGCTGCGCGACGTCAATTTCGAGCGTGCCTTCGGAGGCGTCGGCCGCGAGGGTCAATTCCGGGCCGGCATTAGCAACTCCCAGTCCACCGGCGGTAATCTTGACCGGCGTATTGACGGCCAGGCTCCGCCGAATCTTCACGGCAATCTTCGCCTTTCCGCCGACGTTGACCTCATACGGTTTATCGCTTAGGTCAAACGCGATTGGCTCCTGTTCCTCGCCGCTCACGGCCAACGTGAAATCCTCGGCCAGTCTCGAGATCGCCCGTTCCTGCGGATTCGGGGGCACGGGCCAGATTACCGCGCCGACGCTCGCCTCTCGCGTGAGATCCTCATGATTCACGTTCGCGTGGCCGACGATTCGCACCGGCCCGCACCAATCCACCGCGTGATCTCCCGCGGTGAGAACCAGCGTGCCAACATTCTGGCCCGCCGCGATCGTCGTACCGCCGCATTTAACGTGGGCTGGCAATCCTTCAACATCGACGCGCACTTCACCTTCGAACCCATCCTGCCGGGACAGGATCAGCCGCATCGGAACAGCGCCCCCCTGCCGCAGGAACGGCGACCATAGCGGCACCTCGTTGTTCGCACTTACAATCGGCAGGGCGAGGATCCGAAAATCAGGTCGCTCCCTGTGAATCGACAGGCGATAAGTGAGTGCCGGGTTGTCGATCGCCGTGTTGAACAGGTCGCGCACCATCAGGTGGTACGTCCCTGCTTCCCCAGCCTGGAAGCGAAATGCGCCGTCCCGCGTCGACGTGCGAAAGGCAGGCCCGCCCAGGTTGGCGTCGGTGCCGGAAAGCTCCCGCACGTCGGAAGTCTGCTCGACGCCCTTGTCGTTGCGGGTGACGTGCTGTACGAGAACAAACGGGTTGCTGGGCAGGCCCATTCGCTGCGAGAACACTTCAATCCAGTACGCCTCGCCCTTGGCCGCGTCGAAGGTAAACCAGTCGCGGTCGCCGTGCGGGTAGAAATGTCCCAAGACTTCGGCCGGCGGCTGGAGCTTCTGCGCCTGGGCCGGGTTGTCGTTGGGCTCGCGTTCGAGCACCGGCGGCGAATCCGTCAGGCCGATCAGAATCGGATTGGATGATCCGTTTTCGGAGGATAGGCGGTATGCGAAGGCTTCGGCGGACCAGCCGCCGGTGCCCGTCCGCGCCGACGTGTCGAGCGACCGATGCGCCTCCACCGGCAAGTCGATCTCGACTTCCAATTGGTCTAACGGCTTGCCGTCGGCGGCGTGGAGGCCTGATATGCTTCCGCCGGGAAGGTTGCGGCCGAAGAGCGTGTATGTGGCCTTCGTGCCCGGTTGCCCCGCCGGTGGAAAAATCGCGTCGAGGTGCGGACCGATGCCAACTTGGAGGCGGTAAAAGCAGTCCGAACCGCCGCGGTAGAGCAGGTCGTGAACCTGAAGCGTGTACGCTCCGTCCGACGGCGCGGTGAAGTCCAGCAATCCGCCGTGCCGGCTACGCTCGACTTCGTGCGAGGCGCTGTCACTCAGCACCATCACCGGCGATATTTTTGAGTCGATCTCCCCCGCGGCGCAGACGAACAGCACGCGCTGCCCTTGCTTCAACGCGACCGAATAAGAATCAACCCCTCGCGCCATGCAGCGTGCGTTAATTATCGAGCCAACGGCAAGCGGGACAGGTCCATCAGGCTTTGCGCCGGGAATTCGAACGGTCTCGGGGAGGTCGCTCACGGCAAAGGCACGTGGATTGGAGATTCCGTAAGCACCCACGAACCGCGCCTCGCACAAGCCGACGGGAACGTCGGGGCCAACAGCCACGGTGAACTTCCGCTCGGTTCGGCTCTCAGATCCATGGGCGGGCGTGGCGCGAATGCCGGGGCGCGAGAATCGAAGTTCGACCGCGCCCTCTAACTCCGTGCCGGTGACCGTTACCTCGACGCTCGTCCCGACGCGTCCCCCGGACGGAAAGATCCCGGTCACCCGGGCGGCGGGGAGCTGAGCCATCGCCGAAGTGGCGAAGAGAATCGCGACCGTCCACGGCGCCGCCAGAACGCAGGTGCGACACTTTCCTGATCGTCCCGGCTGCTCTGCAAGGTCCCGATTGACTCCCGCCATTATCTCGTTCCTCCTGCCCGTACGACTCAGTGGTTGAACGAGAATTCCTTGGTGTTGATCAGCACCCAGATGAGGTCTTCATAAGCCCGCTGCTTTTTCTTCGCCGCGTCCTCTTTGGCAACGCCTTTAGCGATCGAACGCTCGATGTAGCCCACGGCCGTGGAGATCTCGCCCGCGTTGGGTTCGCGGCTGAAAGCGAGTTGATAGAGCTGGCGAACCTTGTTTTCGTCGGTACGCGGGTCGCCGGCCGAAAATTTCGCGGCCCGTCCGTCGGCTGACGCCAGCTTTTCGTAGAGGTCTTTGGCGTTGAGCAGGTGAAGGCTCTGGGCCAGGCTCGGGGCATCTGTGCGCTCGCACTCGCAGGCGCTGGAGGCATTGGGCCGTCCGAAGACTTCAAGGAAATACGAACTGGCATTGAAGCTGTTATCCGGCAACTGAACCGCCCGCGTGCCCGAAGGAAGCCCGTCGAATTTACTGACCGTGCCGGTAACGGCGTCCACGGAATCGAGCAACACTTCCGCGGCCACGCGCCTGGGGTAGTACCGCGAGAAATACTGCTTGTCGACCGCGTTGTATTCGTTGGGAACCGAATCGAGCTGGTACGTGTGCGACCGGCAGATCGTCCGCACCAATTCTTTCAAGTCATACCTGCTCTCGATGAAATGCCGGGCCAGCCCGTCCAGCAATTCCGGATTGCTCGGCGGGTTGGTCTCGCGCATGTCGTCTTCGGGTTCCACGATTCCCCGCCCCAGGAAATGCTTCCAGTAGCGGTTGATCAGCGAGCGTGCGAAGAACGGGTTCTCCGGGCGCGTCACCCAGTCGGCCAGGAGAACGCGCGGGTCTTCGTCGGCCGAGACTTCCAGCGGCCGCTCGCCCAACCCCGCCGGTTTCACCGACTGTCGCGACCTCGGATTCGTCGCCGAGGGCGCGCCGCGGCGGTGGAAAATCGCGTCGTCTCCCGCCTGCAAATCGCCCTTCCTGCCGACGCGCGAGAAGAAGGCCGCGAACTGATAATAGTCCTGTTGGCTCCACTTCTCGAACGGGTGATGGTGACACTGGGCGCACTGAAGCCGCATGCCCATGAAAAGCTGGGCCACGTCTTCCAACTGCTGATTGGGGTCCTTCACCTGCCGGTACCAGCCGGCGGCCGGGTTATCGTCAACGTTGCCGCTGGCGGTGATGATTTCCCGGACGAACTGGTCGTAGGGCTTATTCGACACCAGGCTGTCGCGCACCCAGTCATGAAACTCGAACGTCCCGCGCGCATAGGTGGGCTGAGTCCGCCGGTTGCGGAGCAGCGCCGACCACGTGTTGGCGAAGTAGTCGGCGTAGTCGGTTCCGGCGAGGAGCGAATCGATCCACTTGCCGCGCTTGGCCGGGCCAGTGTCGGCAACGAAGTGCGCCGCCTCGTCCGGCGTTGGCAGCCGCCCCGCGATGTCGATCGTCACCCGGCGGATGAACGTGGCGTCGGAGCAGATTTGCGACGCGGGCATCCCAACATCTTTCAGCTTCTTGAAGACCAGCTCGTCGATAAAATTGTTGGCCAGTGGGAGATTGTCCGTCGGCGCGCCCAGCGGGACTGTGGCCCGGCACACCGCCACCTTCCCCTGATATCGCACCATCACCGCCACGTCACCCGGCTGCTGCTGAATCTGCACGCGCCCGTCGCCGCCGACGCTGGCCATATCCGCGTCGTTCACCTGGTAGAGCGTCGCGCGCGTCACGTCCTCGGACGACCCGTCCGTGTATCGCGCCGTAACGGCCAGCTGCTGATCGCCGCCCCGGTTCATCACGCGCCGGCTCGGAAAGACGTCGATTGTGGCGATCGTCGGGGCGTCGGCCTTTCCGTAGGGCATCCCCTGGGAAATCCAGCGAATCAGCACGCGGTAATCGTCGCTGTCGGTGTCGAGTCGCTTCCCTCCACCGTGCGGCTGGACCCCGGTCGCCTTGAGAAGAAGCAGGCTCCGATCCGGCGCCGCGGGGAACACTCGGCGGCCACGCGCCTCTTTCACCAGATGCTCGTAATCCTCCCCCGGCTCGAACCCCAGCAACGAAAGCTTAAACCCGTTCTGGCCACTCAATTTGCCGTGACAGCCGCCGGAATTACAGCCCAGCTTCGTGAAGATCGGAACGATCCGGTTCGGAAAATTGACCTGCGCCGACGTGGAGAACTGCGCGACCGTGACCCCAAGTGTCGTGGCAGGGCCTTGAGCCTGCTTCACGGTGATGGTCGCCGACCCATCCCCAACCGCGGTTACCACACCGTGGTGATCCACGTCAACAACACCCGCCGGCGATACCTCGTACCGGACTTGGTGCGTCAGATCGCGCTGTACGCCGCCCGCGAAAGAACCGGTGACGATCAACTGCTGCCGGGCGTCGGCACCGCGAAGCACAAGTCCGGCGGAGCCCGATTCGCCGTGAAAGACGGCCAGTGATTCCAGTTGGCCGACATTTTGAGCGGCAAGCTCTGTCCCCGTTTTGGGTTGGTTCGCCGCGCGGATTGGTCCGGCAACAGCGGCAACTACGCAAAACCCGATTGAAACCGCCAGAAATCGCATGTCGCTCCGTCTCATCGGATGCCAGGGGCGCGGTTTACACGGATATGAGGAACCGGGTGTAACGCGCGTTTCGGCCAAATCTATCCCACAAGCTCCCGAATCGGCTGCTGCCCGTCCACGAGATACTGGGGCCGACCCGCCAAATCCGGCAAGGTGACTTTGCTCGTATCGATTCCGAGGTTGTGGTAGAGCGTGGAGAAGACTTCGCCGAACTGAACGGGACGTTCCGTCGCTTCGCCGCCCAGTCGATCCGTCGCGCCGATGACCTGCCCTGTTTTCATCCCTCCGCCGGCAAGCAATGCACAGGAAACGCGCGGCCAGTGATCGCGTCCGCCGTCTTTGTTAATGGCTGGGCTGCGGCCGAACTCGCCCCACACGATCACCGAAACATCCTTTTCCATCCCGCGTTCGCGCAGGTCCTGAAGCAGTGCGGTGAGCCCTTGGTCGAGCAGCGGAAGATCTTCGCGGAGTTGAGGAAAGTTCTTGCCATGATGATCCCACCGGCTGAAGGCCAGTGTCACCACCCGCGCCCCGGCTTCGATGAGCCTGCGGGCGACGAGGAAATTCGAGGTCAACCGCGGTCCGCCGTCGTCGCGGTTGGCGGGGTTGCCCTTGCCGTAGGCTTCGACAAGCTTCGGATTTTCGCGTGTCAGGTCCAGCGCTTCGACAAGCTTGCTGGAAGTGAGCATGCCCATCGCCTGCTGGTTGAACGTGTCGAGCCCCTCCATCATGCCGCTGGAATCAACGTCGCGGCGCATCCGGTCCAGGCTGCCGAGCAGCGCCCGGCGGTCGCTCAGCCGATCGAGCGTCACACCGTTCAACACCATATCCGTTTTGCCCTCGCCCTCGGGCCTGAACGGTGCGTGCGAGATTCCCAGGAAGCCCGGCTGACCGTTGTCCGCCCACTCCATGTGCCCCATTTTCGGCGACAACCCCACGAAGGCCGGGATCGCTTTGTCCACCGGTCCCTGGATCTTCGAAACGAAGGATCCCAGGCTGGGCCATCCCCCCGGCGGCATCTGCCGCTTCAACCGGCCGGTCAAACATTGAAACGCGTCGTGATCGCCCGAGCAGCCGACGATCGACCGGATCAGCGCAACGCGATCGGCCATCTTGGCCAAGCGCGGCATCATCTCGCAGATCTGCATGCCCGGCACGTTGGTGCCGATCGGCATGAACTCGCCGCGGATGTCCGACGGCGCCTGCGGCTTCAGATCGAATATGTCCTGGTGGGCCGGCCCGCCCGGAAGGAAGATCATGATGACGGCTTTGTGCGACTGCGAAATCCCCGCCGCCGCTTCCGCCCGGAGCAACTGGGGGAACGACAGTCCCGCCAAACCCAGCGTACCGATCTTCAGGAAGTTCCGCCGTGAAACCCCGTCGCAAAACCGGGAACGGCTCCCGTAAATGGTGAGCATTCGCTTTCCTTTAGCCCGTCCGTGGGCGTTTACAACCTAAACTATGTGCACACGAAAACCGCTAACCCTAGGTACTCATCGTCCCCGTCCGTGTTGTTTCAACAACCCCTCCATATAGCTGAAGGGGGGGAGGCTTCAGGACAACGGCATGTAGTTTTGCTTAATCTTGCGCTTGCGCCTTGTCGGATGCTTGGTTAGGGTGGGATTTTGTTACGAGGCCTCGGGTGTTCTAATTTATTTCTCTTGCCAAGGAGTTTGGCATGGACGCCCAGGCGACCGCGACCGTTGCTCCATTGACCGCGACTACCTCGTGGAACGACTACGGCGATAAAACTACATGCTGCCGCCCTGCCCTCCCCCACTCCCTCCTCCACTTCATCCTCTCTCACTCGTTCGGCAGCTTCCCCCAAATCTCGCGCATCAGCTGAAATAGCTCCGGCTCCTCCCGCCTTAACTCGGCGCTGTTGAACGGGAAAAAGTCGTTCATCCCAAAATACGCTTCGGTCATCTCGGCGAAGAATTCCTTTTGATTCGTCAGGCCGTAGTGTTCGCGCATTCGGCCGTTCATGTGAGGGACCGATTTGTATTTCCCCGACTTCACGAACCGATGCCACGCCGCCATGATTCGCGGCTCATCGAAACCCAGTACCTGATCGTGATACGCATGCGCCAACTCATGCAGCACCGCCCACGGCTGCTCATACGACATTTTCCCCGAAGCAAAATAAGCCGCGTCGGGGATATGAACGCAATGGGCCAGCGACTGGTCGTATCCATTCTCCCGCAGCCAGCCGGCGCTGGGGTGATATTGGGCCGTGAGCAAGGCGCCGTTGGTGAGGTCCAGAACGATCGGCACCTTCGCAAGCCATTCGACTTTATCCGCCGGTACAACCCAAACGATGTCGGCCAGCCGGTTGGTAAGTAGCTTGATTGCCTGTTCGCCCAGCGCGCGATTGGGATCGGCCAGCAATCGATCATCAATGCGAACGGTCCATCCTTCGATCGTGCGCGTCGTGTGTGAAGTGGGCTTTGCAGCCGATCGCGTGGTGGGCTGAGGGCGCGTGGTCTGGCCCTGAGCAACGTCCACCAGGAGCAGGGCCATCAGCGGACACACCAACGCCATCAGGTGGACACGGTGCATGTTCCCTCGATTACGCAAGGCAGGCATTCGCCGTGGTTAAGCCGTCTCCGGCTTGACCACGTTGGGCCGTTGGCGATTTGGATTGTGAAACAGGCTGTAGACGACCATCAACCCCACGCCCGCACACAGCAGCGTGTCGGCCACATTGAAGATATATGGAAACAAATTCGAACGCGGCAGCCCATGAATCATGTCGCGGACATAACTGTACCGCAGGCGGTCGTACAAATTGCCCAGCACTCCGGCCAGCAGCATGCCCAGAATAATCTGATAAATCCGCTGGCTTCCGCTGGTGATAAACAAGTAGCCGATGAACAGGATTGCCGCCGCCGAGACAATGATAAAGAGCGTGCGCTGCCCCTGCCCGACCCCAAAAACCGCCCCTTGATTGGTCGTCACCGTAAAATCAATCAGGCCGGGGATGAAGGTGACCGTCCGCCGCCCTTCAGGCTGCGGCTTGCCGTCGTACCACACCACGCTGGTGCACAGGCGCGCAAACGCCTCGTGCTTGCTCCATTGATCCAGGCCAAACCCAATCACCGCCGTCAAAACGAAGCAGGCCAGCGACAGCGGAGAGAACAAGGTTCGGCGCAACAAATCGGACATAAGGGGGATTGTAGATTCGCCAGCGACGATTTGCGATTCCCCCGCCAGTTGCAACTAAATGAATGTGCGGAATCACGCGCCACTCACTCAAATCACCCTGTGCCACCCCCACCCCAATTGCCGCGTCCCATCGCGCAAAGCCCCCACGCCGGGGTATAGAGGTACCCCGCGCCACCCCGGCTTCTCAGAGCGCTGCAATTCGCCTTGCCAAACCACCGCGATACCGATTTCACCTGCTGCCAAGATGCCGAATCAGGCACGATCATTTAGGAAATAGAATTACGCCCCCTCGTTTCGACGCAGGAACGAAGCTTACCTGCCGCCGCGCTCCATCTGTTTGGCGTATTCGATGGAATACTTGGCCCACGGCTGCACCTCGAGCCGGGCCTTGCTGATCGGCTTGCCGGTCCCTTCGCAAATACCGAAGGTTCCGTTCTGGATTTTCGCCAGGGCGTAATTGATCTCGCGAAGGAGCTTGCGCTCTGTCTCGACCAGGCCGAGGGTAAATTCCTGCTCGTAGTTGTCGGTGCCCATGTCGGCCATATGGATCGGCAGGGTCGACAGATTGCTGCCCCCGCTGGTGCGAAGGGCCTCGCGTTCCATGGCGCTCATATCGCCGACGATGTCGCCGCGTTTGGCCAGGAGAAGGTCGCGGAAATGCTCGAGTTCCTTGGTCAGCAACCCCGCCTGATTCTTCCGGGGCTTGTTATTTGTTGGAACCGGAGCCGCGATCATGGCCTCGTTGGTCGGAATCGGCCGGGGCGCTTTGGCCGGCGGCAGGTTGCGCCCGGCAATTGAGCCGAGCTTGGGTCCGTCGTCGATCACCTTGGCCGTTTTGACATGATGGTTCGCCCCGTTGGTGCCGTTCGCCTTTGAGGGTTTTGCAACGACCTTGGGAATCAGTTTAGGTACGGCTGCTTTGCCAAGGGCTGCTTTGGGAGCTAACACCTTACCTGTCGGTAGCTTGGACGGCTTGGATACGCCGGCCTTGGCCACCGCCTTATGATTGGCGACAGGCTTAGATTTGGACGGGAGCGGTCGCTTCGATACTGCTTTTGCCACGAGGGAACCCAGCTCCTTTCGCAAGCACTCAACTCATCATCGCGACCTACCAAGGGGCCGCCAAGCCCGAACCGAAAAGACCCGCAAGTATAACCGGTAAAAGCGATTGGGGTCAAGATGAACGGATCGCGCAAGAACGCGAAAATAGAGTGTTTTTGGGATCAATACCCTGAAATGTCCTATTATTCCGCCCCGCAACAGAACATTTATCAATCTTTTGCCTTATCGATTGTCAGGGAACTGCTTGCTGAGCGATAGGGGTGCCGCACTCTGGGCACAGCCCGCTGACATTGCCGGTGAGGGAGTAGCCGCATTGGGGGCAGAGCTTGCCCCGCAGGCGGATCAAGCGGGTTTTAAGAAGACGCCGGGCGCGCAAGTTGGCGATCAGCAGTAATTCCAATGGCGCAACCATGACCCACACGGCCTTGTTACGCGCCTCAAACCCCAATGCTGCCAAGCCAATTATGCAATATATCGCCATGGCCGGAGGAAGCAGGAAACGAATTTCCTTATCTATTCGCAGTTCTTCCAGCAAAGCCGGGCTCGCGCCGATTGGAGGCGCCTTGGCGGGAGTGCGCGGAAACAACCGGAGGTAAGCCCAAACCAGGGGAAGAACTATTGTCAACAAAATGACGGTCCCGTAGGGAAAGTCCCAGCCATGAACGCCACCGGCATCAACCTTCCGCCAGCCAATCGAGTCAGCCCTGGCGTATATCGCGAAAGTGCCGATGTGGACCTGCATCAAATGTGTACGGTCCTGGCTCCAGAAATACAGCGCAACTGCCGCCGCACATAGTAAGAGCGACACGAACGTAGCGATTGTAAAAATGCGTCGAGTCACGAGCGAAATATTACCTTGGACAGAGCGAGTGAACGACAAAGGCGCACAATGTAGGTGATCTGATGAGGTCTGAACGTGCGAGGGCAGTCTCGCTCCAAGCTGATGTACGGTATGAAACGAAAGTTCTCCTACTTCGCCTTGGTCCTTTCACTGCTGTTGTGGCTGACAACGGTGGTGTATTGGATCAGAAACCGATCGTTCTATGAAAGCCTGTCGCGGGTCTCGCTGCATGAGGATTCGCAAGGGATGATAATTCGCCAATGGACTTTGTGGGCAGGGTCGGACGGGGTCTCCGTATACAAACTCGGGTTGCGGGTGTCTAACGAAGTAGCGGAGCAATTGCGGCAGGACATCATGCCGACCGTCAATCACAGTTGGGTCATAGAGCGCGGCGGCGGCGCGCAAGGGGGGATGTTTGATATGCAAAAACTCTGTACCGGATCCTTCCACGAAGCGTTCGGCGTGCAGTACGGTTACGGCTCCGGATTTGGGCCGGACGGCATCGACGGTCGGTACGCGATAAAATTCCGTTATTGGCTGCTATTCGCGACCTTTGGAGCACTTCCAGCGATAGCAACCTTTCGCGTGCTATCTCGCTACAAGCGGATATCTCATTGGCGCAAAGGGTCATGCTGCCTCACGTGCGGATATGACCTTACCGGCAACACCAGCGGCGTTTGCCCGGAATGCGGGACGGCGGTGGTCAAAATGGGAAGATCGGCATGAATCGCACTGCTTATGGTCGCCTTGGCGATTCCAATTCGTGCCGGCGCTCGCACACGTGGTTGCTGTGGATCGCTGTAATCGCATTCGCAACGCTCGGGTGTCGTGAACAGCGAGCAAGCATCCCCTCGACAAAGTCTGAAACACAGGCTCCGGCCAAGTCCTCCCCTACGCGGCTAATTGGCGTCAGACCTGTCGCCGCCATTTGGTGGGAGCACGGCGGAAACGCTCCCCCGACCGGCACTGCCCAACTCCGCAAATTGATTGTCGGCATCTGGTCAGATGGGACGGTCGTTTGGAGTGCTGATCGGCACTTCGGAGGTCCGCCATATACGCGAGGGCAGATCGCGGTCGATAAGGTCGGCTTTCTCGCGGATCGGCTCAACGCCACCGGGTTCTTCAACCTGACGCGGCAGGTCAACTTCGGCCCTGATGCGTCCCACACCGTCATCGCCGCGCAAATGAATGGGGTAAGCCATTGGATCGGCTCATGGCACGATCCCAGCGATCCGGGCATCGTCGTCACCGAACGCGGGCTGCAAAGCGCGGCAGACGGCCCGGGCGATCCGCCGTCCGCATCGTACAAGCACTTCCTTAAGGTGTGGGAGGACGCGCGAACGGTGCTCGAAAGCAGCGTTCCAAACAGTAGCGTTGTCACACCTTCCGTCGATGAGTCGGTCTACACTCTGGGTCATTGAGATGCTAAACATCACCTGTGATCCAGTTCAATCCCCCCGAACTCCTCCGCATGAATACATCGTGGCCGCACGGCCGGTGGACGGCATGATGGGATTCACATTTCAGGTAGTGGCTCTGACGAGGGTTCAATATGAGCACGAACTGTGGAGTTTTCTGACCTCGCCGGCCGTTATTGGAATTGGGACGTTGGTCGCGGTTGGTGTGGTCGGGTATCTCGGCGTGCGACGATTGTCTCGAAGAAACTCGGCCGCATTCTGGTCGCTATCTGAGTTGAGCCCCGCGGGATGCTTCATTCTCGCCTTTGTCGTGTTCGGCGCGGTTTTCATTCTCTGGTGTCTCGGCCTCTACGTCATCGGTCGGCTTTATCCCAACAGTGGATGACAGGTAGTGCAACAATGAAATCCGACTAATGAGCCCCGGCCTGTATCGAACAGGTCAAGGGCTTTTTTTCTAGGTCGGCAAACCTCACTTGAGAAACTCGCTTGTTCGCAGAAACTCGTGGTCTCCTACCGACTACAACTGGCGCAGGACGGGTTTGGCTGAGCCTCTCAAGCAAGGTTTGCCGACCTAGTTTTTTTGTTCACCGGGCGTGCATCGTCGTGGCGTACATCCGGGCCTTCGGCTCTGAGCTAAATGACCGTGCGCGATTCAGCGCCTTTTTGTGGCATGGGCTTCCAGTCCATGATCGAGGGAGATGATCTCCAGCGACGGGTCCGATTTGGGAAAACCAAGTTTCGACAGTTGGACAACCTTCTGAATTACCCGCCAGAAAATGCCCTTTTCGAGGCAATTTGGTTTTCCCACATCTCACCGGCGTTTGACCCGAAGCGCCCCCTGCCACGGCCTGGAAGGCCGTGCCACTTAAAATCAATGCGGCGGAATCGCGCACGCTCATTTAGTCCGAGCCGCAAAATAACCCGCCATTACTATTGACCTTTCGTGCCTGCCTATAATGTTTTCGCTTCTCCTGGCGCTGATTTCACGCGTCGCGTTGCGCGGCGTGAAGTGTCACTCGTGATGACCATTGGCGAAAACACTCATGAGACATATCGCGATTGTGCTCTCGGTGCTTTGGCTGAGCGGGTCAACCCTGCCATCCGGGGCCGCGGACCTGACGAAGATCGACCGCTCGCTCGTTAAGGAACCCAAGTACAACACCGAGCCGTACTACGCCTTGCTCGTCTTCGGCCCGAACGCAGAAAAACGCGTCTGGCTTGTCGTGGACGGTGACGTTCTCTACGTTGATCGCAACAGCAACGGCGACCTGACGGAAGCGAACGAGCGAGTCGCGCTGGATATCGGAGGGACCAAGAAGTTGCAGGAACCATGGTTCTATAAAGGAACGAACTCCTTCGACATCGGTGAGATTGCCGGATTGAGCCTGCATCTGGACTTTTGGGTTCGCGACAAGGATTTCGTTCCCAAAACGGATGACGACAAGAGGATTCTCAAAGACCACCAAAAGAAAGGTTGGGAATTCGCCACGCTCCGACGACCGGCAAGCAAGGCTACGCTCTGGCAGGCAGTGACTTCCTCCACACCAGATTCCCTCTGGCGATACGGCAGCGATACGGAGATGCAGGTCATATTCTCCCGACGGATCGCGGACGCCCAAATCTGCCATTTCGACGGCCCGCTTACGTTCTCGACGAGTGGGATCGTTTTGCTGGACCGCGATTCCGATGCGAATTCGTTCCGCGTGGAGATTGGCACGTTCGGCCTGCCGGCACGAGGACGCGACGATCCCGTGTTCGCTGAGCTGGCAAACTGGGATGTGCCCGCCAATGTACATCCCAAGGCCGACTTTGAGTTCGCGCACAAGGATGCGACGCAACCTCCGATCAAATTACAGGTCGTGCTGGATCAGCGCTGCTGCGGGAGTCTGTTCTACGGCCCCGTGCGGGTTCCGCCCGAAGCCGCGACGGGCAACGCCAAGGTCACGGTTTCGTTTCCGGCGTGGAAGCAAGGCAACGTGGCTCCCGCAACGTTTGAAGTCCGCATCAGGGATGCGACTGAAAAATCTTCCAAGTAGCCGTTCGTTTAACAGTTGGATCATAGCCGTCGGCAAGAGTGTTCTCACGGGCGACACGAGCGGCGTCTGTTCCGAGTGCTTGACGGCAACACCGAACCCCTCCGCATAATTCAATGTCAAAATACAAAAGCCCTTGACCCTTGACCCGTTTACTCAGCCCGCGGGTATTTTCATTGCCTCAAATCGGCGTGAGGCCTACGATTTCAACGCATGGCCTCCTCGGCGGAAGATTCAAACAACCGGGTAGAAGCAGTGTTACGCCTGGGCGAGCGGAATGGCTTTCTCACGTATCAGATGCTTAACGAACTACTGCCGGACGAGATGGTTACACCCACCAAGCTGGACTCGATCCTTATCGAAATAAATGAACGAAGGATACGCCTGATTGACGAAACGGACGTTGACGCTCCATGATTCCAGTTTGAAGGACTTCGCTGTCCCAACAGCTGATCGAATTTGCTTGGGAGAACTGCTTGCGGCAACTGCCGGACGGTAAACATTGTCAAAGCCAGGGATTTGGAGCGTGCAGATAAGACCAGGCGTTGAGTACCCTGATTCTCGTATTTTTCATCTGCATTGCGAAGCGTCCAATTCTTCGCGGCCTGCGCAAATCTTCTTTGCCACAACGTTTCTAACCTGCCACCGTTGCGGCGCTGTCCGTTAGTCAAGCGCGCCTCCGTGCCTCGATGCCTCCGTGGTTGCATCTCTTTTTGGTTGCGGCCCGGCCGCGCTGTCGTCTGTGGCAAACAGTCTTATTTTGCTTTTCCCAGTTCGAAAGCATCGTGGACGAGTTGCAGGGCCCGGGCCCCGTCGTCTTTGTTGATGATGCAGCTGATTTTGATTTCGCTGGTGGTGATGTTCTGGATGTTGATCTTGGCGTCGGCGAGGGTTTTGAACATGAGTTGTGCGACGCCGGTGTGGACGCGCATGCCGACGCCGACGACGCTGACCTTGGCGAGGTCGCCGTGGTAGATGGCGGCGGCTTTGGCGCCCAGTTCCTTGCAGAGGCGATCGCAAACGGGGCGGATGTCGGAGAGGTCCCCGTGCTCGACGGTGAAGGAGATATTGGCGGTGTTGTCGTCCATGACGTTCTGAATGATGTCATCGACAACAATGTTAGCCGTGGCGATATCGGCGAAGATTTTGGCGGCGATCCCGGGCCGGTCGGGGACGCTTTTAATGGTGACGCGCGTAAGGTCTTTTTTGAGTGCCGCGCCGGATACGACGATGTGTTCCATGTTGGGAGTCTCCGCGACGATCCACGTGCCGGGGTTGTCGTTCTGGCTGTTGCGCACGTGCAGGGGGACGTTGTACTTCTTGGCAAATTCGACGGCTCGGGTTTGCAGGACCGAAGCGCCCAAGCCCGAGAGCTCGAGCATTTCATCGTAGCTGATACGATCGATCTTGCGGGCCGATTTCACGATGCGCGGGTCGGCGGTGTAGATGCCGTCCACGTCGGTGTAATTCTCGCAGACATCGGCCTTGAGCACCGCGCCCACGGCCACCAGCGTTGCATTCGACCCGCCGCGGCCCAGGGTAGTGTAATCGCCCTCAGGCGTAACGCCCTGAAACCCCGCAATGATGACGATCTTGCCGGCATTAAGCTGCTCGAAAATGCGCTGTTTGTTGATGGATTGAATGCGGGCTTTGGAGAAGGCGTTGTCGGTGACCAGGCCAATTTGGCCGCCGGTGAAGCTGATGGCTTCGTGGCCCTGGCCATGAAGGGCCATGGCCATGAGGGCGATGGTCACCTGCTCGCCGGTGGCAAGGAGCTGATCCATTTCGCGCTTGGGCGGGTTTTCGCAAACCTGCTTCGCCAGCGCGATAAGGTCATCGGTACTGTCGCCCATGGCGCTGACGACGACCACGACCTGGTTACCCGCGCTCTTGGCCGCGACCGCCCGCCGCGCCGCCGCGTGAATGCGCTCGGGCGTGGCGACACTGGTGCCGCCGAACTTCTGAACGATTAAACCCATTGATACGCGTCCCGCTCCGTTTGGGAAAGGCGGGGATTATAGTGGGATGGGGGTGAGACTCAACCGAAGGAGTACGCGGCAAAATGACCAAACTCGAAATTTAAATGACGAATAAGATTGCTCTGTTGAAATCCCCTGTTGGATAAGCTGCCCAGTGTCATCCTGGAGCGAAGCGAAGGATCTGATCGCCGGTAAACCGCTCAAATTTCAGATCCTTCGCTTCGCTCCAGGATGACAAGATCGAGGATTCGTTTCAAATACACGACCGCTTTCCCTGATTCCACGTAACAGTCAGGCCACAGATGATATACTACCTCTCAGAAAGTGATCCAAAGGGCAGAATTGCTAAACCCTGAAACTCACAAACTCATCGAAGACTGCGTACAACGCGGCGGCTACGCCTCTGCCGATGATGCGGTTCGCGCCGGCCTCGACTCCCTGCGACAGTTGCAAGCCTTGGAGGAATTCTCTCCCGGCGAACTCGATGCACTCCTTCAAGAGGGTGAACAGAGCGGCACCCCGCTGGATGGGGAACAGGTTTTATCCGAGCTAAGTGCCTTGCGCAACTCTCATCGAGAAAAAGCCGGATGAGGAAACTGCTCATTCAGCCGCAAGGTCGGGAAGACCTGCTGGAGATGGCTCATCGACCCGCGCACCACTTTCTCCACATCTCCCGTAGCACCGTTTCAAACTCCCCGGCAAACGCGTTCTGATCCATCAAGCGGGAGCTGAGCATCCGATCCCTCAGCCCGTTCCGAATCTCCGAGAGCCGATGCAAATCCACGGTCAGCGCGCGGGCGATCTGGACATACTCGTCCGGCTGATTCGCCACCCACTCCCGCAGGTCCAACTGACCGAGAATGCTCACGCCCCCGCGCGAGACCGCGGTTCGGCCGCGCAGCGTGACGACCGGCACGCCCATCCACAGGGCATCGCATGTCGTTGTCCCGCCGCACCAGGGCGTGGGGTCAAGTGCCACGTCGATCTGTCCGTACTGCGCGAAGTACTGGCTGCCCGGAACCATTCCCACGAACTCCACCCGCCCCGCCTCCACACCCAGTGCTGCAAGTACTCGATTCCGATGAGTGCCTTCGATGCAATGCAGCACCAGCCGCGACGTCGGCATCTGGCGCAGGATGTCGGCCCACATTGAGAGCGTCACGGCGCTCACTTTGCTGAAATCGTTAAGGCATCCGAACGTGACATATCCGTTGCGAAAAGCCGGAAGTTGTACCACCTCCGGCGCATTAACCGGCGGCGGATAACACCAGTAGCTCGCGAGCCGAACCGTTCGCTCGGAATAAAGCGATTCGTCGGACCCCGGCGGATCAAGGTATGAATCGCTGATTCGATAATCGATCGTGCGCAATCCCGTTGTCGAGCAATACGCCAGATAGGTCGCCTGAACCGGAGCCGGCTTGCGCGCGAAAGCCAACATCCGGTTATTTCTCGTGTGCATGCCAAGGTCGATCAGAATATCGATCTGGTCCTGGTGAACCTGCTCCGCAAGGGCGTCGTCGCTGAGCCGGGCGGTCTCACGCCAGACATCGGCGCCGGCGCGTAATTGCTGGGTCATGGCATCGGGCGCGCGGGTATCGGAGTAACAGAAGACCTCAAAACTTTTGTGATCGTGATTCGCCAGCAGCGGCAACATAAACCGCCCAGCCGGCCGGCCACTCAAGTACGCCGACACATATCCCACTCGAATCCGCTTCTCGGGGTTCGGATCGTTCGTATGGCCGCTTCCGACATGCGCTAGATGAGCGGCATATTTCTCGTTCCATTCAACGTGCGCGTCCAACAGGGCGCGCGAATCCATCGCCGGATCCAGGTGCATGGCCGAGAGTATGGCGTCGCTTCGTCCCTGCGAGCCCGAAAGTTCCAGTCCGCGCCGGTGCGCCGCGAGGGCTTCAGGCGCTTGACCCATGACCCGGTACACCACGCCCAGGCCATCCCATGCCGCCCCCAGTTCCGGGCGAAGCTCGATGGCTCGCGTATAAGCCGCCAGCGCGTCGTCGACGCGGCCATCATCGCACAGCGCGTTGCCCAGACTTACATAGGCCTCTGCAAAATCGCCCTTAAGTGCTATCGCACGCTGTTGGGCAGAAATCGCGTCCCTGGGCCGGCTAAGCTCGTAAAGCGCGTTTCCAAGATTGAAATATGCAACGGGCTGTTGCGGGTTGAGCGTAATTGCCTTTTGATAGGCGTGGGTCGCCTGCTCCCAGAGCCCGCACTCGTTGAGGACGTTGCCCAGGTTATTGTGCAGGTCGGCATTGCCCGGCGCCAGCTCGATTGCCCGCGCCAGGACATCGCCCGCCTCTTTGAACCGCCGCTGACCGGCCAGCGCAATGCCCAGGTTGCCCAAACATTCCGCTGAATTGGGTCGCAGCTGTGCCGCCCGTTGAAATAGTTTCAACGCCTCGTCCGCCTGCCCACTTCGATGAACCAGAAATGCGAGCCGGCACACCGCATCGGCACAGCCGGGCACCTGCTCGACAATCGCCCGGTAAACACCAGCCGCATCGTCCTGTTGCCCGGTTCGCTCCAGGCGCTCGCCTTCCGCCAAAGCCTGCTGGAGCGTCATCTCGGGCATCGACAGACTCCGTATGCGTCAAAGGCGTAAAAGGCTTATCACGTTTCACGTCTTCACGTTTCACGCGCGGAATTCACGGAGCCCGCTTTCGGCCGTTTCACACGCGCGCTCCTCACGGGTCGCCAAATTGATGCAAAGGGCGCGGCTAGCGAATCACATTTCCCTCAATCCCCAGCACCATCGCCGCCGCGGTCGTATTTCCGAAATGCTTCATGTCCTTGAAGGTCCACACCACTTTCTTATCCCGCGTCACTTCAATCAACTGCGGATTGTCCGGCCCGCCATGGCAATTGCCGATGATCACATTCCCGTTGGGCAGCACCTCCAACATCGTCACCCAAGCCAGCGTGATGCCAGGCAATTCATTGTGCTTGATGCTCCATACGATCTTCCCCGAATGATCCACCTCAATCACCCGGTTGTTATTCCCCGCCCCGATCAGCGTATTGCCATTGGGCAACCGGTACGCGCTATACGCATGATTCCCATGTCCCTCCGGCCCATGGCCGGGCGATTCCGGCCTGCCCGCCAGATCCACCTTGTACTCCCATACAACCTTCCCATTCTCATCGTACTCACGGATCGCCCCATCATTTTCGTGGGCCATCAGATAATGCCCGTTGTCGAGCTTGCGCGCCAGCCGCACGTCGCTATGAACGCTGGGGTTCTCAACCTGCATCGGAAACTGCTTGACGATCTTGTCGTCCTTATCCACTTCAATAATCCGGCAGTTCCCCGCCTCCGCCACCATCGTGTTCCCATCGGCCAGCCGCTGAAACCCATGAATCTGAATGCCCTTGCTCCCCGGCATCACCTTCGACACATGCTTCCAAACCACCTTCTTGTCCGGCGTCATCTCGACAATCGTCGTGTCGCCCGTATGCAGCAGATAATTCCCGTTGGCCAGCAGCGAAATGTCATGCGAAGTCGCCCGGCAAGGCACCTCCCACTCCACCTCCCCCTTGGCATTCACAATCGCCACATGCCCCTTGTCCTGCGCCATCACCTTCCACTTGGAATGGTCTTCATCCGCCCGCGCGGTCGCGCATATACCTGCAAGCACTCCTGCCGCACCTATCATCAAAATTGCTTTCATCGTTTCTCCAAGTGGCGTGCCACCAACGTTTCACATCGACAGCACGGGCTGGAAGCCCGTGTCACGAACAAACCGCCTGCCCCGTGACACGGGCTTCCAGCCCGTGCCGAGCGAGACTCAAACTCTAACGATCCTCATCGCAACCTTATTACGCAATCACCTGCCGAATCGGCTCCGCCCCCTCAACTCCAACCAATTTCTGATCCAACCCCCCATAAAAATAAGTCAGCCGGTTCGGATCAATCCCCAGCTGATTCAAGATCGTCGCATGCAGATGCTTCACGGCAAACTTATCCTGCACCGCCTCTCCGCCCAATTCATCCGTTTGCCCAACACTCACCCCGCCTTTAATTCCCCCGCCCGCCATCCACATCGTAAACCCATACGCATTATGATCGCGCCCCGTCCCCTTGGCATATTCCGCCGTGGGCTGACGGCCAAATTCCCCGCCCCACACCACCAGCGTCTCCTCCAGCATTCCCCGTTGCTTCAAATCCTTAAGCAACCCCGCGATCGGCTTATCCGTCCGCCCGGCGTGGTAATTGTGATTCTTCTCCAGATCGCCATGCGCATCCCAGTTATCGTCATTGTGCGCCCCGCCGGCATAAAGCTGTACGAACCGCACCCCACGTTCAACGAGCCTTCGCGCCAGCAAACACCGTCGGCCAAAATCCTCCGTCCGTTTCTCGTTCATCCCATACAGCTCGCGCGTCTTCTGGGTTTCTCCCGTCAGATCCACCGCCTCGGGCGCATTGGTCTGCATGCGATACGCCATCTCATAGCTGGCGACGCGCGCCGACAGCTCGCTGTATCCCTGCCGCGAAAGCTGGTGCTCGCCATTGAAATCCTTAAGCGAGTCCAAAATCCGCCGCTGCATCGGATCGGTCATCGTTTCCGGGCGCTTGAGATCGAGAATCGGATCCCCCGCCGACCGCATGATGCACCCTTGGTAGCTGGCCGGCATGTACCCGCTCGACCAGTTCTTCGATCCGCTGATCGGCCCGCCGGTCGGATCCAGCATCACCGTAAACCCCGGCATGTTCTGGTTCACGCTCCCCAACCCATAATTCACCCACGACCCCAGGCACGGGCTCCCGGAAATGATCTTCCCCGTATTCATCTGGAGCATTGCCGACCCATGAATGGGCGAATCGGCCGTCAAACTATGCACGAATGCGATATCGTCCACGCACTCCCCCACGTTCGGAAATAAATCCGAAACCATCTTGCCACACTGCCCGTATTGCTTGAATTTCCATTTCGGCCCGACGACCCGCCCCTCGTTCTTCTTCCCGCCCCGGCCAAACGTCTTGATCGGAATCGTCTGCCCATCCAGCCCGTACAATTTCGGCTTGTAGTCGAACGTATCAATGTGCGAAGGCCCCCCGTACATGAACAGGAAAATAACGCTCTTGGCCTTCCCAAACGACATCGAAGCCCGCGGCGTCTGCGGGTCCCGCGCCTGATCCGCAACATGCCCCCCCTGGCCCCCC
>DAIRGS010000402.1:0-5875 GCA_036794395.1 Tepidisphaeraceae bacterium | reverse complement strand
CGGGGGAAGCGAGCGGAATTGGCGACTGCCCGCGAGCGGGTAGGGAGGGGGGGTTTGATTATCCATCCACGATAAAAAACTTGTGGGTAATGACAAGCGTCAGGGTTGGGGGGTGACCGAGCCAAGCACCACCGAGCGAGTCGCGCCGGTACACGATCGCACGTTAGCCGGGACGCCATCGAGATGGGCCGCACCCAGCAGCGCGAAGGCGATGGCCTCGCGCGATTCGGAGGGAATGCCCAATTCATCAGTCACGCGAAGCGTGGCAATCAGGGACCGAAGCTCATTCATAAGCCGGCGGTTTCGAGCCCCCCCGCCACTGAGCACAACTTCGCCATTGAACGGCTCGCCAGTTGCATCGAGCGATCGATGAATCTGCTCAGCGGTGATCCGGCAGGCGGTGGCGAGCAGGTCTTCCAGCGACAGGGAAAGCCCGGTCCTGGCGACCGCCTGTTGAAAGGCGTTGATCATGTCCGGGCCATCGGTGGATTTGGGGGGCGGCTTCTGGAAGTACGGATCCCGAGACATGGCTTCAACGACTTCTTGCGAGATATTTCCCCGGAGAGCCATGCCGCCATCAGTATCGAAAGCCGCCCCGCGCGGAAAACGCGACTGGATCAAATAATCGCTGATGCAATTTCCCGGGCCGGTATCGAAAGCGCGGATTTGATCCAGCGCCGCGCCAGCCGGCAGCAAGGTGACATTGGCGATGCCGCCGATGTTCACAATCGCCCGGCTGATGGCGCGGTCGCGAAAAAGAATGAAATCGGCGAAGGGAACCAGCGGCGCTCCCTGGCCCCCGGCGGCGCAATCGGCCCGGCGGAAATCGCTGATCACGCGCACCCCGGTCTCGGCAGCGAGGAGCGCGGGGTCGATCCACTGAATCGTATCCGGTGGACGGTGGTAAAGCGTCTGGCCATGGGCCGCGATCGCCGCCAGAGCATTTGCCTTCAGCCGGGCAACATCCATCGCGCCGAAAACCGCGGAGGCATAGGTTAATGAGATGGCGCGCCCGCAAGCGGCCAGGGTGTGGAAGTCGGCGCCTCCGGCAAGGCGAATTGCCGCGATGCGCTCCCGGAGTTCACGGACATACGGTTCGTGGTGGCGCCCAAGCAGGTTAGCGGACATGGACAGACCGACGCCGGTGACTTCGACAACCGCGACGTCTACACCATCCGCGCTGGTCCCACTCATGGCCCCGGCAATAATCCTGGTCGACATGGGCTAGAATGTAACGTTGTTTGGGCAAGTGGGCACGCGACGTGCAAGCTTGTCCTGGATGAACCGTGAGCCGGCTTTGGCGTAGCCCTTGCGCGGGGAAGGTTCTGCGGGTATACTGGTAGTCGGAAGCCGGGAGGCGCATACACATGGCTGAGAATCAAAAAGAGCAACCCACCCCTGACGAATCCGGCACTGCGACGGCTAAGCCGAAGCGTGCGCCGAAAAAGGCCCCTCAGAAGAAGCCGCCCCAGCCGCTTCCGCCTTGGAAGGTGCTACTGCACAACGATGACAAGAACGATCTGCATTTCGTCGTTAAAACGGTAATGGAGCTTACACCGTTGAATGAGCAGGATGCTCAGCAGCGAACAGTCGAGGCGCACAAGACGGGGGTTGCGCTGCTTTTAACCACCCACAAAGAGCGGGCCGAGTTATATCAGGAGCAGATGACATCCAAGGGGCTGGTCGTAACGATCGAACTGGCCGAATAGGTTTTTTTACCTGTTCGATTGTGTGCTGGGCAGCACGCGTTCAGATACCACTATCCGGTGATCACCGAAGGTGGAGCAAACCTGCGCCAAGGGCGGCTGCGGCCGCGAAAAACACCGTGATTTCAGCGACTTGAGACATCACTGTAGCGAATCGGGGCATCGGGGATCTCCATCGCGGCAAACAGTGAGGGGCACAACTGCGCTCACGGTCTGACGCTTAGCCAAAAATCGCTGGCCATCCCTTTAGCCTCGCCCGTACATCCTGTGGGCAGCGAACTACTGGTGTCTTCATCGACGCCTTACGCACGCTGGCTTTGTTGATTTGCATAACGCCGGGGGGTGGGGAAAGAAGAGAAATCTGCAATCCGCATTAATAGTGCGAAAGATGGGAGGGTTCTGGGGCGTGGAAGGATTATGGGGCTGATGGCAGTTGTTTGCGGGGGGAGTATGGGACGTCGCAATCAGCAGCAGGACGGCACGGTCACCATCCGGTGGCACTCGTTAACCCGATTCGTTGCTGAGGCACCGGGGCACACCCAAAGTATAAGAGATACTGACACAGTTGGAACGTAAACATGCTTCGCTGAAACCCTCAATGTTGTCATCCTGGAGCAACGCGGAGGATCTGTTTTCGGAGAATCGTCCGACTTTCAGATCCGCTGCGCTCCAGGATCACAGCCGCTCCGTGGTTAGCATTTCTTTCCCCTCGCTCGGGTCATCAATCATCCCCCAAAAAATTTAGCTTTCATAAAACCCGCCTCATCCGCCACTTCCATCATAGTGAACCAAAAAAATGACCTCAAGAAACTTTTATTCTTGATCTTATTGTTAGGTTTATGTAAGGTACTCCCCTCGTCCCGCCGGCAAGGGAACCGGCGGAATCTCACCTCACACCTCTCCTCAAAGGAGCCCTTCATGTCAACCCCTCGCCGCGACCCCACCCTCGCCCCAGGCCCTTCCAACCGTCCTCCCCGCGCTGGCCTCTCCAAATGGAAAGAGGCCCGCCTCCGCCAAAAACTCCGTACCACCACCCCCAGCGAACCCTGGGTCGACGAGCAAATCAAATCCGCCCTCGATATCACCTCCAACGGCTGCGCCTTCGTCTACCGATACCACGACCGCAACGCCTTCCCTCCAGGCGGGCCCGAAAATACCGCCATGGTCCGTTGTCCCACCTGCAACGTCTACAACCCCCCAAACGCCTTCCAGGACGGCCAATGCCTCGATCACGACAACTTCGATGCCTGGGGACCCTCCCCCTCCGCACTCGCCATCCAAAAACTCCAGATCTTCCACGGCCAAGACCTCTACACCGACCTCCTACCCGATGACTACCGCTCACTCCAACGCGAAATCGAACGCTACCAACGCCGCAAACGAAAAAATTGTCAACCTGCGACGGAAGACTAACCCACGATCAAATCACCACTTGCGGAAAATATTTGAACATTTGGCCTATATAGTGAGGACAACAGTTTTGAACGACATCCTCAACCCCGAATTAGACGCTCGCCTCTGGTACCTCCGTCACGACTGCCATTGGACCATCCGCCGAATTGCTCGCTGGCTCAACCTCAGCACCGGCACCGTCAGCCACCGTCTCAACCTGCTCCAGCTCCAACGCCAAGGCTACCGTCACCGCCGCCGTCCATCACCCCAAAAACGTAAGTTCCGACCCATCTCCCTCTCAGGTGTGTTCAACGCCTGACCCGATCCGCCCGTTCCCATCCCACCCCTAGACAGCCGCGCCGGGCGACTCCCGCCTTCCAAGGTCGCCCGGCCCGGTCACGCCCAAAAACAAAAACATGAAAACCATGAACACTTTCACCCCTTCCTCATCCTTCGCCCTCCCAACTCGCAGGCCGCTCTCCCCACGTCGCCCATTCCCTCATCTCCCCCTCACCCCCTCCCCCTCTCTCCCCCTCCTCCTCATCCTCCCTCTCCTCTTCGCTGGCTGCGCCCAGGACGCAACCAACCTCCAATCCGCCCGAGATCAATCCGCAATAACTATCGCCGAAGCCCGCACCCGCGAATCCCAACTCTCTCAACAACTCTCCACCCTCCCTTCGAACGATCCCCTCCGTCAGCGCCTCCAACCCCAACTCGACAAACTCGATCAATTCATCAACCAAGCCCAATCCCAGCTCCCCAAACTAGACGCCGCGATCAAAGCCGCCCAAACCCCACCTCAACCCCTCGACCCCACCCTCCAGCAAACCCTCTCCGCCATCCCGTACGGCTCCATCGCCGTCGCAATCCTCGGCCTCTCCTTCGCCACCCTCAAACACCTCCAAAGCGCCAACCTCCTCACCCAATACCAGCAATCCCAAAAAGCCTTCCAGCAAATCGTCCAGGCCCTCGACTCCATCCTCCCAACCCCCACCCCCGACCAGCAACTCAAACTCAACGCCGCCCTCGACACCGACGTCAAAGCCAAACTAGCCGCCACACGCGCCTGACCCGCCGTTGCGTAAGTCATGGCTCTTTCGATCGCGCCAGTTTCGAATGACGAAATTCGAATGACGAACCGTCGTAATACGAAATGACGAAATTCGAATGACGAATGACGAATCAAATTCGAATGACGAATGACCGAATGACGAAACGAGAGCGGCGATAGTGGCATTTGTTTCGTCATTCTTCATTCGGTCATTCGTCATTGATTCGTCATTCGAATTTCGCCTGGCCTGAGCGCAGTCGAAGGGTCATTCGAATTTCCCCCCAACTCAGCGCCCATCACTCCCCATGCCTCCCCTATCAACTCCCCAACTCGAATCCCTCCACCGCCTCCTCATCGACCCCCTGCGCGAAACTGTCCGTACCGAAATCCAGCTCGGCCACGACCGTCTCGCCGCCTCCATCGAAAAAGTCGCCGACCACCTTTCCACCCACATCACAACAACCCAGGAATCCAACCGCATCCGCGACACCCGCGCCGATCATCTCGATCGCCGCCTCGCCCTCCTCGAACGCTTCCGCGGCAAAGTCCTCGTCGTCTACGCCGCCCTAACCCTCTTCTGCACCCTCGCCTGGTCCCTCCTACACGACTATATCACCACCCTCACCCTCCACCGCTAACTACCTCGCCACAGGGATGGACGCGTGTCCGCAGTTCTAAATGACGAAATTCGAATGACGAATGACGAATCAAATCCGAAATTCGAATGACGAAACGAAAACCAGGCCCAACCCGCGCCACATTCGTTTCGTCATTCAATCATTCGTCATTCGAATTTGATTCGTCATTCGAATTTCGTCATTCGAATTTCCAAAGTCGTCATTCGAATTTCCAATTTCGAATTTCCCGATTCACCGGAGGCTCCCATTCCCCCCCAACGCATCGAAGCCATCACCGTCTGCTACAACTACTCCGACTTCCTCACTCAAACCCTCCCCCACAACCTCCGCCATTTCGATCACTACATCGTCGTCACCCACCCCGACGATCACGACACCCAAACCCTCTGCCGTCAGCTCGGCGTCGAATGCCGCCCGACAGACCTCATGCATTATCGAAACGACCAGTTCGCCAAAGCCCGCGCCATCGATTACGGCCTGGCCTACCTCCGCCGCGACGACTGGGTCGTCCACCTCGACGCCGACATCTACCTCCCGCCCATGACCCGCCAGTGGATCACCTGGGCAAACCCCAACCCCGACTGCATCTACGGCATCGACCGCTGCGACTGCACCGGCTACACCGCCTGGCACAACTACATCTCCCGCCCCGCCCAACACCTCCACCAGCACGCCCACGGCTGCCTCACCCTCCCACCCCCATTCCCACTCAGCGCCCGAATCTCCCTCCGCGCCTACGGCGGCTACGTCCCCATCGGATTCTTCCAACTCTGGAACGCCGCCCAATTCCCCGACCGCCGCTACCCACTCGAACATGGCTCCGCCGAGCACACCGATGTATTGCACGCCATCCAATGGCCCGCCAAAAACCGCCGCCTACTCCCCGAACTCATCGCCATCCACCTCGCCAGCGAAAACGCCGAAATGGGCGCCAACTGGCAAGGCCGAAAAACCAAACCATTCGGACCCCATGCATCACCCAAGCCCCACCGCCCGTACTGCAAGTAAGCCGCCGGAACATTGTCGAAATCTCAAATCTCAAATCTCAAATCTCAAATCTCAAATCTCAAATCTCAAATCTCAAATCT
>DAIRGS010000401.1:0-5878 GCA_036794395.1 Tepidisphaeraceae bacterium | reverse complement strand
TGGCATGATGAATATAACGTATTTTTCGCGTGATTTTGGTTCATCGTTGAGTTATTGATTTGTTGCGCGTGGGTGCGGTCTTTTCTCTGTGACGGAGCCGAGCATGGATGCACAGACAAGCCAGGATGGCGGTGGGAGAAAGTATACCACGCCGCGATGGGTTCAGGCGTGGTTTCTGCAGCGTAGCCGTGACAGATGGAAGTACAAATACAAGCAGTTGAAAGTGGAGGCCAAGCGGCTGGCCAACCGGGTGAATGACGTGAGCAAAAGCCGCGAGCACTGGCGTGAACAGGTCCAGGCATTGCGGGAGGAAAACGCCGCCCTGGCCGAGCGGGCGGCTTTAAAAAAATACAGATCATCCGCCGGCGTGTCGGATCGATGATCCGCCGGTGGCGGCCCACGGCTATGGCGCGCTGACGGTGTGCCTGTTCGTGCAGTTGGTGCTGGTGGCGGGGGGGCGGGGGTTTCCCTGCGTGGGGCGTCGCGGGTGATTGAAACGATCAGCGAGGCGTTGGGCCTGGGGTTGGACGTGCCGCACTGGACCAGTGGGCGGCTTTGGCTGATGCGGCTGGGCCACGCGATGCTCACGGCCGACAAGCCGCCGGCCGATGACTGGGCGTGGCTGATCGATCATTCGGTGCAGATTGGACAGGAAAAGTGCCTGGTGATCCTGGGCATCCGTCTGGCCGATCTGCCGCCGCGTGGGCAATGCCTGCGGCACCAGGACATGGAGTTGATCGAACTGGCGCCGGCCAAGAGCTGGACACGCAGCCAGGTGGATGCGGCCCTGGAGAAAGCCGCCGACACCGCCGGCCACGTGCCGCGCGTGATCGTCGACGATCACGGTGTCGATCTGCACGGCGGAGTGGAGCTGTTTCGCCGGCGTCACCGCCAAACCAGCGAAGGCAAAGCCTCCGCGGTGGAGATCTACGATGCCAAACACAAGGCCGCGTGCCTGCTGAGACATCTTCTGGAAAACAATCCGCGCTGGCCAGGCGTTTACCAGCCACATCGGCCAGAGCCGCTGCGCGGTGCAGCAGACGGAGCTGGCGTTCCTCACGCCTGCGGCGCCCAGGCCCAAGGCGCGGTTCATGAACCTGGGGCCGCAACTTGCCTGGGGCCGCCGGGTGCTGGCGATCCTGCGCCAGCCGCCTGCGTCGCTGGCCGAGCCGGCGGCCGTGGAGCGATTGAAACAAAAGCTCGGCTGGATCGAAGGCTTCGCCGACGAACTGATCGAATGGTCGCAATGCCAGCAGGTGGTCGACGCGGCGGTGAAACTGGTCAACACCCAGGGCATCTACCGCGGACTGGCCAAACGGCTCAGTCGACAGTTCTCGCAACTTGATGCCCTGGGCGACAGCGCCAGGGAACTGGCGACACGGCTGGTCGAGTTCGTGGCCGCCCAGGAATCCCGGGCCCGACGCGGCGAACGGCTCCCCGGCAGCACCGAAATCCTCGAATCGTGTTTTGGGAAATTCAAGCATCTTGAAAAGCAGCAGTCGCGCGGCGGGTTCACGCAGTTGCTGCTGGGCTTTGGTTCCATGCCGGCCCGGCTCGTGCCCGAATCCGTGCGCGACATGCTCCAAGCCAGCGGCACCGCCGACACGCGTGAGTGGGCGAGGCGGAACTTGGGAACCACCTTGTTCGCACAACGAAAGCTGGTGTACGCCAGCGCAACAAAAAACGGATGAAATCGATCCAGCCATTTTCATCAGCCCAGGGCCGGGGTGAGGGAGAATTGCGAGCGACACCAACCCGCAAACCGCCCGACCGACGGCAAAGCATCGAGATTTGGCGAACGAACCCCGTTAGGATTTTCGATTGACGCGGATCGTACAAAATTTGGTACAATATGGCTGGAATCGAACGGAAGCTCGACGCGGTGTTCTTCAGAACCGATGGCGGCGATGAACCAGTTCGAGAATGGCTACTTACGTTGACAAAAGTCGAACGGAAGACAATCGGTGATGACGTCCTAAAGGTTCAGTACTGCTGGCCCATCGGAAAGCCTTTGGTCGGAAACCTTGGCGCGGGTTTATGGGAGGTCAGGTCGCGCCTGCCCAACCGGATTGCCCGAGTCGTTTTCTGTGTCGCTGATGAGACCATGGTTCTACTGCATGGGTTTATCAAGAAGACTCAGAAAACGCCGAAGCACGAACTGGACCTTGCGATCAAGCGAAAGAATCAACTGAAATAGGCGACAACCATGAAACGAAAACACTTGGGATCGAAATTCGAGGATTTCCTCGCGGGCGAGGGCATTCTTGAGGACTGCCGGGCCGCGGCGATCAAGTTCAAGATCGCGCGGGAACTTGAGAAGGCAATGAGTGAGCGCAAGATCACCAAGGCGGAGATGGCCCGGAGATTGAAGACGAGCCGCACGGGTGTGGACCGTTTGCTGGATCCCGAGAATACCTCGATCACGTTGAACACGATGGCGAAGGTGGCTCACTTGCTGGGGAAGCGGATTGAGTTCGTACTTCAGTGACGAATCCTTACGCCCGTGGCATAGCGTGGCCGCCCTATTGGCGTATTCAGACCAGCCTCGCAGGCTTGACCTACGGCCGTCCCCAGACGATTTGACGAATGGCGTGCCGCGAGTCTTCTTCCATGATCAGCAGCCCGACGCATTCGAGCCAGGAGCCATTGGGAGAATTCAAACAGTCAATATCCACAAATGCCCAGCCTAGGCCGTCCGGAATGCCGTCGGTTTCGCTCGGCGGAAGCAAAAGACCCGCCTTGATCGTGTCCGGCGGATCTTCGGTGTAAGAGATCATTGACTGGTAGTGCTGCCTGAGATCGTCCGCCGAAATCTCAAGCTGATGAACCTTTGTAAGCATGTCATGAGCAGCCGCGAAATCGCCGGCAACGAGCGCCTTGGCGAAACTCAACGCAGTATTGTGGATGGACGGATCAGGTTGCATAAATTTGTTCAATCCGCAGTGACGGGAGTTCGCTCCCACGGAGCCGATTTGGAGCATCTCCACGCCCTCCACCCCGGCGGCATATCCGCAACCTCAAGGACCGACGGGTCCATTTTCACAATTTCCTCAAGGCCCACCACGGCGGCGTCGTTCAGATCTGCATCGCCAGCGCCCAGGAATTGCCAGCCGTGATCATCGGCATCATGGGTCACCAGCAAAATGGGATCGCCATTGAAAACAATCGAACGCAAAGTAATCACCGCACAACGGCGAGGTTGGTCGAACGGCCAAGCAGCATCGGTCATCGTGTCCACCCTGGTCTGTCGAGACATCCGTGAAACGACATCAATATCAGTCCCACGTAAGGAAGTTATCGTGCCTAAAACGATCGAGCGTACGTCACACCGCGAAGCCCGCACATTTTGGGCGCGGGTGACTCATGGCCCCGCCACCACCACCGGCGTAATCAACACCGCGGCCACCACCAAACTCACGCCGAGAATTACCGCCGCGATCACGATCGCCACCGCGATGTTGTGCTTCTCGGCCAGCTCGCGCTCCACATCGATCTTCGGACAAAGCCAGTCGAAGATCTTGAATCCCATTACGATCAACGTGATCCCCAGCAGCCCGAAGATCACCGTCGATACCACTTCACCCAAAAACGTATGCGGCGGCCAATTCACCCAAGGCATGCTCCGTTCCCTTCTGTTGCACATAAACTGTTGTCACCAACGCCAGCGAGAAACCTGCGCCACAAAGGATCTTCACACGGGAATGTCCGGCGGTGGGAAGGCAATCATGGCATATTGAAGATCGCCGATGAGGGCGGCACTCGTAATTTGCCCGTCAGAGTCAAACTTCCCACACGCAAATTCGTCTTCGATGTCGTCAAAAAAGATCACTTGGTGGTCTGACTGCGCCACAACCCATACTTTCTCAATGCCGTATTCTTCGCCCCGGCAGATCGTAGCCTGCCACGGTGCGACCTTGTACTTTCGATAGTTACCTTGTGACGCTCCCGTCAGTTGTTCTTCCGCATCGGCAAGTAAAGAGACTAATTCGGCGTGAGTAGTCGGTCGCCAACGTTCCATCGTGGCATTGTACGATTGCATGTCTCCCGCGTCTTCTCTGCGTTCTCCGCGTCTCCGCGGTGAATCCCGTATTTCCAACTATCACACAAACACATGCGGCACAAACCGGCTCGTGTTTTGTGTTACCGCTGACTCATCTTCCCGAATGCCTACGCCGCAGGCGTATCCATTGACCATCCAGCTTCCGAGCACGGCAAATTTCCCGTCGAACGTTTTAAACGGATACAGCTCCTGATACACGTACGGCCTCTCGTAATCCCCTTCAGTTTCCGCTTCCGCCACGCCGTTCACGACACGGGTGATGTTCGCTCCCTCGCGCGAGAGCATCGGCTTGCGAACGTACGAGCCTTCCAACTCCTCGTATGATGCCCGCAGCAGGTAGGGACTGCCAGGAAACATCTCCCACAGCACTGGCAGGATCGCCTTGTTGCTCAAAATCATCTTCCAGGGCGGCTCCATCCATCGCGTCGTATTCGAAAGAAGCTGCGGCGCAAACGGCTCCCGCACAAGCCATTCCCATGGATACAGCTTAAAGCAATTCACGATCTGCTGCTCTCGCCGATCGACAAACAGGCTTCGGTCCCAGTTCCACCCGACCGTCTCGATCCCGACATACTGCGTTTCCAGGCCGGCCTGCATGGCGGTGTCGCGCAGGTAGTTAGTCGTCATGTAATCTTCGAGGTGCCCGCTGGAAGCGGCGAAAGTCCATGGGCCGGGCATGGAATTGCCCACGGCCTTCCAGGCCTCGATCAGCCGTTCGTGAATCGAGTTGAATTGATCGAGCTTCGGGAAAACGTCCTTCATCCAAAACCACTGAATCACCGCCGCTTCGAGCAGCGAGGTTGGCGTGTCGGCGTTGTATTCAAGCAGCTTGGGCGGGCCTTGGCCGTCGTATGCCAGATCGAACCGCCCGTAGACCGTGATTTCATCCGTTTCCCAGCTGGCCTTCACCCATTCCCAATGGGACGCGGGTATTTGAAACTGCTCCCCTAAATTATTCTCAATCACATAATCGACCGCCTTCAGGCACATGTCGTTCAGCGCGTAAGTCGCCTTCTCGATTTCATCGATTTCCGTGCGCTCGAACTGGTAATAAACACTCTCATCCCAATACGGCTGCTGCTCCTCGGTCGTATGAAAATAAAACCCCTGCGACTCCACGGTCGCCTCCCACCCCTGCCGAGGATTCGATCGCATGCGCCGCATAACGCTTTTAAAGCAGTTTCCGTGTTGGTGTAGCGTCCAGGCATTCCGCGCCCCGCGAGCGGGGCCGCTAAACTTGGGATGGCAAACGCTACACCTTCCTGATAAATGTTCTAGCTTCCCGATGAATGAGCCGTGCCGCCAAATCCACCGTGCGACGTGCCATGCGCGCTCGAACTCGACCCCGAGCTGGAGCTTGATCCCGAACCCGACGACCCCGACCATCCCCCGGATCCCCCTGACCCCCCCGAAGACCGATTGCCGTTCGAATAATACGACGATGACCCACCGCCCCCTGATCCCCAAAACCAGCTCCCTCCGGAATACCGCCGCCGGCCATTGTAATAATGCGATCCGCTTGAATGCGACGAAGTCTGCGTGGTGGGCTGCGTTGTCGAATCGAAGTAATCGTCCGGGGCATCGGCCAGGTCCGAACCGTGATACATGCCGTACCCGGTCAGCACCGACGCGGCACTGATTAATACAAGCGTGATGGCCCTGCTGGATCGAATCATGACTGGCGAAGCATTGAACCCTGCACGTCCGCCGATGGACAGGATAGTTTCCGGCCATTCTTATAACGGTTTTGCGGGTGCGTGACACTTTCGGCGGCGCTGTTCTCCCTCCACTGGTACGCCGGGGGAGGGTTGGGGAGGG
>DAIRGS010000081.1:0-24240 GCA_036794395.1 Tepidisphaeraceae bacterium | reverse complement strand
GACAGGCAAGAATGCCCGCCCCACCACAAACCGCCACAATCTGGCGATACACCCGGTGGAGAAGCTGTTTGCGATTCAGCATTACACAAATGGGGTGGCGGCGATTCGCGCACTTTTGACCAACCGATCGACAGCAAAAACAATGCGAAGGCCGCGGCGGGCTGATTGGCCGCCGCGGCTTTCGCGTTTCTTAAGAGTGAGTGCGAACTGATTTAAGGCAGGACGGTTTTGAGGTCGACGTCGGTGCCGTGAATGGTGCCGTTGCCGGCACCACCATTGTAGTCGTATTCCCACCCGCAGGGGCTGGCCGTCTGGCTGCCCGGCGCGACGTTGGTGTCGAGCACCACAGTGGAAAGGTTCAAGAGATTCTGCGGAATCGACTGCATGTACGGGCCGAAGGGGCCTGTGAGCGAGGTCGCTGAGGAGTAGGGGTTACCCATCGCGTCGGTCTGCGTCATCATGAGGGCCCAGAAGATGGCCGGGGCGGGCAGGGTGTCGTTGTGCTGGTAGTAATACAACTGGACAGCCCCGCGAAGCGACTGGGCGGTCGTCTGCACGCCGCTGGTCTTGCTCGACGTTGTGGCGTTGGCAAACTGAGGAATGACGATCGCGGCGAGAATGCCGAGGATGATCACGACGATCAGGATTTCGATCAGCGTGAATCCACGGCCCGAGCGGTTGTTGGATCGATACCGCATAGTGCAAAGCCCTCCAAATCGTAATTCGAGCGGCCCAGGCCGCAGGGTGCTCCATTGGGTTTACGATATGGCAATCGCTGGGGCAAACGCCCTGTTTGCGCAACTTCCCCATTTGCAGCATTTGCAGGTGAAGAATCGCAAAACACTTGACGAATTGGGACGTAAGAGATGGGCCGGGATGGATGCGAGAGGGGATTTTCCAAGATTTCCGGCTGAATTACCGGGCTTTTGGTATGTGGACGTCCGATATAGTGATATGATCGATCGCCCCACTGACGGCTGCTGAGACGGAACTCCTGGAGGAACACCGATGAAAATGCTGCTAGTCCTTGGGGGGGCTATTGGACTGATGACATCAAGCGCTTTGGGCGTGAACCCGACCATCGTGGTTCAGAACCAGGTTCTGATCCCGAACCGGACAGGGCAATCTTTTAACATTAACGTATCAGGCGGAACGGCCGTCAGCGGCGTGAATTTCAACGCCGAGGTGGCTGGTGGCGGGACGGCCAACGGGGGTACGGCTGGGCCAACGATTTCGGGCGTGGACCTGGTCAGCGGTACGATCTTTGGACCGAATAATTCGGGCCAACAATCGGCCACGCCGACGCCCACGCAGTTCTATTCGGGATTGGTTATCACCAACAGCTCAGGGACTGTTAACGCCGCGGGGAAACTGGCAACGGTGACAATCGACACCACGGGATTTATTGGCGGAACCTATTCTTTCAAACTGGCTGGGTTTTCGAACGGGATGTTCAGCGGAGATTCGGACTTCACCGTGGCGCCTGATTACAGCTCCATCCCCGCCAATATCACCAATGGGAATCTGATCGTGACCTTTCCCGGGGACGCAAACATGGATGGGGTCGTCAATTCGGCTGATGCAATCGCGATGGCGCGGAACTGGAACGTTCAGTCCGGCGCGACGTGGGCGATGGGCGACTTTAACGGGGATGGGAAGGTCACCTTGAGCGATGCCCAGCTTTTGCAGCAATACTTTAACCGCAGCATTAACATCAATCCTGGCGTACCGGCCATTGTCTCAGCCGCGGCAGCGGCAGTGCCCGAGCCGGGAATGCTTGGGTTGATTGCGGTACTGGCGCCGATGCTGGCGATGCGGTCTCGGCGATCGAAGTAATGACAATCGAAGTGGGGATCGGGGATTGATTCCAAGGGCCGGGGGCGCAAATTTTCTCATTTAATCGGCTCGTTTTCGAGCGGCGGTCCACGTTGCCGCCGTAGTATTGTCAGAAACCCGCGTGTTAGCTTTGGCAGGATTTAGCCTGCCGGCGAAGCGCAGGACTGTGATATAATTCGGATGCGGGAGTTCGGGAGAAAATGATGAGAAAATACGCACTTTTAACCGGGGCGGCAGCTCTGGCGCTGGCGGCATCGCGGGCGACGGCGGACTTTGCGATTACGGCCATTCGCACGGATCTGGGGGCCGCCAATGCCATCACCACTGCTGGGAATGGGACAGTCCCCGGAAACCTTTCCCTGACACGATTTTATGCCCGGAACCTTGGCGCGGCCGGCGTGGTTAATCAGGGGACCAAGCTCTCTTCAGTATCGATCACGATGACGGACCTGGGGGCGGGGAACCTGATTGTTGGGGGATATAACCGGGCCAGCGGGACGCCACAGGCGGGCGATGCAGCGGACTTATTTGGCCAGCATGAGATTTCGGTGGTGAGCGGGAGTTATGTCTACAAAGAGACTTTAACGACCACGACAAGCGCTCCCAAATACGTATCGTTTTTCAACATCCTGGGGGATGCATCTGTGGCGGCGGATAGCAATCCGAGTCAGATCCTGAGTCCGGGCGGGTTCACGCCTGCCAATGCCTATTCGAACTATCAGTATGCGATCAAGTCATTCAGCGCCGATTATTCGGGAACGAACGCGGGTGTGGACGCCACAACGGCCAATGGAGGGCTGGGGGCCCTGTTTGCGGTGGCGGTATCGCCCATTCTGGACAGCATCAACATTTCCGGGCAACTGGGAGGGGACTCGCCGCAGCTCACTAGCTTCAACTTTACATCCACGATCTTTCCCGGCGACGCCAATCTCAGCGGGAAGGTGACTTTCGCCGATGCGCAAATTCTAAAGGCCAACTTTAACGCAGCATCGGCCGTGTCCTGGTCGAAGGGCGATTTTAACGGGGATGGGTTGATTAACAGCGCCGATGCGACCTTGCTGGCTCGGAACTACAACCTTGGAACCGGTTCGCTCACGCCGGCCCTTGCCAGTGCCGCTGCGGTTCCGGAACCCTCCGGGATTTCATGCTTAGCGGCGGCGGGGATAGTCATGATGCGTCGACGACGACGTTGAGGTTAGTAATCCGCGTAGGGTAGGAAACAAGATGGCCGTCGAGCGTTGGAAACACTCGACGGCCATTTTGTTTGCTGACTGAAACCTGCGAACAATGCCAACGTCGAGCATTTCTGGCTCGAACGCAGTTGATTTTCTAGACGGTTTTCGTGCTGCGGCGCGATCGGCAAAGTACCAGCGCCGAGAGCGAGATCAATCCGAGCGAAGCGGGTTCAGGGACGGCGGCCAAAGCACTGGAAGTCAGGCTACCGGAACCATCGGTGATTGAGAATGGCACAGTAGGTCCGAAGTGCCCCGCAGCAGATCCGGAAAACGTTACTGTCTGACCCGTGGGAACAACCGCGAATGCCAAGGAGGTTGCGACGGAGTCCGCCAAACCCGCGGTATTGGGATCAATCAGCAACGCCTGAGCTTCAAAACCGGTCACAGTCTGCCCATCGGCATAAACCTGTGAGTTCTCCGCGGGCGTGAACAGGAGCGAAAAATTGGTCGTGGCCTGCGCGCCCGTGCCGAATCGGACGTAACTACCCGGAGTAACCGTGGTATTGAAGTTCGGCAGGAGCGCATTTAAATCGAAGATGTCGGTGTTCCCCTCACCCGTAAAGTCACCCGTAGCCCATGTATTGCCGGTGGTGTTGAAACGAGGCAGTAGTGCATTGAGGTCAAAGATATCGACGGCACCGTTACGCGTTGCATCACCGGGAACGAAGCCTTGGTATCCAAAATCGGCCTTAGTGTTGAGCGAGGCGTTCGGATTCCGAATCGTGCCATCCCACGCCCGAATATAAAACCTCGGGTTCACGACCGTCCCAGGTGCATTTACTGTCGTGTCGTAGTAAATAATGTCCGCGCCGAAGGTTGGATCAGTCGTACCTACGCCATCATTGCGAATGGATAATGTCACGCCATCCTTACCGGCGAATGTCCCGGTAGTAATGGGCGCACGAGCCGTCGTCACGACGAATCCACCTTGGGCTACAGTGGTGAACAATGTCGCCAAAGACCCAATAATAAGACCGCATTTTCGCATAAAAACCTCCAGCAATCCGAACAATCTATCGCCCCAACATCCTCAAGCGGCTCCAGACGCGGTTTTTGTTCACACGTTCGTAAGATACGGCGCATCACGGTGAGAGAAATGAAATCTGATTTCCCCCGAATTTTGATTCCAACCCTGCCGCCACCGCTGCAAATTCTAACAAGTCAAAGCTGGGATATAAAAGAGATAATGCGGATCGAGAAAAAAATCGAGCGCGGGCGGTTAACCCGCGCTCGATTGAACAAACATTAGATCACTGCTTCAACCTGGCCTGGAGGTTGCACTCTCTCCCATACCATCGCCGTGACAGTTATCCAACACAGCGATGCAAAAGCCCGGCTTCTTGTATCAGAGCTTTTAAGCCGTCCGGCGACGACGGGACATCAGCCCTGCTGCACCGATGCCGACCAGCGCGAAGCTGCTGGGCTCGGGGACGACAAACGGGCCGCTGGTACCGCTGTCATTGATCGGGGCAAAGCTACCCACCAAAGGCGAGACAACACCCGAGTTCGGCTCGAACAAACGAGTCGCGTTCGGGGTGGGGGTAGAAGCAGTTCCGCCCGGGTTCAGTAATGTTACAACACTATCTGTGGGAACCACCGCCCTGGCAAACCAAAGGGGTGAACTGTCCGCGCCACTGCTTGACACGATGGCTCCAGAAATTCCCTGGACCAATTGGTTCGCGGTAAATGTCGTGGCGCTATTGCTTGTGCCGGCATTGGTTGCGGGGTCTTGACCCAACAGCAGAATGGTACCACCGGCAGTCGTTGTCAAATTACCATTGCCGCCGCTCGTTAACGAAGTCGGAGGCGTATTAAAGGCCTGATCCGAGATCCAGCTATCATTAGCTGAAGCGGCACTCGTGTAGAAGAGATCTCCACGACCGCCAGAACGAACACCAATGTACATTCCCTGCGACGAGAGCAGGGCAATATCGATCGAGTTGATCGTTGTACCGGTGCTGTTGGCACCGTTGTTCGAAAGGATGAAGTCATATACATCGGTCGTCTGCGAACCGATCGTGGGCCCTACCGACTTGACAGCACTTATGCTGAAGTCGGCCTTGGCGACCGACCCGCACAGAGCGAGTCCTGCCGCAGCCGCTAACATACCTAGCTTTCTCATAACAATCCTCCTAAAGGCCAGAAAACTGAAACAGTCATCTTCAAATCCCCGGGGTCCACGCGGACCCCGGGGGAAACTGGTCAACGTTACTTATGCTTCTTAACGGGCTTCTTCGCGGGCTTCTTCGAGCTGTTGCTCGAATCAACCACCGAAGACGCGGCGTTCACAGCCGCACTACCAGAATTCGAACCGGTCGTAGTACCCTTAGTTAGTGTAACCGACGGAGCGACATTTGCCAAGCTCGAATTCGACGAAGTCGAGCTTGAGCTTGACGTCGTGGAACTCGTTGCAGCGGCTGGAGTTGCGGCTGCTACTGCCGGGGTCAACTGTGCACCCAGGGTGGTATTGAAGTTCGGCAGCAGGGCATTGAGGTCGAAAATGTCGACCGTACCGGTGTAAGTGCTGTCGCCTCCGGTCCAGTTGCCGGCGGCATTGAAGTTGGGCAGCAAGGCGTTGAGGTCGAAGATGTCAACCGCTCCATTGAGCGTGGCGTCGCCAGCGAGCGTGTACTTCAGCTCAATGCTGTTCGGGACGGTGTTTATGCCAGTCCCATCGTTGGAATCCGCCCAACCGATGGCGGTGTTGTGGTTGACATTGTTCTTGGCCGGCGTCGAGGTGATGACTCCGGTCGTGGGCGATGCTACACCCGTCCAGGCTCCGGCACTATACCCGCCGGCAAGGTAGTTCCGGAAGAGGTTTGAAGTGGCGGTGCTGGCACCTAGGCCGCCGGCATAAGGGATGAACACCGTGCTGCGGCCAAGTTCGAAGTTGGTGTTCGCCAGGGGGTTGGCGGCACCCATTGCGACGCCGTTGTTGAGGTTGTTGATGGTGAACGTGCCGTTGAAGTGAATCGTGTTCGGCAGCGGATTCCCGTTGCTGTAATCCAGATTGATGATGTCATTGCCGCCAAGGCCGTTGATAGTCAGGCCGTTGGTGTCATTCGTCGCCAACTGGAAGTTGCCGGTATTGCCGGAGATCGTCCAGTCGATCTTGGTTGCATCGCTGGCGTCACGCTTGAGGGTGATGGTGTCCACACCGGCGGTACCCGTGATCGTATCCAGGGTCACGATGCCACCTGTGGTGGTGAACGACCAGTTGAGGATGTCCTTCTCCGAGGAAGCTCCACCGGATCCACCGGTGAATCCGACGAAGGCGGCCGGCATACCCAACGTGGCGACGATGTCGATCGAGTAGTTCTGCGTGAACGAGTTGTTCACGCCGCGATCCTTGAGGGTCTTGTCGAACACGGTTTCGGTCAGAACCTTGAGGTTCGGATCGTAGCTCAGGTTGACATTGAATATGTCGCCCAGGCGCTGATTCTGGGTGGGGTTCGTATCAGTGACTTGGACACCGGTCGGCAAGCCGGCCACGGTGTTCATATTGATCCAGTTTCCGGGCGTGTTGCCGTTGGTACCGATGCCGGTGCCGTTGAACGACCCGCCGAGGTAGGTCTGGAAGAAGATGCCCACGCTGTGGTTAATGCCCGAGTAGCCCAATCCGCCACCGCCGCCACCGATGCTCGTTCTGGCACCGCCGTCTTCGAGGACGAAGCCGAAACCATCGGCACTCATGTTGCCGCTCAGCTGGAAGTCGAAGCTGGTGGTGAAGCCGTTGATGTCTTCACCGAGGTTGAATGCACTGGCGGTCTGACCATTGTTGTTGTTGTTTAACTGCAATGCATTAGCCGGCGTGGTGTAGCGGAGGCTGGTGCTGTTCGCAGTCGGAATGATCTTGGCATTGATCGTGGGCAACGTGGTGATCGTGAGCGACGTACCCGGATTGGCGGAACCGGCGAAGAATTCCTTGCCCGATGCGCTACCGAGGTAGACGCGGGCCTGGGATGCACCGGCCGGAGCCGTCGGGATCGTCACGATTAGGTCATTGCTGACGTTGCTGACGGTAACAGTCTGTTCGGTGCTACCGGCAGTTTCGAGGCCGTTCCCACTCGTCCACGTAAAGGCGACGAAGTAGGTACCAGCCGGAATTCCAACGTTGGTTAGAGTCGGAGTCGCCTTGGCACTGGTTGCCGGGAGACCCTTGACGTTGAGGGTGCCGCCAGAACCGATATTACCGGACAACTGTTCGCCACCGGAGACGGTGCCAACGTAGACATTGGCAGTGCTGGCGCCCACTGGGGCGGTCGGCACTTGAACCGTGATAAACTGTGGGCCGTTGAGGCCAGCACTGCCCAAAGTCACGGTCTGCTCGGGGCTGCCGGCGGTCTCACCGCCCGAGCTCGCAAGCCAGGTGTACTGCACGTAGTACACACCTGCGTTGAGGCTGGAATCGGCGGCGCCACCCGTGACATTGGTCACGGTGGCCGTAGCGATGGGGTTCACCAAATCAGCAACGGAGCTGGTCACAAGCGTACCAACCGCGGGGCTGCTGATCGGGGCGAGCGTACCACCCAGGGCCAACTGTTGGATGAACAGGTTGGTGACCGCGGTGCTGCTGCCACCGCTGCCCACGCGGGTCAGCGCGGTGGTGCCAGTCGTGTTGGCCGCATCGAATCCGACCAACGGTGCGGTCGGGAGGGAGTTGATGGTGAAGGTCTGGATCGTGGCGAAGTTGCCGGAAATAGTTCCGGCGAGGCTTTCGGCCCCGGCCGCAGTTCCGACGAACACCTTGGCACCTGCGACACCGTAAGGAATTGCCGGAGTAACCACGCTAATTCCACCGTTCGCCGCCACTGTGACAGTCTGTTCGGCTGTCGAGGGAAGGGTCGCGGCGGGGTTGGTGGTGAACCACTCGTAATTGACGAAGTAAGTCCCGGCGGTCAGCGACCCGGTCGTGGTTGCGGTCAAGGCAACCGGTGTCGCGCCTGGATTGGCGACTTGGTAACCGAGGTAGACGTTGGCCGAGCCGACGCCCGCGGGCAACGTCGGGAGCTGCACCTGAAGGTCGGTGTTGGCGCCGCTGACGACGATCGTCTGAAGCGGGCTCGGGACAGTTTCGCCCGTAACACCCTGATTTGGCTGGCTGCTGACCCAGCTGTAGTCCAGGAAGTAGGTTCCCAGACCCAGGCCCGACTGGTTAATTGCAACCGGTGTTTTCGCACTGGTGGCAGGCAGACCACGGATGATCAACGGACTTGCCGTGTTTCCGCTGACGGCCTGAGTAGCGGACAGGTGTTCGGACCCGGACGAGGTACCGATGTAGATGTTACCTCGGTTGGCCAGAACGCGTGACGGAACTGTCGAAGTATCAACGGGGGCGGCAGGGAGGGTCACGGTGATGTCGTTCGACGGAAAGGTGACGACAACGGTCTGCTCAGGGCTGGGCAAGGTTTCCTGGTTAGCCGTGTTAAGCCAGGAGTACTCAATGTAGTAGGTTGCCGGCGGGACGCCGGTACCACTGGCAGCCGGTGCACTACGAGCGCCAGTCGGGAAGGTGTTGATGATTCTGGTGCCACCGATGGCAACGTTGCCAGAAAGCAGTTCGTCGGCGGTGTTGGAGCTGGTGCCGATATAGATATTGGCGTTGACGGCACCTGCCGGGGCCGCGGTGGGCACCTGGTAAGTGACGTTAATGCCCGGATGGCTACCGTTCGACACCCAGCCCGGGTTGTTGGCGATCTGAGCACCCGCGAGCGGGAGCGTTTCGCCATTGGCAGTCACCCAGGTGTATTCGAGGAAGAACGTACCGGCATTGGAGAGCGCCAGGTTTGAACTGTTGGTGATCAACGTTGCGGCCACGCTGGGCTGCGGAGTGTCACTGCTGGACGTAATGCCAGCCGGGACCGTCGGATTGGTCAGGTCATTAATAGAGGCATTGAGAAGCGCGGTCGTTGGAGTCGGTGCCGGAGGGACACCCGTACCCGTAAGGCGTGCGTTGCCATTCAGCTGGAGGTCGCCAGCGCTGGCAAATCCACCCACGCCGGTTCCCGGAGCCCCGAAGGTTTCCGGGGTGATTGCACCCGAGGGGACGAAGGAGGCAATGGCCGAGAACAGGGCGGAGTTGGAGACTGGGTTATTGAAACCGGGCAGATTGCGAACCTTGAAGACATACGTCGTGGTCGGGGTAAGGCCGGTCACCTGGAAGTCAAAGGTGTTGGCGGGGAGAGCAATCGGAGTTGCATCAATGAAGGAACCGGTTGTTCCACTGACGACGGGTGCGTACTGAATGTCAAGGCCGCCGGCATTCACGCTGCCGCCCGAGATGATCAGGCCGGCGCTGCCGGGCTTGCCCTGGACGATCGCATTGATTGTCGGGACACTGATGTTCACGTTGTTAGTGGTGTTAATCACCGGGGTAAAGACACCCGCGCCATCGAAGTTCACGCCGCGGACGCGGTAGAAGTAGCTGATGGTGGGGCTGTTAAAGGCATTTCCCGCCGTCGTATCGGTGAACGTGGTACCGATATTCATCGGAGTCGTACCGACGGTCTTGAAACTCACGTTATCGGTGGATCGCTGAACTTCATACCAGAGTTCATCGAGGCCCTGATCGGCCCATTGCAGAGTAACACCGGCCGAGGCCGACACGGACGTGATGGTCAGGCTCTGAGCGGCGGACTGGGCGTTGTTTCGCACGACGCTGGTGCCGACACCGCCGGCGTTGGTGGAACCGGTCCACACGCCCTGGTTGGGGAGATCCGAGCGCATCTGCAAACCGCCACCCGAGAAGGTGTCATCGCCCAGGATCGGAATCGCTTCAACGTAGTTGATGGAGTATCCGCTGGTCGAGTCCGGGACGTTGCTCCACAACAGCGAACTGCCTCTGGTCGTCACATTGAGCGTGGCGATGTGGTTGGTGGGGTCATATTGGGTAATGATGCCCGCCTGACCTGCACCTGTACCACTGGTGATGAAGATCGTGTAGTTGTTGTAGCTGCCGAATGGGGGAGTGGCAAAGGCACCCAAGTTGATCGTTGCACCGAACGAACCGGTGTTACTGGCCCCGGCAGCGTTCTGGTTGTTGGTGACCGCGGGCATGACCCACTTCAAGTGAGCGCCCGAGCCGCCGCCGGTCTGGCCCATGAAGAACACCAGGTCATAGGTATTACCCGAAGAGAGGAATACCGGGAGGATCGTGTCCTGTGTGCGCCCGTTACCGCCGGGGGCTGACCCAGTGAGGGGGTTGGCGTCCTGCTGGCCGTGGCCACCCGGATCAGCACTGACGAGCTGCCCGTTCAGCCAGACATAACCTTCATCGTCCGTGTTGGAGATGATCGTATAGATACCGCTCTGGTTGGGGCCGGAACCCACCGTAAGGGTACCCGTGAAAGCCTGCGCGAAGCTTTCGGTATGTATGCGCGGAATATCCGGGAAGAGCGTGTTATCCGGCGACTGAGGAGGAGGTGAGGAGAAGATGATCTGCTGGCCGTAGTCTCGGTCAATGGGGCCAGGCAGGAAGGTCCCGAGCGTCTGAACGGTGGTCTGAGCGACGTACTCGGTGGCCAAGCCGTTCTGAGCGACGGCAAAAGCGTTGAGGTTGTTGTTGGCAGGCGAACCAAACCGCTCGAAGAGCTCCTGGTTGTACATGTGAATTTCGACGCCGCCAAAGTTAGCCGGCACGTTATTCGCCGGAAGCGGGATCCCGATCGGGCCCAGTGGGGGGTTGCTGACCGCAGCAATCGTGTTGTTCAGCGAGGTCGGAATGCCAGGCTGCGTCGAGGACGGCAGGGATTTGATGGTCAGGGAGCCGCTGGTGGGGATGTTACCAGCAAGTTTTTCAGCGCCGGTTGCGGTGCCGATATAGACGTTCACGCTGCCCACACCGGTCGGAATGGTTCCGAAGGTGCTGACAACAATATCGCTCGCCTGAGTGAGGACGATCGTCTTTTCATCAGACTTGATAACGCGTCCACCGGAAACCGCGGGCTGCGGATCAATGTAATCGATGGAGCTTTCGCCGCTGGTGGTGGTGTTATCACCGACCCACGTGTACGCGACGAAATAAGTTCCGGCCGGTAGACCCACGTTGCTATTGGTCGGAGCGGCGGTGGCCAGTGAGAACGGCAGGCCCTTGATCACAGCGGTCTGCGTGGCGAGCTGGGAAGAGGCCAGGCGCTCGCCACCGCTGGTGCTGGAGATGTAGATGTTGCTGTTGACCGCCCCGGCCGGTGCCGTGGGGAGGGTGACGACCAGGTCGCCCGTACCCGTCGTAACAACACTCTGCTCGAAGCTGGCGGCGGTTTCACTGCCGACGCTGTTGGTCCAGGTGTATTCGACGAAGTAGGTTCCGGCCGGGAGCCCAGTGGCATCGACAGCGGTCGTGAAGGTCGCCAGCGGGGTTGCTGGCGCCGCGGCCGTCGTGGTCGGGATGCTATTGATCGTGAAGGTGGACCCGCGGGCGACGTTGCCGGCGAGCTTTTCCGTACCGGTCGTGGTCGAAACGAACACGTTGAAGGTTGCAGCCGAGTTGCTGGGGGCCGAACCGCCCACTCGGATATCCGAGAGGGGTGCGGTGAGCACGATGGTGCTCTCGGGGCTGCTACCGGTCGCATTGGAGAAGTTATCCACCCAGTTGTACTTGACGAAGTAAGTTCCGGGTGTGAGACCGGCGGTATTGGTGAGCGGAGCGGCGGCTGTGGTGGTCGGAAGCACGTTGATCACCAACGTGCTGCCGGCAGTGGTGCCGGCGAGTAGCTCGCCGCCACTGACAGTGCTGATATAGATGTTGGCATTCGAAGCGCCGGACGGAGCCGACGGCACCTGAACCTTGACGCTCGTCGAGCCGGCAGCAACCGCGATGGTCTGTTCAAGACTGGAGGACGTGGTCTGACCCGCCGAGTTGCGCCAGGCGTACTCGACGAAGTACGTTCCGGCCGCGAGGCTGGAGGTCGAGTCCGTGACGGTGGAGAGCGTCGCAACAGAGCTTGTGGGCACCTTGTTAGCCGAGAACAGCGGGAGCGTCGCGATGGTGAGCGTCGCGCCGCCAGCGACGGTACCGGCAAGCTTCTCGGTGTTTGTCGCGGTGGAGATGTAGATGTTGGCGTTCGTGGCCGCGAATGGAGCAACAGGAATTCCGACTCGAATGTCGGAGGGGGCGGCAAGCACGATGCTCTGTTCGGCGCTGGACTGGCTTTCGCCGCCCACGTTGTTGGTCCAGCTGTACTTGACGAAATAGGTACCCGCGATGAGACCGGTCGCGTCAGCCGTTGAACTGACGTTCGCGGCGGTATTGGGTGGGCTGACCAGGTCAGACCCGGCGCTGAGGACAGGCGCGCCGCTGGGGGTGCCCTGAATGTCAGCCACGGCAGTCAGAGTGGGCTGGATGGTCGGGCTATAGGCCGCCCCATCGAAGTTCACCGCGCCAACGCGATAGATGTAAGTGAGTCCGGGGATCGGATCGGCATCCTGAATGGTCAGGCTGCGGTTCGTCACCGTATTGATGGCGTTGCCGATCAGAGTGTAGCTATTGCTGCCTGGATCGATTTGATTGACGGTGACCCAGGTGGTCCCGGCGATGTTCGTTGCGAAGCCAGTCGGGTCGGGGCCCACCTGGGCGCGCTGGAGGATGTAGTGGACAACCGCGTCGTTGTTAGCCGAGAACGTGAAGTTGACGAAATTCGAGTTGACCGTGTTGGACACGATCGTCGGAGTCGCGGGATGCGACGACTGCGGCGTGAGGTTGCCGGCGGGGACCAACTGACGGCTGGCCGGGGCCGAAGGCGTAACCCAGTCGATGTTGGCACCAGCGCCACCACCGCCGTTGTGCTCGAGGAGCACGAAGTCGTAGGGCTGGCCGGCCTGAAGGATAATTGGAATATAGGTACCCTGGGGGGTGCCGTTGATATCGAAGGTCGTGCCGGCGTCGCGCTGGCCGTGACCACCCGGATCAGAGCTGACCAGGGCACCGTTGATGTAGAGGTAACCGTCGTCGTCAGTGTTGCTGAAGAAGGTATAGGTCCCGGCGGCGTTGGTGGTGATTTGGCCGGTGAAGACGGCGCTGTCCTGAGACCCGCGGATACCGGGGCCCCATGAACCGCCATTGCTGACGCTCATGATGGCCAAGCCTTGATTGAGCGTGACAGGGCCTTCCCAGAAGCTCATGTTGTAGTAGTGAGCTTCGACGGCGGTGGGCGGGGTTACGATCAGGTTGGAGTTGGCGCTGGTTGAACTGGAAGTCGGATTGCTGGCGACCACGCGGTAAACGTAAGTGGTGCCCGCGGCGGTGTTGGAGTCGACAAAGCTGCCGGTACCAGTGAATTGAACTGTTCCGCCCACCTGCGAGAACGTACCCACGACGCCACTCACGACGGTAGCGCGCTGAATGGAATACTGGAAGCCATTGGCGGCGAGCGTGAAACCAAGGTCGATAACGCCGGGGCGTGCATCCGGGGCGGCAACAGGAGCGGGCATCGGTCCAGGAGCAGGAGGAGTGTTCGGCGAGGCGACTCCAGTTACAACCAATTCACGGAACCAAGTATTGTTATTGCTGGCGACGAACTTAAGGGATCGAACGTTGCTGACCATGGGGCCGGAAGCGTTGTTAACGATGGCCATCTGAGCGGAGCCGCGACTGATCTGAGTCCCGCTGTTGTCAGCGGTGAAGTTGAAGTTGCGGCCGTTGCTGAGCGAGAACCAGTCGGTTGAGTTGGCGTTGAGGAACTGAACCTGGATATCGACCTGCATACCGGTACGGAAATCCTGGTGGCCGGCGATGACGTCGATTTCGCTGATGTCATAACCCGTGCCGCTGGCGGTAGCGCCCGGGGCAGCACCGAGGTTGTATTCGAGCCACCAGCCGCCTGTACCGTTCTGAGAGAGAACGGTGAACCCGTTAGAAGGATCGCTGGCAAGTCCGTCACCTTGTGCGGCAGTGAACCCAGTTGCGGGGAAGCCGCCAATCTGGTTTTGAGTCAGACCGTTGGTGAGAAGCCGACCGGCGTTGACCGAACCGGTGTTGCCAAGCTGGCCGCCGTTGTTTCCTTCGCAGCACGCGGTGTAGTTCTGTGCGAACGCCGTGACGTTGAGCACAAGGTCGTTCACCGTGTTCGGAGTGACGGCAGACGCGTTCTGATACGCGGCGCTGGTTCCGTTTCCGTTCACCCAGAACGTTTGAGTGGGCCTGGGAGCCAAAGGCGAGTTTTGAACACCAACGAGCGTAGGTTGTGTGGGAAATACCTGGGCATTGAGCAACTTACGTTGCTCAAGATGTTCCATCACAGAAAGAGACGCCGATCGAATGCGTCCCTTCTTGGATTGAAGTTTTTTGCCGTTACCATTCCGACTATTCGCGTCCCCAAATGAACGGAGAGACATGATCCACTCCTCCAAAGATAACTAAACTGATGCGCCAACCGCCCGGTGTGTCGCCCTCTGCACACGCAAAGTCGCTGACAGCAACGGCATCAACAAATTAAGTATTACACGACGAGATGAAACTAGTATGAGACGAGGAAGGAATTGTCAGAGCGACGGATTCGCGAATGCCGCATCTCTGGATTTTCTCTACCCTCTTCGACTCTCCATCATGAGGTTACTCGATCACAAAGGCGCGGTCAAGCAATTTCTGAGGCGGTATACATGCGGTATACATGGCGCGTCGGGGAATTTGGACGAAAAGCGGGTGCGGACCCTTTCGAGGCTGAGTCGTCGGCACGGGGTTGGGAATTGTGGTCGGAGACACGTGGCATGCGGCGTGGGAAAGATGGAGAAGCCGGGAGATGGCGAATCGTTGCGGAATGTTTTCGACCGCCTAATTGCAACATTGGCAGAATCTGCGTCTGGGCGGGTTGTGAAGTGGCATTTCGGGTTGTATTATTACGCCGACAGATCCATTTGGATCCCATTGGGCAGCTTGCCCGCACATGTCGTGTTTGCCCAGTGGGTTGACGGAACAACCCGAACCTCAGACCGAAAGGAGTCGGCCAGTGGCTAACGACGTTTCACAAACCAGTTCAACAGCGGTTGCGCTTTTCCAGAAGGCGCATGGGCGCATGACGACCATGCAGCGGATCGATGAGCAGATCCAAGCCCTGAATGATCAACGGCGGAAGCTCCAGGAAGAGCTCCGAGCCGTCCAGGCGCTAATTAATGAGGAGTTTGACCGGGTGGTGCAGACTTCGCCTCCCGAATCAACTGGCCGGATGCTCACGATGACCGATTCTGTGCGCGATAATAACGGTCAGTCCAGGCAAGAATACGCTGAAGCTGTGGCTTAGGCTCACTTTATCGTTAGCTTGCCGGCGGAATCGTTTCCAGCGCCTGCTTGGCCGGTTCGTAGTCGGGGTCGCGCATTAGCGCGGCTTCGAAGTAAGTCCGCGCCTCTTGGAATCGACGTTGCCGCGTGAGAATCTCACCCGTTCGGTGCTACGGAGCGGGCAACTGCTCCCTACCCGCGTTGCTTATTGGCCCGGCATCCGCATCAGCGTTTGACGGGTCCCGACGCAGCACTGATACACATAACCGCTTGCAATCGTTATATTTATGCTCGTTAAGTCGGTTTTTCACCATCGCCATTACCTCCGTGACAGGCGCATCGTCCGATAACCCACCCTTCTGCTCGAGTTGATACCAAGCCCGTCGCGTTACGATACGCAACTCACGGTATGGAACGCTTTTTCGTGCGGCCGCTCTCAGGCATGTGTGCCTCAACCCCCGCCGCACCACGCCTTCCACATTGTGCGGTAGGCATCTTCGAGTCGGCGGGCATGGCCGGCCTCGTCACGAATGGGGGAGCGGATGAGTCGGTCACGCATTTCCCGGCGGAGTTGGGCGACCACGGATGGTTCTTGCGCCATTTGCACGGCGATTTGCACATATTCGTCGCGGTTGGCCGCGACGAACTGATTCAATCCGATCGCGGTGAGGAGGCTTCCGCTCACCCGGGAAACGTGAGCGGCCCCGGCGATCGTAATCACCGGGACACCCATCCAAAGCGCTTCGCAGGTGGTCGTGGTGCCGCTGTAGGGAAACGTATCGAGCGCGGCATCCATGCGGGAATAACTCGATAAATGCTCGACCGGCGAGTCGGTCTGAGGCAGCAGATCTATCCGGCCGGAGTCTGCTCCGTTGGCGGTAAGCTTCGCCAGAATGCGGGCGCGTGTCCTCTCGTCATTCAGACCGGCGGCTTTCAACACGAGCCGGGAATGTGGAGATGCGCGCAAGATCTGCGACCACAGATCAAGCATGAGATCATTGATTTTGGCGAGATGATTGAAGCAGCCGAACGTAAAGTGCTCCGCCGACTCGCCTGGCCCGGCCGATACGTCTGGCGCATAGGATGGCGGCCGATAGCACCATGCGGTTCCGGCCAGTCGCCATAGCCGTTCGGTATACAAGGCATCGGCATCGCCGGGCGGGTCGGCGAATGCATCGGTGATGCGGTAATCGATTGTCGTTAGCCCGGTCGTACCGGGATAGCCGATCTGCGTGACCTGCACGGGAGCGGGTTTCAGAGCGAACACCGATGGCAGGAGCCCTGAAGTATGGCCGGCCAGATCCACCAGAATATCGATTTGATCCGTGCGGACCCAATCGGCGATGCGCTGGGCAGACAGCCCCGAAATGTCCCGCCAATGATCGGCTAACGCCTGAAAACGCGCCGTGGTCGCATCGGGACGGGTTACATCGGCATAGCAGAATATCTCGAACTGCTCCCGGTCGTGTGAAGCGAGAATAGGTTCTACGAAATAAGAAACCGAATGCCGGCGGAAATCGGGGGATGCATAACCAATCCTGAGCCGCCGACCTGGGGAGCGGTCGTTCGCACGTTTTGCGACAGAACGCTGGAGATTCTTGGCATATTTCTGGTTCCAGCGAACGTGTTCGTCATAGATTTCGACCGGCGTGGTATCCGTGCGAAAATGAAGGTGGTAGACCAGAGTGCTGCCGAATCGTGGCTCGACGCTCAGGATTGTGGCGCGTCGAAAACCGGCCAAGGCTTCGCGCATCAATCCAAGCTCGCGTTGCGCTTTTGATAACCCGTAAATCGCTTCGGCGTACCCCGGGCGCAGCGCAATGGCCGACTGCGATGCAGCGATTGACCCGGCAAAATCGCGCATATCGAGCAGCACGATTCCAAGATTGTTGAACGCTTCGGGAACCCGCGGATCGATCGCAATCGCTCGACGATAAGCAGCGGCGGCTTCGTCCAAACGTCCGACGGCGACGAGCGTGTTTCCGAGATTGTTCAGAGCCGCAACGAAATCAGGCTTTTGCTGAAGCGATTGATGGAACGCGTTCTCGGCTTCACCGAACTTTCCCTGGGTGTGAAGCGTGGCGCCGAGCTGACTGAGCGCTTCGGGAAATTCGGGGCGGAGCGCCAGGGCAGCGCGGTATTCAGCGATTGCCTCATCGAGCCGGCCCGTCTGTTTCAGCGCATCGCCAAGGTTGTAATGAGCTTCGGGGTAAGTCGGCCGCAGAGCGAGGGCTCGCTGGTAGACTGCGATGGCCTCTTCATGACGGCCCAATTCCAGAAGCGCGCTGGCCAGATTGTTGTATGGATCGGCAAATGAAGGATTCAACAAAATGGCTTTTTGATACGCGGCGATTGCCTCGTCATGCCTTCCGGTCATCGTCAGCGCATTGCCGAAGGCATTGTGCCCTTCGGGAGAATCGGGGGCGAGTTCCAGCAGGCGGCGCAGGCTATTTGCGGCTTGTGCGAACTTCCCGAGGCTGAACAGAACAGTGCCCAGGCCAAAGTACGCGGGGGCAAAATCTGGACGACGTGTAACTGCCTCCTGATATGCGGCTGCGGCCTCATCAAGCCGCCCCATTGCCTGAAGCGCCTGGCCCAGATTGTTGCACACTTCGGGAGTCGGATGTTGAGCATGAATCTGGCGGTAGAGCGCTTCGGCCTGGCGAAGCCGGCCCGCCTGATGATGCTCGATCGCGTTTTGAAAGGCTTGCTGAACTGTCAAATGCCGCTCGCATCCGCGCGGCCCCTACGCATTTTCCAAATCCGTGATGGGCCGGGTATCGAGAAAAGTATCCCGGCTGAATCATTCCATATCAAGACGGGATTGACCCGACATTTCGACGGCTGAAAGTATTGCAGCGCCGGCGTTTCGCCCGGATGCCGCAATGCCATAAGATTGACGACGATGGTTTCAGTTCAGCAGGCTTATGATTTGGCAGTTGCGCATCATCGCGCAGGCCGGCTCGGGGAGGCCGAGGCGCTCTATCGGCACGTTCTGACGACCGCTCGCCAGGCGGAGGTCTACAACAACCTCGGGGGCGTTTTGGCGGATCAAGGCCGGCGGCAAGAGGCGATTGATGAGTATCGCCGAGCATTGTCACTTGATCCGCGATTTGCCGAAGCATCCAACAACCTCGGCTTGATGTTGCTGGAAATGGGGCAGGTGCCCGACGCAATGGGCGCTTTCAGAGAGGCCCTGCGTCTTCGGCCGGATTTTCCCGAAGCGCAATACAACCTGGGCAATGCACACAAAGCAATCGGCGAAACCGGCCCGGCGATCCAATCCTACCGTCGATGCCTGGCGATTCGGCCGGATATGGCCGCGGCACATTATTTCCTGGCCGTGGCATTGCTCCACGATGGACTGGCCGAGCAATCGCTCGCGTCGCTCCAAACGGCGATCAAGTTACGGCCCGATTACGCCGACGCGTTCAACACGCGCGGACTTGCACTGAGAAAGCTCGGCCGCGCGCAAGAAGCCGTCGAGGAATTCGGCAAGGCGATATCAATCCGAAACGATTTTGCCGACGCCTACAACAACCTGGGGGGTGCGCTGGCGTCGCTCGGGCGGGGCGACGATGCGATCGCGGCCTATCAAAAGGCGGTGGACATCGAGCCGAATTTTCCCGAGGCTTTATACAATCTGGCCACTTCATTCATCGAGCGCGGGAGGCTTGAAGAGGCGATCGTCTTAAACCGTCGGGCGATCGAATTACGACCTCACTTTGTTGAAGCGATTGCGAACCTTGCAACGGCCCTGAAATACTCCGGGCAGATGGATGAGGCGCTGGAATGCCACCGGCGGGCGTTGTCGATCAAGGCCGATCCAATCGTCGCCGACAACCTCCTGCTGGCGGTGTATTTTCATCCCGACTACACGCCACTGCGAATTAAGCAGGAACATGACCGTTGGAACCGCGCATTTGCAGCGCCGTTTGCGAGCATGAGGCGGGCGCACCCGAATGATCGCAATCCGGATCGGCGGCTGAAGGTGGGGTATGTTTCGCCGGATTTCCGGGAGCATCCGGTCGGCCGGTTCATGTTGCCGCTGCTTTCAAATCATGATCGGGGCGCGGTGGAGACAGTTTGCTATGCCGATGTCCGCCGGGACGATGAGATGACACAATCGTTGCGAAGCCGGGCGGATCATTGGGTTGATGCGACGGGGCTTTCGGATGAACAATTGGCCAGGCGGGTCGAGTCGGATCAGATTGACGTGCTGGTCGATCTGACGATGCACCTCGAATACAACCGGATGTTCGTGTTTGCGCGTAAACCTGCGCCGGTGCAGGTAAGCTATTTGGCGTATTGCGGCACGACCGGTCTGGATGCGATGGATTATCGCATCTCCGATCCATACCTGGACCCACCCGGAATTGACGAGACGGTATATTCCGAGCGTACGATCCGCCTGCCGCGAACGTATTGGTGCTACCCCCCTTCCGCCGCGGCCCCGGCGACCAATGCGTTGCCAGCCCTGACGGCCGGGCACATCAGCTTCGGCTGCCTGAATAATTATGCAAAGGTCACCGCGCCTACTTTGGAAATGTGGGAACGTTTGTTAATCGCGGTGCCAAATTCAACACTCACGCTGTTCTGCCCGGACAGCGGCGCCCGCGATCGCGCGCGTCGATTATTTGCCCAGGCGGGCGTTGACGCTGAACGATTGCGGTTCGTCCGGCTCGTGCCGCTTGCCAAGTATTTCGCCCTTTACCATCACATCGATATCGCCCTCGACCCCTACCCTTATGGCGGGGGCACAACTACATGCGATGCCTTATACATGGGTGTTCCGGTCATTACGCGAACGGGACAGACGGCCGTCTCGCGTGGCGGACTGAGCATTCTCTCCAACCTTGGCCTCGAAGAATTTGTGACTCACTCGCCACAGGATTATGTCCGCGTGGCCGCGAAAACGGCCGGTGACCTGCCCCGGCTCTCGCAATTACGCGCTTCACTCCGACAGCGGATGGGAGCGTCCGCTTTAATGGACGGTGGTCAATTTGCCAAAGACGTTGAAGCCGCGTATCGGCAAATGTGGCAGACCTGGTGCAGTGAATCAGGCACGTCACGGGTCGGCTGAGGGAAAGCAACATGAGCGGTCTTAACCTTCCCCAGCTTTACGAACTTGCTATCGATCATCATCGCGCAGCCCGGTTTACAGCTGCCGAGGCGATATACCGCCAAATCCTTTCCGTCCGGCCAGACATAGTGGAAGTTTACAACAACCTTGGGATCGCCCTGGCCGAGCAGGGACGGCGCGATGAGGCCATCGCGGCTTATCGCAAGGCGCTGGCGCTGCGACCTGATTTCGTCGAATCGCTCAATAACCTGGGGAACACGCTGCGGCAATCCGGGGCTGTCTCAGAAGCAATTGAACTGCTCGCCAAAGCCGTCGCCAACGCCCCGCAATTTGCCACCGCCTTCGAGAATTTGGGTCTGGCGTACGAAGATTCATTTCAGCCCGATTTGGCCATGGTGGCCTATCGAAGGCTGGTCGAGTTGCGGCCGCATGATCCCAACGCCCACTTCAATCTCGCAAACGTGTTGCGGGACATGTCTCAGATTGACGCGGCAATCGAAAGCTATCGCGCCGCCATCGCACTTAAGCCCGAATACGTTGAGGCGCATCACAATCTGGCCGGGGTATTAAAGGATGCGGGCCGACTCGATGACGCCTTAAGCGAATTCGCTCGAGCGATGGATTTGCGTCCAAACGCATTCACCGCGCGCAACGTTCTTTGCACGATTCATTTCCATCCCGATTACACCGCGCGACGCCTTGCGGATGCTCATGCGGAATGGAACCGCCAATACGCCGAGCCGCTGGCGCCGGCAGTGGTTCATTTCCCAAATGCCCCTGATCCTGATCGTCGACTCAGGATCGGATATGTATCGCCCGACTTCCGCGAGCATCCGGTGGGCCGGTTTATGTTGCCGCTGCTGTCGCACCACGATCGGAATCAATTCGAGATTTATTGCTATACGGATGTTCGCCGGGTCGATGCGCTAACCGAAACACTGAAATCGCACACCGATATCTGGCAATCGACATCGGGTCTTTCGGATGAGCAACTTGTCGAGCTGGTTCGCCGCGACCAGATCGACATCCTTATCGACCTCACGATGCACATGAAAGGCAGCAGATTGCTGACCTTCGCGCGCAAGCCCGCGCCGGTGCAGATCACTTATCTCGCCTATTGCAGCACGACAGGGCTGACGGCGATCGACTATCGCTTGTCTGATCCGTGGCTCGATCCGGTGGGGATGGATGAGACGGTTTATTCGGAGAAGACAATCCGTCTCGCGCGGACGTACTGGTGTTATCCGCGGCCGGATGGCGCTCCCGATCTCATCCCCCCACCGTCAACCCACTCAGGCCAAGTGACTTTTGGCTGCCTGAACAACTATTGCAAAGTAACGACACTGACGCTGTCGCTGTGGAGGGACCTTCTCTCGAACGTTGCTCAATCGCGCCTTATTCTTCACGCGCTGGAAGGCCAGCATCGTCAAAACGCGCTCGATCACTTTGCCACCGCTGGCATCGCTCCGAACCGGATCGAGTTTGTCGGACAAGTTCCCCTCAAAGAATACCTGGCCCAGTACAACCGAATCGACATTGCCCTGGACCCATTCCCCTACGGCGGCGGCACCACAACCTGCGACGCGCTCTACATGGGTGTCCCCGTCGTCAGCCTGAGCGGAGACACGGCCGTTTCCAGAGGCGGACTTAGCATTCTATCAAACCTCGACCACCCCGAGCTGGTCGCCTCAAACCCGGATGAATACCTGCAAATTGCCGCCTCACTTGCGTCAGATCCATCCAGACTTGCCGAACTGCGCCGCACGCTCCGAGATCAAATGCAGGCCTCTGTCTTGATGGATGCGCGGACGTTTGCGCGGGACGTGGAAGCAGCGTTCCGCGGCGCCTGGGCGAATTGGTGCGCAACGCGATGGGGTGCAACGGGGTACATGAAAATTTAGGCGGGCAATTTTCGTGACATGGGCATCTTTGCCCATGGTGCGTGTGTTCACGCACTTCGGCGGTATTCCGCCGATCCGGCAATCGCCTTGGCGATCAATTATTCGTTGCTCCCAGCCGTCGCTGGCGCGATTGCTTTATCGGCCGGTGGCCGATGGCTGCGGCGTACCGCAGCCCACGGGCTGTCTTCGACCCTGAGGCTCAGACCCGAAGGGGAAGCACCGTGTCACGAAGACGCCCGGAATACGTATCGCCTGGTCTGTCACGCGCTCGGCGCGATGGCCAGCCGCAAACCGCACGGATAGAATCCGCGCAAGTCTTCTGATTCCTCAATCGCAGTCTCGCACCCGCTTCGCCCATGGCCAAACTCGACGTCAAATACTTTGTTTACGACAACTCCTCCCCGCCACGTCCGATTCGAATGTCGGTGCCTGGGTGGAGTGGGCCTCCGCAGAAAATGGTAGATGGCTCCGAGCCCCAGCCATGGCATTGCCTGCCGTTTACCGAGGGCTCGACGTATGGGCTGGAGCTGCTTTATCCTTACGAAACCGAATGCCAGGTGGTGAACGAAGACGGACTGGTTCGATTTGATTGGGATTTTTCCGCCGAGCCAGGCGGAATGTTGACCGGCGGAGAGTTCGTCACCTTCTTCCCCAAAGAGGCGTCGAAATACTACGTCTTCCACACACCACTCAATGTGCAGGCTCCGGCCGGGTATGCCCTCCGCACCGAACCGCACCCGAGATTTTTCACGGATGACACGGGCACGGTACCGCTGTCGCTGATCGGAAACGTGCAGACGGAATGGTGGCCCAAACGGCTATTCGTTGCCTTCCGAGCGCCACGGCCAGGGCAGCGGCATGTTTTCCGCAAATCCGAACCGTTCGCGCAGATTATCTTTGTCGAGCAAAATGCGGACTTTGAACCGGTGTTGATGAGCCCAGCCGAGGAAGCGCTTCGCCGGGAGCTGGAGCAAGGGATTAGTATTGCCAATCCCCAAATGGCCCGAAACATCTGGCATAACCCCGTCGGCTTTGAGTTCAACGACCATTACAAGGTATTGGCTCGCGCATTTGGCCGTGGCGGCGGCGCTGCGGTGGAAGATGAAATTCGACGAAGCCTCGAACGCCACCAGCTCGCCCTGCCGCACGACAAAACCATCGAGCAATGCCTTGAGCTCGCGGAGCAGTTTTTGGCGACAGATGACTACGTCAGGGCGCGGGCGCTATATCTGCACATTCTCGATCGCGCGCCTGACAATGCCGAGGCGCTGTGCCGGCTTGGAATCGTCGCGGCCTGCTCGCAAAGCACGATGCTCGCATTCGACTTGATGTCCAAAGCCGTCGCATTGCAGCCCGGCTCGGCTTTCTACCAGGGCAATCTGGGCGAGCTTCTGCGCCGAATGGAACGCTACCCCGAAGCAGAATCAGCTCTTCGCGCCGCACTGGCACTCAATCCGCGCGACCCCAACATGCTCAGCAGCCTTGCGCTCGCCCTGGCCAACCAGCGCCGCATCCCCGAGGCGGTGGACGCATGTCGGGCCGCCCTGTCTTTGGCTCCTCAATCGCCTTTGATTTATGCGCGAATGGGCTCGGTGCTCGCTTTAGGTGGGCAGGCGACTGGCGCCAAAACGTATTTCGAAACCGCATTAAAACTCGATCCGGCTTTGGAAGAAGCGCGTGAAGGGCTTAGGGCTATCCCTGCCGGGGCTATCTAATGTCCGTGCCCGATTCGGCGCCATTGCTTTGAGTGGCACGGGCCTTCCAGGCCGTGGTTAAGGAAGCCTCGGGTCGGTGCCGGGTTAGATGTGGGAAAACCAACTTTCCTTAAGGGAGCATTTTCTCCCGGCAAATTCAGAAGGTTGTCCACCTGTCGAAAGTTGGTTTTCCCAAATCGGACCCGTCGCTGGAGGTCATCTCCTTCGATCATGGGCTGTCTTCGACCCTGAGGCTCTCTTCGAGCCTGAGCCTCAGCCC
>DAIRGS010000400.1:956-5888 GCA_036794395.1 Tepidisphaeraceae bacterium | reverse complement strand
CCGCGGCCGGACTTACACCGGCAGGACACGCAGCCTTGTGGGCTGCAACACAGATCGCGCAGATGCTCGCAGATAAAGGCAAAGGCATGCATTCATCTGCGTAAATCTGCGCCATCTGCGGTTAAATCTTCTTCTATTGGTTTTTCTCTGTGCCCTCTGTGTTCTCTGTGCCCTCTGTGGTTAATTCGTTTCTTCGGCGCGCCCGAGTCAGTTCAGGCGAGCAGGAAGATTTTGACGACGTTGGGGCCGTGGACGCCCTGGACGAGGGTCATTTCGATGTCGGAGGTTTTGGAGGGGCCGGAGATGAGTGTGGTGCCGGAGCCGGTGCCTTCGGCGGCGAGGCGTTCGAAGAGGTCTATGAGATCGGGGACGATGTCTTTGGGTTGGACGATGGCGATGTGGACGAAGGGGACCAGGGAGATGAGCCGGCCGTTCTCGGGGCGATGGCGGAGGACCAGGGAGCCGGTCTCGGCGACGGCGAAATCGACTTCGGTGATGCCGGCGTCGAAGTCGTAGGCTTCATCGGAAGTCATCTGCCGCCAGGTGCGGGCGTGGAAGCCATTGTCGGTGAGGAAATGGACCGCGCCCAGGTTAGTGAGCAGGCGCGTTGCCGCGAGCATGATTTTCGTGGACTTTTGTTCGCGGAGGAAGTTGACGATGCCGGGGAGGAGATCGTCGATGCGGATCTGCTCGACGAGCATCGTCAATTCGCGGGCGCGCTTCTGGAATAATGCAGGCAGGCCGATGTCGCTGAAGACCAGCCGGGCGATGGGTTCGTCGATCGTCGGAGGGATGGGCTTGTCGAGGAGCGCCGAGTCGCGGCCAAGGGCCTTGCGGACGCGGGCGAACATCTCGGATTTGGGGTCGGAGATCATTTTGTTTTAAGTGCTTGGAGTTGGGGGCACCCGTTAGTGAATTATTGAGGGGCTTTCGACAATCTCCCTCACCCCAGCCCTCTCCCGGAGGGAGAGGGGGTAAGAGGGCGCGCGTCGAAGCTTATTTGCGAGCGGAGGTATCCTCCGGGCCTATTGTTGAATGCGGTCGGCGATGCCATAGGTCGTGGAACGTGTGCTTGGCGGGGGCGGGCATGTCGCGGATTTGGGTCCAGCCGGAGGCTACTTTGGGGAGGCGTTGGACCCATCCGGTGCCGCGGGCTCGGCGGCGGAGGTCCCATTTTTGGAACTTGCCGATCATGGAGTACAGCACGGAGGACAGCAACGCGCGGGCCCAGACTCGGTAGACGAAACGCTCGGCCCGACTGTTAAGGTGATTGCGATTGATGTCTCGCCGCATCATCACCAGGTATTTGGGGATATTGATTTTGACCGGGCAGGCCTCGTAGCAGGCGCCGCAGAGGCTGGAGGCTTGAGGGAGATCTTTGTAGTTGGCGAGGCCTTCGAAGAGCGGGGTGATGAGCGCGCCGATGGGGCCGGGATAGACGCTTCCGTAGGCGTGGCCGCCGATTTTCCGGTAGATGGGGCAGGCGTTGAGGCAGGCGCCGCAGCGGATGCAGCGGAGGGTTTCGCGGTATTCGCCGGCCAGGATTTCCGTACGGCCGTTATCCACCAGAACAAGGTGGAATTCCTGTGGTCCGTCTTTTTCGCCGAAGCTGCGCGGGCCGCCGTAGATGTTGGTGTAGACGGAAATGGAGTTGCCGGTGGCGCTGCGGGTGAGGAGCTTGAGCATCACCGCGAGATCGGTCATGCGCGGGACGATTTTTTCGATGCCAACCACTGAGATGAGCACGCGCGGGGTGCTGACGCTTTGGCGCTGGTTGCCTTCATTTTCGATGCTGCACACCAGGCCGGTTTCGGCGCAGAGGAAATTGCCGCCGGTCATGCCCAGGTCGGCATTGCGGAATTTATCGCGAAGGTAAGCGCGGGCCTGTTTGGTCAGGGCCTTGGCGTCGTCGTTGTATGGGGTCTTGAAATATTCGCTAAATAGCTCGGCGACTGATTGCCGGCTCTTGTGCACGATGGGGGCAACGATGTGAGACGGGCGATCGTGGCTGATCTGCACGATGAACTCACCCAGATCGGTTTCGACGACATCAAGGCCGGCGGCCTCAAGGGCATCGGCGAGGTGGATTTCCTCGGTGACCATCGACTTGCTCTTGATGATCTTTTTGGCGTCGTGGTGGCTGGCGATGTCGAGGATGATCTGGCGGGCGTCGGCCGCGGTATTGGCGAAGTGAACGTGGCCGCCGTTCTTTTCAACGTTTTCGACAAGTTGCTCGAGGTAGTAATCGAGATTGTCGAGCGTGTGCTGCTTAATCTGCCCGGCCAGCTCGCGCATCTTGTTTGAATCGGGCAATTCGAGCACGCGAAGCTTGCGCGCGGAATCGCGCGTGGTGACGGCGTTGTTCAGCTGCCGCTTAAGGCGCTCATCGCCGGCGGCCTGGACGCTGACGGAATGGAAGTCGAAGGGGGAATCGGCGGCTTCCTGAAGAAAAGCCGCAGTGTTGGGGTCGAGCGGGCGCTGTTCGAGCGTGGACATGCGGGGATTGTAGCGATAGGCGCGTGGGGAGCGAGTGTTGAAGGGTGAAGAAGAGGGGGTGATTGGGGGAGGGGGAGAGATTAAAACACGCGAGCAACTGGAATTCGCGCTCCCCCCGGCCCTCTCCCGAGGGGAGAGGGGGCAAGAGGGCGGACACGGGGCCCGCTCCCTACATGAAGGGAGAGGGGGAAGAAGTTGCCGAAATTGGCGGAGTTACGGTTGGAGTTTACGCAGGGAGACTTTTTCTTCGGTAGGGAAATCTGAAGGTACTGGAATCGTGACGTTGCCGGTGGCGGCCCATTCGGTGCCGCGGAGGAAGGTGGTGATAAAGCCGACGCACTGGCAGGATTCTTCGTTGTGGCCGAGGGCGGTATGGAAGACGCGGCCCTTGTCGTAGGCAATGGTCATGAGCAGGGGCTCATTTTCATGGGTGACATCGGAATTGGCGGTGGCCAGGACGGTGACGTTTTCAGCCGGGCCGCGGAGCTTGGAGTAGAGCTCGTCTTTGGTGTGCAGCCACTTGGTCGGTAGGCCTTTCATGATGGGGTTCTCGGCGTCGCGGGTTTCGACGACATAGCTGAAGAACTTGCCATGGGTGCCGCCCGCGCCGGGCGGGTTATCCTTGACGATTGCGCCATCGCGGAAGCGGATCATGGGGCCATTCTTTTCGTTTCGACCGCCCCACCCGCCGACGCCGATCATGCGGTTGTATTCGGGCCAGTCGGGGAAGGAGTTATCGGCCGCGTGAACGCTGACGAAACCGCCGCCGTTCTTGACGAACTCTTCGAAGGCCTTGCGGGTCTCGGCGGGCCAGAGCGCGCCGTTGTAGTTGCTGACGACGACCTGATACTTGGAGAAATCGGGATGGAAATCCTTGGGCGCGCCCTTGGGAACGGTGGTGACCACATCCACCTTGAAGATCTTGGCGTCTTCCAGAGCCGCCTTCAGTAAAGGGGAGGTGGCTTGCCACTTATGATTGTTTTGGCCGTCCACCAGTAGAACGCGGATCGGCTGCTTCTCGTCGGCAGCGACCGCGGGCATTACGCGAATGAAAAGCAGGGCCGATAAAACCGCCAGAATTGGGGCATACAGTCGAAGTCCACGCGGCATGATGTCTCCCGGGTTTGATTGTGTAGCTGAATTTCGCCAGATTCATTCTACGGAGACGCCCGGCCCCCGCCAGTGGTTGTTGAGTTCTACCGGAGGATTTGGGGCGGGCCGACAGGTTGGATAGATTCCCGCCATACATCCGGGGGCAAAGAAATTCCCGCCGCGGGCATCCGCGGCGGCTTTCTTTTTTTACGGCCAGCGGAACAGATTTCGGACGTTGGCGCTTGTGATCTGGTCGAGTTGATCGACCGAAACCTGCTTGACCTCGGCCACGACCTTCGCGACGTGCATGACGAAGGACGGCTCGTTGGTTTTCTGGCTCCGAACCGGTTCTGGGGAGAGATAGGGTGAATCGGTTTCGACCAGTAGACGATCGGGCGGAACCAGGGCGCAGGCTGTTCGCAGATCGTCGTTTCGTTTAAAGGTGACGGCCCCGGTGAAGCCGATGTAATAGCCGGCATCGAGAATCTTTGTGGCCTCGGCGGGAGAGCCGGTGAAGCAGTGGAACACGCCTTGAAGGGTGGGGAAGCCTCGGAGGATGGCCAGACAATCTTCAATGGCATCGCGGCAGTGAATGACAATCGGACGATTGAGCTCAGCCGCGAGATTGAGCTGAAATTCAAGGAACTCATATTGGCGCTGGCGCGGGGCGAATTTGTGGTGGTAATCGAGGCCCATTTCCCCGAGCGCAACGACGGAGGGATCGGATTGAAGCTGGCGGAGGCGGGGAAGATCTTCCTCGGAAACCTGGGCACAGTGGTTGGGATGAATGCCGATGGCGCAGCGCACATTGGGGAGCGCGCGGCAAAGCTCGAGAGCTTTGATCGCGTCGTCGATATCGGTGCCGATGGTGATCATCCGTTCAACCCCGGCTGAAGCTGCGCGGTGGAGTACGCTATCGAGTTGCTGGGCGAGGCGGGGATCGGTGAGGTGGCAGTGGGAGTCGATCATTTGGTCAGTTGTCCTTGGTCAGTTGTCTGTTGTCAGTTGTCGGGTTGGCGGGGGCGAGCAGCTTTTGGGCGATGGTCTCGGGGGGTTGGTCGCCGGGGAGCCATTGGATCTGTTGCCAGCGGCGGAACCATTTGATCTGCCGGCGGGCGAGCTGGCGCGTTGCGATCTTGATCTGTTCGGTGGCGTCGTCAAGCGTCAGGTGGCCTTGAAGGTGCGCGATCAGTTCGTGATAACCGGTGGCCTCGGCGGCGGTGGGAGAGAGGCTTTGGAACTTCTCCATAAGAGATCGAGTTTCCTCCAACCAGCCAGCGGCAAGCATGGATTTGACGCGGGCGTTGATGCGGCGGTTGAGCGTTTCGCGATCCCATGATAATC
>DAIRGS010000400.1:0-946 GCA_036794395.1 Tepidisphaeraceae bacterium | reverse complement strand
CCATTGGGCGGCATGACGCATCGCGCCGGCGGACCACTCCACCTGAAGCGACGAGATCGGTTTGCCCGTCAGCTCGTGGACTTCCAGCGCACGCACGAGCCGGCGCAAGTCATTGATGTGAATCCGGGTGGCGGCCACGGGATCCACTGAAAGCAACTGCCGCATCAGCTCGTCGTTGGGCAATGCGCGCAAACGGTCTCGCAGTGCCGAGTCAGCCGAGGGGCCTTCAAAGAGCCCTTCAAACAGGGCCTTGTAGTAAAGCGGAGTTCCGCCTGTAACGACTAAAGGGACTGCCCGGCGGGCGGCATCGGCGATTACTTCATCTGCCATTTCGACGAAACGTGCGACGGTGAAAGCCTCATCCGGATCAACAACATCAATGACATGGTGGCGCACCTGAGATTGCTCAGCAAGCGTGGGTTTAGCGGTTCCGATATCCATTCCGCGATAGACCTGCATGGAGTCGAGGCTGAGGATTTGGGCGCCGGTCTGGCGGGCCACTTCCAGCGCAACAGCGGATTTACCCGAAGCAGTCGGGCCGGCAATGACGAGGATTGGAACTGAAACTGCCATCTCTGCACCGACTGTCAATTTTGCAGGAAACGCGGGGATCAGGGATTTCGAGGACCTTCCATAAACCGCGATATTTTAGCCACTTCCGAGCGGCTTGTCCGTTGTGGCAATTGGCATGCACTTTGATTTATCGAGTTACAGTCAGGCGGCACTTGGGTAGATGCGGCTGCAACTGAACTCCAAAGTTCGCGAAACGCCAACTCGCGAGGAAAGGGACACAATTTGTTGTGTCCCTTTTTTCTTTGCGCGACGACTCAGCAGTCAGCGTTAGAAGATTAAACACGAAGGCACGAAGCCACGAAGAAATGCGAATACAGAAGAATTAACGTCGAGTAGAGAAGAGGCGCAGTCATGTTTAGACCAATGACTTCCA
>DAIRGS010000399.1:0-5939 GCA_036794395.1 Tepidisphaeraceae bacterium | reverse complement strand
GCGTACCGCTGTACGCCCGGCGTGGGGGATTTTTGGGGTGGGGCGGCGCGTTGGGGGTACGAAGGGGCCTGGGGGGAATTTACAAGCGGAGCTTGATTGCGCACTGTCATTTAATGGCGTCGGGGAAGGAGGCCGTTAACATGACCTCCACGTGGCATCCACGATTTGCTCAATAATCCGACCCTGGCCAGAGTGCAGAGTGCGGCGGCGGGGGTTTGGGGAATGGAGTGGGGGTTTGTGAGTCGCGAAGGGCAAGCCGGGTGGAAGGGTGATTGAGGGGCGAATTGTTTTGAGCGGGTGGGTGTGCCGGGTGAGCGTTGGACTGCGCTGGTTGGGAGGCGAAGTGTGGGAGGAAAAGGTGGTCAATCAGGGGTTGAGGTCGATCCAGATCATTTGAAAAGGTGGATGTCACCTTTTCAGCATTCACCTTTTCAGCGTTCGATCCAGATCATTTGAAAAGGTGGATGTCACCTTTGCAGCGCTTCACCTTTGCAGCGTTCCGGGGCCTTTCAAGTCCCGTGACATCGTCCTCGCCCACTTGTAGGCCGCTGTCGTTGAATGCCGACAGGTTGATCGCCGCTGGGGCGACGACGTCAGAGATATGGCCGTTCATCCCGATTGATCAGAAAGCTTGCGCGCTTGGTGGATCGGCGCCCAGGCGGGTTGCGGCGATCCATCGCGGCGACGCCGACACATCTTGCAATCGCAGCAAACTGCAAAGTTTGCACGAATCTGTTTTACTTCCGCATCTATTTATGATGTGTGCTCCGAACAATACTTCAAGTGACAGGAGAGAACGACATGGCACACAAGATGGTCAGTCTGGGCTCGGCGCTAGCACGGGTGGAGTTCCTTGAGCAGCGATCGCTTCTCTCCGCCACGTTTCTCGATGCCCCAGTGCTTCCGCGACTTTCCCCCACCCCCGCACTCAATGTTTCGACCGTCCCGCCCAACGGCGACGTGAATCCCTACGGCGTGGCCTTCGTGCCCAAAGGCTTCGCCGCGGGCGGACCGCTTGCGGCGGGTGACATCCTTGTCTCGAACTTTAACGCGTCAGCCAATCTCCAAGGGACGGGCACGACCATCGACAGCATCACCCCCGCCGGCGCTCTCTCGGTCTTCTTCCAGGGACCCAGTGGCCTTGGCCTCACCACGGCGCTGGGCGTGCTCAAGAGCGGATTCGTAGTAGTCGGCAATATGCCCACCACCGACGGCTCCAGCGCCACCGTGCAAGCCGGCTCACTTATTATCCTAGACAAGTCCGGTACGCAGGTCCTCAACCTCACCGATGCGACGAACATCAACGGCCCTTGGGATTTGGCCGTCAATGACAACCCCACCGCGCCGCAGGTCTTCATCTCCAACGTCCTCAGCGGAACCGTCAGTCGGCTCAATTTCAAGATTTCGCACGGTACAATCAGCTTGGTCAGCTCAACGCAGATCGCCAGCGGGTACACCCACCGAAGTGACCCTGCCGCTCTCGAACTCGGCCCCACGGGTCTGGTGTTCGATTCCAAAACCAACGCGTTGTTCGTCGTGTCGACAGCCGACGAAGCGGTCTACGCGGTTCCTCACGCCAATACTGTGAAAACCGCCAACGGCACCGGTGCCATCGTCTATCAGGATGCCACGCACCTGCACGGTCCCCTGGGCTTGGCGCAGGCGCCCAACGGCGACTTGATCATCGCCAACGGCGACGCGCTCAACGCCGATTCGAATCAGCCGAGCGAACTTGTGGAAATCACCCGCGCCGGCGCGTTCGTCAGCCAGTTCTCGATTTTCCCGTCCCAAGGCGCCCCGTTTGGCATCGCGCTGTCAGCGACCACCAGCACGATCTCGCTTGCCGCCGTGAACGATGACACCAATATGCTCCAAGTCTACACGATCACCCAGCCCGGACCGTTTTTGCCAAGTCCCGTCGTGACGCGGCTGTCTTCGACAACGCCGGTGAATGTTTCGACCATTCCGCCCAACGGCGACGTGAATCCCTACGGCGTGGCCATCGTGCCCAAAGGCTTCGCCGCGGGCGGACCGCTTGCGGCGGGTGACATCCTTGTCTCGAACTTTAACGCGTCAGCCAATCTCCAAGGGACGGGCACGACCATCGACAGCATCACCCCCGCCGGCGCTCTCTCGGTCTTCTTCCAGGGACCCAGTGGCCTTGGCCTCACCACGGCGCTGGGCGTGCTCAAGAGCGGATTCGTAGTAGTCGGCAATATGCCCACCACCGACGGCTCCAGCGCCACCGTGCAAGCCGGCTCACTTATTATCCTAGACAAGTCCGGTACGCAGGTCCTCAACCTCACCGATGCGACGAACATCAACGGCCCTTGGGATTTGGCCGTCAATGACAACCCCACCGCGCCGCAGGTCTTCATCTCCAACGTCCTCAGCGGAACCGTCAGTCGGCTCAATTTCAAGATTTCGCACGGTACAATCAGCTTGGTCAGCTCAACGCAGATCGCCAGCGGGTACACCCACCGAAGTGACCCTGCCGCTCTCGAACTCGGCCCCACGGGTCTGGTGTTCGATTCCAAAACCAACGCGTTGTTCGTCGTGTCGACAGCCGACGAAGCGGTCTACGCGGTTCCTCACGCCAATACTGTGAAAACCGCCAACGGCACCGGTGCCATCGTCTATCAGGATGCCACGCACCTGCACGGTCCCCTGGGCTTGGCGCAGGCGCCCAACGGCGACTTGATCATCGCCAACGGCGACGCGCTCAACGCCGATTCGAATCAGCCGAGCGAACTTGTGGAAATCACCCGCGCCGGCGCGTTCGTCAGCCAGTTCTCGATTTTCCCGTCCCAAGGCGCCCCGTTCGGTGTCGCGCTGTCGTTCTCCGACACGACGATCACCCTTGCAGCAGTGAATGACGACAATAACATGCTACAGATTTACACGCTGAATAAGACGACGTAGGTCGAAGGGAAATGCATTTCACGGCTTTATATTCGCCAGTGCGTTCGGTGAGTGGACACATCTGCGCCAACCAATAGCAAATCGCACCCGTAATTGAGGGGTATTGATCGTCAGCCCCGCGGAAATGCCTGCTATTCAGGTCCCGGCCGACTCGCGATCTTTTGGCCTATTGGCGGGGCGGAGAATGAATGTGCGTTTATACGGATACCGTTATTGAGCCGTCTCGCGGCTCAATTCTCAGACGCCTGACATGAACTTCCAAACCTCGCGCTGCTCTTCTCCATCGAGATTGCAGCGGACGCGCATGTGCGAGGTAATCACGTCCCACTGCTGCGGGCTGTATTGCGTCGCGGGGCGCGGGTTATGGCAGCGGGTGCAGTTCTCAGCCCAGATCTGCGCGCCCGTTTTATGGACCGGCGCCAGGGCTGCTAGGAACCCGGTGGCAGGTTGTGATGAAGCACTGGACTCCGGCGACGATGAGCAGCCCATCGGCAGAACGGCCAACGCAATAATCGCGGACACTCGGGTTAACAGTTTCGCAGCATTCATCGTTCGCTCCGTTGCAAGGCGCTGAAGGCCCAATCGCTCTTTACAGGCCCAGCCCAAGTTGCAAGAGGAGTGCATCTTGCGCCGGGCCCAGCGAAGCGGCGCGACGGTCGAACTCGTAATCGAGTTTGAGGACCGCCTGCGGATTGATCCAGTAATCGAGCCCGATAGTGTACCGTTGCTCGCGACCGCCGCCCGGCGCTCGATCCGGGACACGGAGCAGATCCCAGCGAGAGACGATCTCGAAATTGCGAATGATTTCGTTGTGAACGTGCGTCGGCCGATAGCAGAGCTGGACATACCCGCCGTCGCGGTAGTTGCTGAAGCTAAGGGGGCCAAAACCATTGGCCCCGGTGGGGTCGTAGGTGGCCTTACTGACATCACTCCAAATCCATTCGGCCCGGAAGTCGAACGTACCGGCCAGAGCGGGCACGTCAGGACGGTAGTTAATATCGACGGCCTGCAGGGTCGCGTGGACGCGGCTGGGGAAGCCGGACGGACTGGCGGTGCCATAAAAAATCGAATACCCGGTCTCTAAGTTAGGCACCGGTATGAATCCGATTCGAGCGCCGACTGCCTTGTTGTTGTTGATGTCATTCCAATTGTCGAAGCTCAAGGAGCCGGCAGCGGCGCGGTCGGTAGTGATCACATTAGGCCCGTTCGAGACGTACACGTCGTAGACGATCTTGGAATTGGCGACCAGCTTGGCGCCCCGCACGAAGAGCCCGAGCGACGATCCAGGAGCGATGGCGCGGTCGCCAAATGGAAGGGGGTCATCAGCAAATTTGTTGATCCAGGGCGGATCGAAATGGGTGTGGTAAACACCGAATGGCGTCACGAACACGCCGCCGCCTATCGAAAGCCAGTCGTTAATGAAGAAGATCGCGTCGGCTATCGTCAGATCGATGCTCGTGCTGGACGAGGCATCAGGGTTTGTGTTTAGACCCAGGTCGAATGAACTCTCGAAAAGCAAGTTGCTCGTCGGCTTCCATAGCAGAAGCGGGGCCAGGCCGGCGGAGAACGTCGAGTTATTGTGATGCTGGGCAGTGAATCCGATGAATGCGTCGCCGGCCACAAAGAACTTCTCCGTGCCGGGATGGATGGAGATCATCTCTTTCGTGAGAGCGTCGGCTGCTTTCTGAAGGTCATCGACATCTTCCTGGCTAGCCGGTTTGGTCACCGGAACGGCAGCGAGGCCCGCCGCACGCTCTTTCTTGAACTGTTCGAACTCGTCGCGCAGGGCGGCGTGTTCCCGAGCCAGGCGGTCATACTCGGCGCGCCGAACAAATTCCGATTCCGAGGCGCCCGCCGGGGCTGAGGTCGCCGCCAGGCCCGGAGCGTCGCGTGGCCCACGCGGAAGATCTGGCACCGCCGGCGGGCGCTGGACTACCTCGGGACCTTTTGTGCCGGACCCGCCCTTTGTTGCGGTGGGGGCTGCTGCAGGCGGCGCGTTCGACAGTCGGCCATCAGTCTTAGGAGCGAACGTCGCATGTAGGAAGTTGATCACGTTCCAACGTTCTTCTTCTTTGAGAACAGGCTCCCAGGTCGGCATCGGTTGCCGTCCGGTGCTGATTTTCCAGAAAAGGGCCCCTTCAGTTTGTGCCCAAACATCAGGACTTGCGAGATCAGCTGGCCGAATCGGCAGATTTGGAACCAGTAATCCGTCTCCCCGGCCCTGGTTCCCATGACAGGATACGCAGTTGTTCATGAAGACGATCTTTCCCAGTTTGATTGATGCCGAAGATTCAGGAATCGGGTTCACCATGCGCGATGTCTTGGCCGGCGCGACCCATTTATCGGGTCCAGAGGCGGCGTGCAGCCTCGCGGCAATGAAGAAAACGAGAATTGTCGCAGATCCAAACTTCATCTGAAAAAAGTCGCAAAAAGCGAAAGCCGGGAAGTAAATGGCGAAGCGAATCTCTCATGAGGCTTCATAGGGCGGCCGGCCGGAAAATCGTCGCTGCGTTTGCCAAAGCCGTTTGGCGCAACTGCTGGGTCTTGAGAAGGATTCAGGATTCCGGTACTGGCGATGCAACCAATCAGCTCCCCATCGTGGTTCGTCGCTACCTTATTTGCTTACCGGACGGCTCGCGGTTTCGCCCGGATTTATGCGAGTCGCAGACGATAGCACAACTAAAGCTTTGCATGATCCGGTTGCATAGATTGCAGACTCTGAGATCGTTTCCCACGATCGTCCTTGGATCACATGCCGGAAATCACGTCGGGGTTCATTGCTGCTGGTTGGCGACTTGCTTCGGCAATGCATAGCAGCCGGGTGGAACTTATCGGTGTCTTCCGACCGCCCATGTCCATGCCCTTGACGAAGTATTTCTTGAACAGCATCTCGAGGACGGCGATCTGAAACTGCAAAGGTGGAAACTGCAAAGGTGACAGAAACTGCAAAGGTGAAACTGCAAAGGTGACATCGTGCGCCGGCCAAAGCCGGTGAGGTGTTGTGAATGAGAGTTTCA
>DAIRGS010000398.1:0-5976 GCA_036794395.1 Tepidisphaeraceae bacterium | reverse complement strand
GGCCCCCCCTCCCTAACCCTCCCCCGGCGTACCGGTGGAGGGAGAAGAGGCCCGCCTAAAGTGTCACGGACCCTGGCCGTCATTTGGTTCCCATTCTCGTTTGACGGCTTAGGCCAGTACGGTTAGATTCCTCGACCCGTTCCTGCCGGTAAGCGTACCATCTGTAGCTTAAGCCATTACTGATCGTTTGGATTAGAGGAAGCGCATCAATGAGAGCCAGTGAAGTTCGTCGCGGTCAGGCGGTCATCATCGACGGTAAGCTGTGCATTGTCACCAGCGCGGATCACAATACCCCGGGTAACCTTCGAGCCAAAGTGCAGTTCAAGATGCGGGATGTGTCCAAGGGCACCATCCTGGACAAACGGGTGGGCGCGACGGACGACATTGAGACCGCCACGCTCGATCGCCGGCAGGTGGAATACCTTTACTCGGACAACGATGGCCACGTCCTGATGGACATGGAAAGTTACGAGCAGGATTCCATTCCCAAGGTCGTTTTCGGCGACGACATCCTTTACCTCAAGCCCAATACGCCGCTCACGGCGATGTATCACGAGGGCAAGATCGTCTCATACGAAATGCCCAAGACGGTAGATCTGTTAATCAAGGACACCCCGCCGATCATCAAGGGCTCGACCGCCACGAATCAGCTCAAGGACGCCGAGCTCGAAACCGGGCTTCGAACGCGTGTGCCGGGATTTATTGCAATCGGCGAAACCATCCGCGTCAGCACCGAAACCGGCGAATATCTCAGCCGGGCTTAGTTCGCGGCCAACTGCCCACAGATCGCCCACGCCATCCGAAGGGCTCCGCGCGCTTCGGCGACTCCCCCGCCGTCAACCCATCCCCACCACGATAAAATCTCAAGCTGCATCTACCTGGAAACGATGCCCTGCGCCGCCGGTTCTCTTCTTCGTTCAACGAACTTGCTTCACCGACAGGGCCTGTTCAATCCGCTGCTGCATGTCATCGAGCCCAACCAGTTCAAAGACACATCGACCGCCACTGCGAGCCGCCCATAGTTTTCCAATCAAATCCTTCTCCTTTGAGTCGTCATTGGTTCGATAAACCGCGCCCTTGTATTCGATGACGGCAATTCGCCCGTCCTTCAGCATTGCGACAAAATCCGGATAGAACCCACGATCCGATAAGGGCAAACGGAACGCGAATTGCCCGCGCGTCAGATTGCGGACCCAGTATGCCACGTTCGGGTGCGCTGCGATCAGCGCAGCGCACGCGGCCTCCTCCGGCTCCATCGCTGCGATGTTCTTATAGAAGTGCTTGCGCAGCACCAGGTTCCCGTCGTAATTGCTCACCACGGGATACACACCCAACTGCCGGGGGAATTCGAATACAACCTCCGGCCTCACTTCCACCTTCGGGCCCTTGTCCTCGAACAAGACCTGCTGGTACGTCCGTCTCGCCGCCTTCATACGGTGCTCGTCGATCTTTATCTCGATCGCGTTTACCAGCCGCCATCGCAGGGGCACGAGTTGCTCGAAGCTCATGCCGCGCGTCACGGTGAGATGACCGATCACGCGGGCGATGTACTCCCGGCGCTCGCGTTGCGTCGCCTCGGGCACGTCCATTTCCCGGTCGAGCCATTCCTCCATCCGTTCGGGCGTCTTGGGGCCGCGCAGGTCGCGGAGTTGCATCTGCTCCTGAAGGCGGGTCAGCAGTTCCACCGCCACCTTCCCGCCCGCGGCTACGTCGATCGTCGCGCCGGCCGCAGTCGTCATCGCGGGATTCAACGCGTCTTCCCCAATTTTTGCGTCGCAGTCGGACAACGACCATTCGATCTCCCGGTCGCCAATGTCAAATAACGTCCACCCGACGGGCGACGTCGGGTCGGCTACTGCATGCTGTGGCACGTCCAGGCGATCGCCGAACGCGGCAGGGTTGTCGTCGCGGCCTTCGGACCTTCGCACGATCTTCTGTACCGCGCGCTGGTCCTCCGCGGCGGTGAACACCGCCGATAGCTTCTCCGCCTGTTGGTTTGTCAGCAGGCCGCCTGTCCAGATCAGTTCCGTTTCGCCGGTGTCGGCCCGCTTCTGGAACGTCACCCCCTCGCGCACCGGCTTCGGAAGCGCGGCCATCGCTTCGGGCGCGGGCCTCGTCGTCACCACTTCCGCCACGGTTTTCCCGAACAACGGGCTGCTGTCGGGCTCCAACCCGCCGCCGGGGCCGTCGTCAATCACGGCGGCATCGGCCTCGTACCTCTCGAACCCGCTTTCCACCAGCGCGTCCTTGATTGACGATGCTGCCTCCTGAAATGCCGTGCTGGTCACGTACGCATATGCCTGATTCAGTTGCGGCGTGCGCTTCTCCTTCGCATAGGGCAGTCGTAGCACCCGGCCGAGAATTTGTTCCACCGCACCGGCGGCGGAGAGATTTGCCACGCTGCACAACACGTACGCAAACGGGCAATCCCACCCCTCGCGCAGCGCACTGACGGTGATGACATACTTCAACTTGCAATCGCGGCTCATCACGTCGTCAGGCAGTTCGTTTGTGCCAGAGATGCGAACCGCGACCTCCGTCTCCTTCACGTCGTAATCTTTGATCAGAAGTTCCCTCAGGACCTCCGCCGTGATGCGCTGCTCGCCTTCCTGCTTGCTTTGCGCCTGAAAGAGCACGATGGGGCGAATATATTTACCGCCGATGCTTTCTTCCTCAGCCGCAAGCCGTTCCAACTGCTCTCGCTTGTTGATCGCCGATGAGATGGCCTCCTGCGGGTTGGTGCGCGCGACCATGCGGATCGGAAGCTTGATCATCTGCTCAGCCTTCAGGTCCGCCGCCGTCACGCTCAGCAGCACATTGCTGCCGACGTTTTTCCTCGTATGCGGCGCGGGCGTCGCGGTCAGCTCGATGATCGCGCTGGGATTAAATCGCCGCAGCATCTCGAACGAAAGATCGCTTCGCGCGTTGTGCGCCTCATCCACTATGACGATCGGCATGCGCAGCCGCAGCACGTTCGCCAGGCTTTTCGAGTACACCCCGCCCGATGCCACCGGCTGGCCTTCGTCGTCGGTCTGTTCCAGCAGCGCCGTCTGCTTCGCCGACAGGTTCGCGAAGTGATCGATCAATTCGCCGTTACCGCGGTAAACCCGCAAACCCTCTTTCTTCTCCCGCCGAAACGCCTGAATCGTGGTGACGATGATCGTCGTATCCGCATCCATCGTCCCTGGCTTTACATAGAGCGCCTCGTCCACGTCGAGCACGGTGACGCAACCCCCAAAAGCGTCGTCAAGCGCCCGCCGGTACGGATGATGCCGGTCGCGCACCGCCTTTATTGTCTGCGTGACGATCGGCTCCGACGGGGCGAGCCACAGCACCACCGAACGCTCCGCCTGCAAAAACTTCTTCGTTGCCACGCCCACGGCATGCGCGGCGATAATCGTCTTGCCCCCGCCAGTGGGCACGCGCAGGCAAACATACGGAAACGCCTCGCTCTCCGGCCAGTTGGGAATCGTCGCGTATTCCTGCCGCCGCCCCCATTTGTCGGTCGGCCGGCTGTCGCTGGCGTTGAACGCGGCCTTCGCCCCAGCGTCGCGGGCGCGCAGCAGGAAACGCTCAAGTGTCTTAAGGCAGCACTCCTGGTATTTCTTCAGGTCGAAGTCCACGCGCGTCCTTTCACTTCAGAAGCTCGACCACACCTGTCACAAGTGCAGAAAGGCTCGGTGACTCCGGCTTCGTCAGATTCAGGTGGGGCGAAATGGCAGCGGCCCACTCCGTCTTTTCGCCTCCTCCACAGGCAGCACGATCAACACCGATCGCCCGCGCCAGGCATTCCCACGCGCCGCAGATCGCGTCTTTCCCCAACCTTGCCAGGGCCGCAGTGTCCGTCCTCGGATAAGCTTTCTTCACGGCGTTCGGTTCGGCGATGAACCAGCTCTCGGTCTCCTCCACCGCGATCCTAAACAAACATCGCGGCGGCTTCGTTGGAAGTTCCGCGTATAGATCCAGCAGTTGTTTCTTCAAGTCCACACAGTCATCGTTGTCAGCATCCACCACAACGATCACCGCCACCTCAAACCCGCCCTGCGACTGCTGCCCCATGTTCTTCAGCTTGATCGGGAGCTGGTGCAGAAGGGAATTGTTCGCACGATCCGGCTTTCCCATGCGATGCGCCTTTTCAGGTAGTTTCCCTTTCCCTTGGTGCGGATGAATCCGGAAATGGTCGTTTTCGCTCAGCTTGAACCGTCGGACGAGCACCTCCCTTAGTGCCGGCACGTCGGAACTGCCTTCGCACAACACCTCGATGTACCTCATGGGTTTCCGCCCCCCAGATGGTTGCTGTACCACAGACTTCCCAGGGGAATACCGTCTTTCACCATGCCCACCACGGCTGGGTCGTCGGCGGCGCAATTCACCGAACTCGTGCCATTCTTGCCTTTGTAGAGCACGAAGACCTCCTCCGGCTTCAGCGCATCGACAAAATAATTCGCGTGCGTGGTGACCAGAATCTGCGGCCCACCTTTGGCATTGGCCCGTTTACGCATCTCCGTTGCCAGAGGCCCCAGAATCTGGTGGTGCAGTCCGTTCTCAGGCTCTTCAATTCCGATCAAGGGCGCCGGCTCGGGGTCTTCCAGCAGCAACATATAGGCGAAGTATTTCAACGTTCCGTCCGACATGCTTTGCGCGTAAAATGGGTCGGCATACCCGCGGTCATTGAACTGGAGTAATAGTCGCCCGTCCTCGGCCTTCTTAAAGTCGATCTTTTGGATGCCGGGAATCTTTCTTCCCACCTCACGCAGGACCGCCGCGAAGCGCTTGGGGTGTTCCTTTTGAAGAAATTGCACGTAATTGGCCAGGTTGTCCCCGCGCGTGTTGAGCTTGCGCTGCGCGCCGGCCATCGGCATCCCACGCGCCAGATCGGGTACGAAATATGAAAGATACCACCCCTCCAGAAACTCCCGGAAATGCACGATCCGCGGGTGCTCCGTCAGGTTTCCCAACGAAGTAATCGCCAGCTTCCGTGGATCATCGAGATTGACTGCGACCTTCTGGTTTCCTTCCTTCGCGTCCGTTGACTCACCCGCCCACGCGATGCCTTTGCCTTTCTTCAAATCGACAAACGAATACGGCCACCCTTGTTTTGCGCCCAGCCTCCGTTGACGAAAACGTTCCTTCTGCACGAACGGCCGGCCGTTCTTGTCATCGCCTACCCAGAGGCTGTAGCTGATCGGCCGTTCGTCGCCGCTCTGACGATAGTAGATTTCGAACTGGATCGGCTCGGTCGAGTCCTTCGTTCGCAACCGCTCAAATCCACCGCGCGTCCCGCGCTCGCACGCCTCTTCCACACCGTCACTGAGGCAGTCGCGCAGAAACCCGAAGGCATCGAGCAGCGTGCTTTTCCCGCTGCCGTTGGGGCCGATGACCGCCATCATTGAAGGAAGCGGCGAACCGTCCCGGTGCTCGAAGGTCTTGCCGATCGTGACGTTCTTCAACGCCCGATAGTTCTTGATTGTGATGCCTTCAATTCTCGCCACGTCTTGCTCCTTGGGCATTGCCCCTGGGCGATGCTAACTCACCTTGGGACGCACAAAACGGGAGACGCACAAAACGGGACAACCCTGAATTTAGTAACGGGACGGATAAGGGGACGGATAAGGGGTCGGGAGTCTTTGGGACGGATAAGGGGTCGGACGCACAAAACGGGACAACCCTGAATTTAGTAACGACGCACAAAACGGGGGGACGGATAAGGGGTCGGGAGTCTTTGGGACGGATAAGGGGGACGGATAAGGGGTCGGGAGTCTTTGGACCGATTTAACGGGACGGACCGATTTAACGCGACGGCTCCGAATTCCCTTCAACCGGTCCGATCGTTCCCGGAACGCGTAAACCGCACGGCTGACAATTTGCGACCGACATTCGGGACCGATTTAACGGGACGGGACCGATTTAACGGGACGGCTCCGAATGCCATTCGGATAATCCCTAACTCCGCGCCATGACTGCATTTACAACATT
>DAIRGS010000397.1:0-5989 GCA_036794395.1 Tepidisphaeraceae bacterium | reverse complement strand
GGAGAGGGGGAAATACGTCGACCTGCGAAACTTTTTTGAAAACCCAGAGGCCTGTACAGGCAATGGCGCAACAAAACCTGAACGAACACGACTCGTGAAAAGCGGTGCTTTTCATCAGCCCAGTGCGAGGCTCCTGCCGAGCCGCATTGATCGACAAGCCTTCGGCTCGGCAGGAGCCTCGCACTCCCAAAACCGTGCACTATCGCTCTACATGCGATTTCCCTGCTGCGCGTGCAGGCCTGGAGGCCCGCACCACAAGTGCTCATGTAAAAAGCGGATCGCCTGAATGGGAGGTGTCGTTGAGCAGCAGGACTTTTCCGTTGGAGGGGTCGGTGAATTCGATGATGTTGAGGCAGGTGAGATCCTGGGCGAGGCGATCGCGGTAGAAGCGGGGATCGATGCCGAGCAGGGCGCAAAGGAGCAGGCGGTTGGTTGCTTTATGGGAGACCACTAATACGGTTTGGCTGGGGTGATCGCTGACGATTTTGCGCAGGGCGGGAAGCGATCGGGCGAGTACGCCCAGGCCGGATTCTCCGCCGGGCGGGGCGCTGGCGAATGGATCGGCGGACCAGACCTGGTATTCAAGTGCGAAGTTTTTCTCGACGTCGTGGTGAACCATTCCCTCCCATTTTCCATGATCGATTTCGCGCAAAGCGGACATCGGGATGGGCGCGCGATCATGCGGAGCGGCGATAATGGCGGCGGTATCGCGCGTGCGTTTCATGTCGCTGCAATAGACCGCGTCTAGTTTGATGTGTGCCAGGCGGTCGCGCAATCGCCCCGCTAACTGGCGGCCTTCATCCGACAGATCCACGTCCGAAGAACCGGCAAAGCGGTCTTCAGCGCTGAACACGGTCGACCCGTGGCGCACAAGAAGGACGCGGGTTTTCATCGTGGTCACGGTATCCGACGGCCAGCGCATGGACAATCGAACGGCAAGAATTGGCGAAGCTTTAGGGAGAACTTGTATGTGGAATAAGTAGTGGCTAAATGACCGTGCGCGGTTCCGCGCTTCGTGGCATGGCTTTCCAAGCCATGGTCGAGGGGGATGACCTCCAGCGCCGGGTTAGATTTGGGAAAACCAAGTTTCGACAGCTGGACAACCCTCTGAATTTGCTGGAAGAAAATGCTCCGTCAAGGAAAGTTGGTTTTCCCACATCTCACCCGGCGCCGGACCCGCGGATGCCCCAACCACGGCTTAGAAAGCCGTGCCACAAAAATGCAATGGCGCGGAATCGCGCTCGGTCATTTAGCGCCATACGCTTCGCGGGATCGTTTGATGTAATTCTTGCAGTGCGAACAACATGGAGAGTTGTTCGCCCCGAACGAAGAAGCGCAATACGGGCAAAGGTTACGACCAACGAGTAGTTCGGCCCTACGTTCAAACGCCTTCGCTCCACGAATCGCCGCGCAATACTGCACAAGGATCAGCACAACGACGATCGCGATAAACGAGGCGACCACGAACATCAGAAGTGAATCGAGTGTCAACATCGTGTTGATGCTTTGAGTGAAAGTTTGCCAGGTGGATGGGCTCAGACGATCCCGGGAAAAATCTTCCTATCTGAAGAATGGCTTGCATTGATGACTTCTTTAAACTCCTCGAAATCCTGTCGTCGACGTTCGAGTTCGGCCGGATCGTTGGTTTCGTCATCGAGATCCCATTGATCTAGAAGCGCCAGTGTTGCGCGGTTGCCCCGTTCGATGGTTGGATCGCTCAGACGTTCCTCGATCAATTGGCGGGCGTAATCTTCGGGTGCGATGCCGCGGCGGCTGGCCTCCTGCCGTAATTGCTCAAGAACCTCTGTACTCAAAGGAACGTTCATGTCTACCTCCGACGCAAAGTATGGATACAAGTATATCGTTATCGAGTTGAGGGGTTGGAACCCCGCGCAGGATTTGCCGGAGCGCAACAATTGCCTTTACATTGAAAAAGAATGTGGTATGAAATGGTTGAATCGGGGTTTTTGGCGATAGACGGTGGTCTTTCGCACGGTGCCGGGTCGGGCGACCGACAATTGGCGCCGCCATATTAAAATCGGGTTGCGGGCATCCGGCTGAGTCTGGATGAAATGGATCCCGCCAGTGCACATGGAGGTGCCGTCATGGCTTCAAGCCGTTTACTTCTTAGCGCTACGCTTTCGTTGGCTGCGTGTGCGGTATTGCCGCCCGTGGTGATGGCTCAGCAGGATGCCGCTCAGGCGGATGCTGAATCGAAGCATCAGGGCCGGATCGTGGCCAATGGTGTGTATGTCAGGAGCCGGGCTTCGGACGACGCTTATCCGACGATGCAGCTCAAGAAGGAGCAGCTCGTGACGGTGGCGGGGGTGAAGGGGAGCTGGCTGAAGATCGTGCCGCCCGAGGGAAGCTTTGCATATGTTCCCAAGTCGTTTGTGATTCTTCGCGGCGACGGAACGGTGGGGCGAATGAGCCGGGAGTGGATCGCCCGCGTCGGCAGCAATCTCAATGAGCTTGCGGCCGAACCGATGGCGACGCTGCACGAAGGCGAAGACGTGACGGTGATGGGGCAGCACAACGAATACTTCAAGATTGCGCCGCCCAAGGACAGCTATCTCTGGGTGAACAAGCAGTTTGTTGAACCGGTGGCGGCTGTGGCAGCGAATATTCCCACGCCAACGCCCCCGAAAGAAACTGACGTTGCTTCGCAGCCAGAGAAAACGCGGTCAATTGAAGAGGGCGCGACGACAAGCACGCCGGAAAAGGCTGTGGCGAGGGGTGAGGGCGCACAGCCCCCGGCGACCCGTCCGACCGAGCAGGTTGCCGATGTGGGCGCTGAAGTGACGCCTCCTCCGGCGACGCGTCCGGCCTATGACGCGGTGGCGGAATTCGACAAGCTTGAACAGCAGTATGCCGATTCGGGCAAGAAGCCGATTCTCGAGCAGCCGCTGCCGGATTTGCTCAATGGATATAAGAAGGTGGAGGCTGAGGAGTTGCCGTCATCAATGCGGCAGATCGCGCAGATCCGCATCGCGTCGCTTCAGGTTCGCAATGACGCCCGGGAGAAGTTCCTGGCGGTGCAGAACGACGAAAAGAAGATGTCGCAAAAGCAGCAGTCGTTGGTTGCCGAGCGCACGGAAATCGAAGATCGGATCAAGCAGAACAACCTCGAGATTTTCACGGCGGTTGGAACGCTCCGTACATCGAGCCTTCAGATCGGCAACACGATGCTGTACCGGCTGACCGACCCGGCGACTGGCCGGACGGTTGCGTATCTGCGAAGCAATGACTCGAAGCTGGGATCGATGCTTGGGCAGTTCATCGGCGTTCGTGGGGCCATTACGAATGATCCGCAGCTCAAAGCGCTGATCGAGAATCCGACCGATGCGAAGGTGGTTGATCAGAGCAAGGTGAATAAGAGCATCGCGGCCCAGATTGTGCCGCCGAGCTTGTTGAAGGCGAATATGGCTCAGCCGGTGTTTACGGCGGTGCCGACGGCCAATCAGCCCAAGACGGGTGAAGGCCAGGGTCAGGCCAGCGTGGATAAGGAACAGCCGCAGAATTAAGGCGGGTTTTCAGCTTGGTGTTGTGATCAATCGCCGTCGGCGGAAGTCTCTTTTGGACTTCCGCCCACGGCTTTTTTGGTTGATGCCTCTTTGGGTAAGGAAGAGTCGGAATAGCTCTTGTACAAGTTGGAGTCACTTGTCATTCGCCCTCACCCCGGCCCTCTCCCGGGGGGAGAGGGGGAAATTCTTCGGTCAGGCGAGGTGTTTTTACATTCACTTATTGGCCGGCGGTGAGCCAGAGCTTTCGTTCGACCTGATTGAAGTTTTTGAATGTGATATCGAGGTTTTCGACCAGCTTTTGGATTTGGGCGCGGTCGGTCTGGGGGTCCTTCAGCATATCGCGGAGGGCGGTTGAAGCATCGCTGAGATTGGCGGCGCCTTGGGCGAATTCTCTTGCTGAGTCGTAGAGATTCAGGTTTGTTGATTCGGCGGGAGTGGGTTTGTAGAGCAGGCGCCAGGGGCTGTGGCGGATTTCGATGCTGGCTTCCTTGAGGTTGTCGCTGGTGGTTTTGAGGCTGGCGACCATGCCATCGAGCTTGCCACGATTGTCGACGATGACGCCGCGGAGGGAGGCGGTCAGATCTTTGGTGTTCACCGCAGCTTTCTGGATATCGAGCAAGGCGGTTTGAGCGGTGGTCAGGCTCGTGTCAATTTTATTCAGCAGCGTGCTCACTTGATCGGCGATCGCGGGGAGTTTTTCCGAGAGCGTGCCAGAGGCGGCGTTCAGGTTTTTGAGGGTGCCGCGAATATCGGATTTGGAATCGCCCACCAGATCACCCACCTCGCCCAGGGCGTGCTTGGCGCTGTCGGCAACGGGATCGACTTTTACGTTTACGTGGTTAATCAGGACCTTGGCGTCGTCGACCGCCTGGTTTACGCGCGGCACGGTTTGGGTGTTGATCTGGGCGAGGGTGCCTTCGAGGCTGGGGGCGGTGCGACTGAGGCTGGCGACCAGGGCGGATTTGGGATCGGGTTTGCCGATGAGGGTTTTGCCATCGGCTAGAAGATCGCCGGTGCCCGTGTTTTCGATGTTCAGGTTGGCGGCGCCGGTCAGGGAGGATTGGAGCCCGACGGAGGCATTGGCATGTACGCTGTATTGGGCGGGGATGGTAAAGGTGACCAACAGGCGGGGATCGGGGGAATCGAGGTCGGCGGGGTGGATCTCGCGAATTACGCCGACTTTTAAGCCGCCCAGGCGGACGTCGTCGCCTACGCGCAGGCCGCCGATGTCGTCGCTCAGTTTGAAGCTGACTTGGCGTGACTGCATTGGACCGATCGATGCGCCGTTGATCCAGATCACCACCGCAATGGTGAGCAGAATGGTGATGACGATGAATGCGCCGGCTTTGAGTTCGTTGCGTTCTCGGGTCATTTTGAAATCATTTGAAATCTGAGATTTGAAATTTGAGATCAAAAAAGCCGGATGGCTTATTCAATGACAAATTGCAGATCACCGATCGCAAATCTCCTCGGAAAACCATTTGAAATCTGAAATCTGAAATCTGAGATTTCAGATTTGAGATTGGGAGCCTTCGGCCCCTGTCTTCAATTGCAAATCGCAAATCGCAAATCGCAAATCACCTAATCAAACTCCCCCGCCCAAAAGGTCTACTTCATATCCGCCGGCCCGGCGTCGTTCGGTGAGCGGGCCTTCGGTCAGGCCATGCACGAACTGGCGGACGAGCGGGTCGATGGAATCTCGCATTTCGTCGGGGGTGCCGCTGGCGACGAATTTTCCGCGGTCGAGCAGGACGATTCGATCGGCGATGCGGAAGGCGCTGTTCATTTCGTGGGTGACGACGACGCTGGTCACTCCCAGCTTATGGTTCAGGTCGATGATGAGCTGGTCGATTTCAGCGCTGGTGACCGGATCGAGGCCGGCGCTGGGCTCATCGTAAAAGAGGATTTTCGGATCCAGCGAAATGGCGCGGGCAAGGCCGGCGCGCTTTTTCATGCCGCCCGATAACTCGGCGGGCATTTTGTCGGCGTGTTGCCGGAGCCCGACCAGTTCGAGCTTGATCTTGACCATGATGTCGATGGTCGGCTCGGGGAGATCGGTATGCTCGCGGAGCGGCAGGGCGACATTGTCGGCGACGCTCATGGAATTAAACAAAGCACCGCTTTGGAAGAGCACGCCGATCGATTTTCGATAGTTATCTTTTTCGGACAGAGTCATGGCGTGCAGGCTTTTGCCCCAGGCGACAATCTCGCCGCCGTGGTAGGGCAGGTTTCCGATCATGAGCCGCAGGAGGGTGGATTTTCCCGAGCCAGAGCCGCCGAGGATGACGAGCGTTTCCCCGGCGATGACGTCGAGGCGGATTTTGTCCAGCACGCGCGTACGGCCGAAGTATTTGGTCACTTCCTGAACTTGGATCGCTGCTTCGGGCATGGGAACGGGTTCGTAGTCAGTAGTCAGTTGTCAGTTGTCAGTTGTCAGTTGTCAGTTGTCAGTTGTCAGTTGTCAG
>DAIRGS010000080.1:0-24736 GCA_036794395.1 Tepidisphaeraceae bacterium | reverse complement strand
CAGCGGAGCGGCAGCTGCGGCACTGGCCCCGGCGACAACGCCCAGCGCTTCGCCGACCGGCAGCGGGAGCAGCAGCAACAGCACCAGCAGCAGATCATCCAGCGCCAGCAGCAGCTCGACGGCTCCTGTGTCCACTTCGTCCAGCAGCTCATCCAGTTCCTCGGCCAGTACATCGGCAGGCGTGGTGGCAGTGGTTGTCGCTACGCCGGTTGTTGCGACCCCGGTTATGGTTGCACCGGTTGTCAGGCAGGTACCAGTGACCACGCCGACGATCGTGGTCACATCGCCCATTGTCGTCACCGCCGCGCCCGTGACCGCCCCGATGGCGCCGACCGCGGCCCCAGCTTCTGGCACGACATCCGCCGCGATAGCGCCGGTCGTCATTGCGGTCCCTGTGTCCACGACCGCACCGGTGCAATCCAGCCCGGTGGTAACTGCGACGGCTTCGGTCATACCAACGTACTCGTTCCCGCTTTCTTCGCCGCAAGCTCGTTCAGTTGATACGTCGTGGCGCTCCTCCCCCAAGTCTGGTCCCCAGCTTGACCTTGATCCTAAGCGCCACACGGATCGCAATTCGCGCAACAGCAAGAACGGCCGGTAACCTGCCGCTCGGTCATTTGCGGCGCTGAAAGCCCCCACGCTGATTCTCTACATTCGCCCTCATAGGCGGATTCTTTTCCCCATTTTCCGATCACACGGATCGCCACGTCCGGTAATTGGTTCGCTCCAGGTTTTGCACGGTTATTTGACGTGGATTGGCGGCCTCGTGAATTGGATACGTAAGGCGGAGAGCGAAAGATGAAGCGTCAGCCAGTCGGGAAGTCACGGTATTCGAATAGTGCGGTTAGCTATCGAGCACGCCTGGCAAGAGCCGCCGCGGCGATCGAAGGCTTGGAACCGCGCCTGTTCCTCTCGGCAGCAAAGCCGCACGCAACGGCCGCGCAAACCGTGACTTCCCAGGCGGCAAAGACCTCGTCGCGCGTTACCGTCTCAACGCCCAAACCACCGGCGGTCGTTGCGGCTTCAAGTGTTTTGGCTTCTGCAACCGGACCGACTTCCGTGCAGGTCACCTGGTCGAACGTGGCCTCGGCGACCGGGTACAACGTGCTCAAATCCACAGATGGCAAGAAGTTTGCCTTGATTGGCAAAGCCGCCGGTCTTGCCGCTCCCACGTTCACCGATACTGCCACGGCGTCAAATCACACGTACAGCTACGAAATTCAGGCTTTTAGCACCAAGATGACCGCGCCGGTCTCAAAGTCCGTCACCGTCGTCACGCCACTGGCTGCGCCTTCAACGTTGGCCGGCGCGATGCAGGGGAATTCCGTTCAGCTCAAATGGACCGACAACGATTCATCCGCCACTGGCTACTTCGTGCTTCGCTCAACCGATGGCACACATTTCAGCCAGATTGCCAAGCTCGCCGGAGCATCCATTTCAACCTTTTCCGACAACGCGGTTTTGTCCGGCCATCTCTACGACTACGAGATTCAGGCGTTCAGCGCGAATAATTTTTCTGCTCCCTCCGCGATGGCCGTGGTCGCGACCACAATGATCGCGCCCTCGGGTCTCATCGCCACCGCCGCGGGAACCGCCGTCAGCCTGACGTGGGTTAACAAGGATTCTTCCGCAACCGGTTATGTCATCCTGCGTTCCGGCGACAACGTGAGCTTTACCTCGATCGGCCAAATCAATTCCGTTTCGTCTGTTACGTTTGTGGATGCGAATGTCGTTGCCGGAAAAGCATATTATTACGAAGTCAAAGCGCTCAATGCCGCGACGACCTCTGCGCCATCCAACGTCGCTGCCGTCACCACGGGCGCTCCCAATAGCCCGTCAAGCATCTCAATCGTATCGCGCTTTGGAAATGAGTTGGTGATTACCGCGACGGGCGCCAACGACAGCGTATCGCTCATGCAGTCTGGATCGACTCTGACCATCACGGCCAACGGTCAAACCCTGACCAACACCGTTCCTGCCGCGGGCATATTCATTTACACGCGTGGCGGGAGTGACTCTATTGCGATCGCCTCGTCAGTCAGCGCCCGCACCACGGTTGACTCGATTGACGGGTCCAACACGATCGTCAACAACGCCGGCTCAAACGTCAGTCTGTGGCTCGACTCGACCGATGCGTTCACGGGCATCGGATCAGTTCACGCGGTGGCGAGCTTCGCCGGGGGCGTAACCAAGGCGATCGGGGCCAGCCTGGCCAATCCAGCCGATTCGGGCGCAACGACAACCGCGAATCTCTCGCTGTGGGGCACCGGCCCCTCTGCTGACGACGTAAACCAGGGCGGTATCGGTGACTGCTATTTCCTTTCGAGCCTCGCGGCGTTCGCGGGTACGAATCCCGCGAAGCTGAATGAGTCGGCGGTGGATTTGGGTGACGGCACTTACGCCGTCCAGTATTTCTCATCGCAGAATAAGGCCGTGTATGTCCGCGTTTCCAACAGCTTTTCGAGCGGCTGGTTCAACGGTTACGCCTACGCTCACCCCGGTGCAAACAACACGATCTGGGCCATGGTGATGGAGAAGGCGTTCGCCTACTTCCGCAACGGCTCCAATACGATCGCCTCCATCAGCAGCGGCTGGATGGGCGAAGCGTATAGCGATCTGGGAGTGGCCAACACGTTTCTGGCGCCGAAGAACTTCAGTGAGAGCAGTTTTTACGCGACGGTAACATCAGATCTTGCCAATAAGAAGCCGATCACCCTCGCGGCACTCAACGCGCCAAACGTCGTCAACAATCACGCGTATACGCTGATGAGTGCTTCAATCGACTCCAACGGCACGACCCACTATCGAATTCGCAATCCCTGGGGCTCCTCCGGCGACGCGCTCGAAGACAGCCATGGCTACGCCACGCTGACCTTCGCTCAACTCGTGGCCAACTTCACCGAAGGCTGCGTCGCGGCCTAAAAGAAACGTGCGCGTCCGCGCCATTGCCTTGAAGTGGCACGGCCTTCCCCTTCGGGTCTGCCTTCGGCTCTGAGGCTCAGGCTCGAAGAGAGCCTCAGGGTCGAAGACAGGCCGTGGTCTGGGGACGCTTCGGACCTGGCACCGGATCAGATATTGGAAAACCAACACGCCGGAACCGGGCATGGTTCTGGCGGAAAATTCAGAAGGTTGTCCAACAGTCGAAGGTTGGTTTTCCCTAATCACACGCGTCGCCGATGATCATGCCCCTCGATCATGGGCTGGAAGCCCCATGCCACGAAAAGGCGCGCAATCGCGCACCGTCGTTTAGCCGCAGCCCCGATCGTCGCTCATCAACATTTGTGCGCACCCAAGTGTGAACCCCGCATGCGCGGTGGAAAAGCCGCGCTGCAATTCGATCCATTTCTTCACGTCCTGATCCGCACCTGAGCGTTACCACACGCACGGGCTTCACCACACCGCGATCCGCCGGCTAATCGTGTTAGAAGGAACCGCTGCGACTCGTCACACAGCGCAGGTCTGTTTACATTCAAGGTTGACTACATTTGTAGTCTTGCTATCGTACCGGCAGTGGGATCAACGGCTTGACGTGCAGGTTTCAAGAGCTACCGATTAGGTTGGTCGAATTAACAAACCGGTCATTCGGGAAGGTGTGTTTATGAGTCGAATGCAACCGAGTTGGCGAGCGCGTGCGGGTGTGCGCGTTTTCGGGTCAGTCATGGGCGCTGTCCTCGGTGGGGCGACGATTTCAAATGCCCAGGACGCTCGCCCAAACGAAGCGCAACAGGCGCAAGATCAGCAGGTAGACCCCGCAACAAAATCGCTATTGGCTGCCAACGGCCTGTATTCCCGCGGGCTGTATAAGCTCGCCGCGGGAGAGTACGAAGCCTTTCTCGGGCAGAACCCCCAGCATGCCCAGGCAACAGCCGCTCGTTACGCGCTGGCCATCTGCCGGTACCGGCTAAAGGAGTTTGAGCCGGCGGTGGGTCAGCTTCGGCAGGTACTGGCGGATGCCAAATTCGATCAGCGGGAGGAGGCGCTGGCGGTGCTGGGGCACTGCGAGCTCTCGCAGGAGCACTTCGATCAGGCCGTCACGGCGTTTGATGAACTGCTGGCCCATTTTGGTTCAGGCAAGCACGCCGAACTTGCGACACTGAGCCGGGCGCAATCGCTCTACCTCGCGAAAAAATATGCGCTGGCCGCGAAGGGCTGCGAAGATTATCTATCGAAGTATCCAAACGGAACCTCCGGGGCCGATGCGATGTATTTCCAGGCGCTTTCACAGCGCGCCCAGGATAAGAACGACGCGACTGTTGCGACGGTCGCGCAGCTAACGGCAAAGTTTCCAGATTCGCCTCACAAAGTAGATGCGCTCTTGCTGGCAGGTCAGGCGCAAGAAGCGCAGGGGAAGTTTGAACCGGCTATCGAGGCATACGAGCAGATGCTCGCCGCCGCAACTGAGACACGGAAACCCGATGCGCTATTCAGTCTCGGGATCGCATCATACAAAAGTGGGAGATTCGAGCAGTCCGCCAGGCACCTGGTGGCTCTCGTCGAAGGATATCCAAACAGCAATTACCTGAAGCCCGCACGCTTGCAGTTGGGCCTGGCGCAGCTCGCCGCGGGGCAAACCCGCCCGGCGCGAATCACGCTTACCGCCGTAGCCCGCGACGATTCCGATCGGGCCGCGGAAGCCAACTACGGTCTGGCCGAATGCGATATCGCTGAGAAACATTTCCAGCAGGCGATCGGAAGGCTCGACCAACTGATTGCGACAAGCCCCGCGCCGACCAACATCACACAGATCAAATTGGATCATGCCATTTGCCGGATGGAACTGGGCCAGTTTGAGCCGGCGGCGGAGGAGTTGCAGAGCCTGCGGGATCAATACAAGGATTCAGCGCAAATCGCCGAGGCGACATACCGGCAGGCGTTTTGCCTGCACAAGTTGACCAAGTACCCACTCAGCCATGAACTGTGCCGGCAGGTGGCCGCACTGAAAGCGCCCGGCTTCACCGACGCAAACGCGGAGTTGGATGCCGAAAACCTTTTCCTCATGGGTAAGTATGCTGAGGCCCGCAAGCAGTTTGGGCTTCTGGGTGAGGCAACCAAAGACGATGCTCGAAGGCTCCGTTTCACGTTCCGCCAGGGACAGTGCGAATACTTTGCCGGAGATTACGCGAAGGCCGCGGCAACTTTAGCCCCGGTGGCAGCGGATTCACGAATGGGCGCGGATGCGGATCTGAAACAGGCGCCATTACTTCTGGGAGATTCACTGCTGCAACTGGGTAAATTTGCCGAGGCTGCTGGACCGCTGGAACGATACGCCGGCCTGCCGCAGGCGGATCGGTCGCAGGCCGAGTACAAGCTGGGCATCGCGAAGCTGCGGGCAAATGAGATCGAAGCCGCCAAACAGGCTTTCACCTTGGCGACAGAAGGGCGATCCGATTCACAGTGGGTACAGCGCGCGTTATTTGAACGCGGCCAACTCGATTTAAAGGACAAGCAGTTCGACCAGGCATCCAATGCGTTTCGGCGCGTCGTGGGATCCGGAGCGTCGCCTGATGTCGCGGGACCGGCCCAGTACCAACTCGGCTGGGCCGAGTTTGGAGCAAAGCGCTATCCGCAGGCCGCGGCGGCATGGCATGATGCCGCGACCAAATACCCCAGCGACAAACTTGCCGCCGATGCCGCGTTTCAGGAAGGCTTGGCGCTGCGCGAGGCCAGGCAGCTCGATCACGCCGTGGAAGCATTGAAGGCATACGCTTCGGCCCATCCCGACGGTCAATACGTCGTCAAAGCAAAACAGCTCGCGGCAGCATGCCTGAAGGATTTGAATCGCAACGACGAATCGCTTCGCCTGCTTGAATCACTGGGTGGCCAGGCCAGCGGTGCCGGGGGAGACAGCGTCTTATATGATCTGGCCTGGGCACAGCGCGACGCCAAGCAGGTCCCCGCGGCCCAGGCAACGTATCGGGAACTGCTCACCGAACATCCCACCTCGAAACTCGTGCCCGTCGCCAGAACCGAACTTGCCGAACTGATTTACAATGACAAACGGTATGGCGAGGCGGCCACGCTGCTTGAGCAGGTCGTAGGCGACAAAAGCGCGGACGGAAAAGTGGTGGCGCTCGCCGAATATCGCCTGGGATGGTGCTATCAGGAACTGAAAAAGCCCGACAAGGCCGCTGCCGCCTTCGCCGCCTACCCGCGGCAGGGGGGCGGGAGTGAAGACATGGCGTCTTCCGCGCTTCTACAGGTGGGCCTTGCCTATGCCGCCGATCAAAAATATCAGAACGCTGAGCATGCTCTGGCGGAAATGATTCAAAAGTATCCGGGACAAAAGGATGCATCGGTGGCGATGCTCAAGCTGGGCGAGGTGCAGGCCGAGCAGGGGAACTACGAGGCGTCGGAGCGCACGTATCGCGGATTCCTGGATAAATATCCTTCCAGCGAATTCGCGTATCGCGCTAATTTTGGGATCGGATGGGCGCTGGAAAACCGGAAACAATTTGACGATGCTCGAAAGTCGTACCAGAAAGTGATCGCATCAACCAACGGCGCAACCGCAGCGCGGGCGCAGTTTCAAATTGGCGAGACGTTTCTGGCGCAGGGGCAGTTCGATAAGGCCGTACCGGCGCTGCTGGCGGTTGATGACGTTTACAAATACGCCGATTGGTCGGCGCGGGCGCTATTCGAGGCGGGGCGCGCCTTTGAGCAATTAAAGCAGCCCGATCAGGCGCGCAAGCAGTACACCGAGGTCGTGAACAAGTATAAGGATGCTCCCGAGGCGGGCATGGCTCGCGAGCGGCTGAAGAGTATGACCGGGGCATAAGGCGCGATCGCGAATTGGACTAGATCGAGGATGTAATGATGCGAGTGTTGCGAGGACATATTGGACTTCCGGGCGTGATCGTGGTGCTCGGCGTGCTGTTAATCGTGCGAACCGCGGTCCTGGGCCAGGTGGCCGCGCCGCCGGTGACTGCCGCGCCGGCTGCTGCCGATGCTTCCGCTCAACCGGCGGCAGCCGCACCTGATGCGCCAATGCCGAAGTTGTCGCCCATCGATCTGTTCTGGAAGGCCGGCTTCTTTATCTGGCCGCTATCCCTGTGCAGTATTCTTTCGGTTGCCGTGATTATTGAACGATTTGCGGCGCTGCGAAAGTCTCGCGTGATTCCCGCGGGGTTTGTGCCCGGATTAAAAAATGTCTACCAGGATCCGCGCGAGGATCGCGAGCAGGCCCTGCGATATTGCGACGATCACGACTCGCCATTGGCGCGGATGATCGCCGCGGGGATCCGGCGCATGCCGCGGGGCGTGGCGGCAGCCGAAAAGGCGATCGAAGACACCGGCGCAAACGAAACCCTGAAGCTTCGCCAGAACATGCGGTTTCTATACAGCATGGGCAACGTCGCAACACTCCTGGGCCTCATCGGAACCATCGCAGGAATGATCAAAGCGTTTCAGGTGGCGTCCTTCATGGGTCCGGGGCATGCCGACAAACTCTCGGAAGGAATCTATGAGGCGATGGTCAACACGTTTGCCGGATTGGCGATCGCAATTGTGGTCACGCTCTTCTACTACTACTTCATCGGCCGAATCGAAAAGCTGGTGTCTGAGATCAACGATGCCGTCAACGAGTTCGGGCGCGATGCCGGGTTCGATGTAAACCCAACTGAAGAAGCGGCAGTAATCGCCTCCATGTGAACAACACACACAGGGGCCTTGCCCGGTTCGACTCAGCGTGAGCTCATCGTTCGAGAATCGACGCAATTGACGAGGCTTTGAATGCGAATTCGCGATGTACAGGGCGAGGGCGAGGAGCCTTTCAATCTCATTCCACTGACGGACATGGCCTTCAACCTGCTGATCTTTTTCATGGCTGCCACCAGCTTTACGCAAATAGAAAAAGACCTGAAGGTTCAGCTTCCACGGACGGCTCCGTTTCAAACCATATCCGCGCCGCCGAAGCAGATCGTCATCAATATCCGCCAGGATGGTTCGACGGTGGTCGCCGGCAAAACCTATTCGACCGATGAGCTGGGGAAGATGCTCGAGCGCGAGGTGAAGTCAGACCCCAATCGCGCGGTATTGATACGTGCCGATGAGCGAAGCCTCATGAAGTATTTCGCCGGCGTTGCCACCCTGTGCAAGCACTCTGGCGTCAATGAGTTGAAGATCGGTTTGCTACAGCAGGAATCGACCGCCAAGTAGCACCAAAGGTGTACACGATGGAGGATACGGCCACACAAGTTGCTCCGCGCCGAAAGCGGGGGTGGATCGTTGGCGGCGCGGTCGCGGCTGTGCTGCTGGGAGCGACAGCGATCTGGTTCTTCACCGGACCCAAAATCTGGACCGATGGCGGGACGGTTCGCATTTCAGATCGAGGCACGCGCGTGCGCGAAGTCGTGTGGACGCGTCCGCAATCGCTGGAAGGATTCGCCAGCGACGAGCAGGTGTATGAACCGTCGCTCTCGCCCGATGGCACGGAACTCTATTTTGTCCGCGGGAAAGCCGGACAGAACGCGAAGATTTACCTGAGTCTGCGCCGCAACAATGCATGGACTGCTCCGACGGCGGTCGACGCGGTCAATGGAACATCCGATTCACTGGGGCCGCGGGTTACGGGCGACGGAAATTATCTGCTGTTTTATTCAAATCGGCCAGGGGGACTTGGGGGGTACGACATCTGGGCCGCACCGCGGACGCAATCAGGCTGGGGTGAGCCCTTCAATCTTGGGCCCGAGGTCAACAGCGAGTTCAACGAGTTTAATCCTGATCCCACCCCTGATGGCCGGCGACTGATTTTCGCGACCAACCGGATGGCCGCCAAGCGCGAGCAGAACGAAGCTTGGCGCTCCACCATCCGTGAAACCGTAAGCAGCGATTATGACTTGTGGATCGCCGATGCTACCCCATCGCTTGCGCCTCAAGCGGGCGCGCCCACGAGTCAGCCCACAACCCTGCCTGCCCGGCCATTGGCCTACCATCACGCCCGCGAAATCCCCGGTGTAAACACGCCCTTCACCGAAGGAGCCAGCTGCATGTCCCCGGCGGGGGACTTCCTCTACTTTGCCTCAAATCGCCCGGGTGGGATCGGAAAGTTTGATATCTATCGTTGCAGGGTTCACGGCGATGAATTTGAGCCCGTCGAGAATGCGGGCTTGCCCATCAATTCAATCGAGAATGAGGCTGACCCTGCGCTGGCGTTCAACGGGTTTCGGATGTTCTTCAGCTCCGATCGGCCCGGCGCCGATGGGCGCTATCACCTGCTGGCATCCGACTCGCGCGAAGTGTATCCCGAGCGCCAGTCCCGTCCGCTCCCGCACCTGGGTTGGAGCTGGTGGATCCTGATCATTTCGCTACTGGCGCTGATTCCGCTGCTGCTCATGATGCGCGGCTGGGAGGACCAGCGTTTCAGCATGCTACAAAAATGCCTGCTGATGTCGGTGCTGGTACACGCGCTGATCACCTTTCTATTGAGCTTTGTCGCGGTGACGCAACAGATGGCGAAATACGTCCGGCAAGAGATGCAGATGGAAGTCGCGATAAACCTGGGCGATTCGCGCGGGGTAGACGAGACATTGGCGATCCGCAGCCAGATGAGTGGGGAACTGCCGGTATCCTCAGTTGCACCGCCGAGCATGGCGCCGGTCAAAGTTGAATCCGAATCACTCGTCGCTCCCACGGCAATGGCCATGGACGTTCCCGTTTCGCGCGTCGCGCCTGGGGCCATGGCACTCGCCGCGCCAGTGCCTCGCGTGGGTACGCCAGCCCGGCAGGAAATCGCCGCCGCGGCGCAGGTTACACCGTCCGCCGCCGCAGCGCCCACCATTGATGTTTCGCGCGTCGTACCTGGCCGGCTGACACAATCTGAGACAACGCCTCAAACGGTCGCGGTGCAACGAAGCGGCGAAAAGCAAGCCGCCGCGAGCGATGTTGCTACGGCTTTGCAGGGGGCGGTAGGGCGGGTGGAAGTTCCAGTCGGCGCAGTTCCGGCTGCCACAACCTCGGGGGTTGGCGTGCAATCGCCACTCCTCGCGACGGGCCTTGCCGGCGGAGTCAGTGATGTGAAAGTCGCGCCGCTGACCAAATCCGCATCAGCCACCGGCCCAGAGCCCGCGCCCGATGGGTTGCTTCCACATGTCGCAAAAGCCGAAGGGACCGAACCCACTTTTGCCCTCGCACGCCAAGGACCCACAACACGCTCATCTGCCGATGCCGGACCTGTCGCGCAGCAAGACCCGCAACGTGTGGAGTTGGCCGGTGCGGCACGTGTCGGCCCATCGACCATGCCTTCCTCTGCATTGGCGTCGGCCGCACCGCAACCGATCGGAAAAAGCGGAATGAACCTTAGCGCCGCGGCGATCCCACATGCGGATTCAAAGATCGTTACCGATTCCCAGATCGATATACGGCCCAGCCCTGCTGGTGGCAGCAGTGCAAAACTAGCCAGCGGTCAACCTGAGCAACCGAGGGCGACCGGCGCGGTAGCAGCGTCCGGGCCGATGGGAAATCGGGAACCAGTGCGCGGCCCGGGAATGGTGCAGGTTGCCGATGCCAAGGTGGCCCCTGCCTCTGGAGGTTCAAACCTGTCGGCGGCTCCTGCAAATCCTGTTGCCGCTGTCGGATCGATGAAGGGAAGTTCCCAGGCCGCACGCCCCGCAGCCTCCGCGGGAACCACTGTCGATCCAGAGATCGCCGGGCCCGCGATACTCGCTTCGGCAGGCGCCGCAAAGGCGTCAGGCGCCGAGCGAACCCCGGTCGTTGGATCGGCTGGACGATCCGCACAGCGCGTCAAGCTGGATCAAGGACCCGCTCAAGTCGGCATCCCCCAGGCAATTGATCTCGCGCCCGCTCCCGTGGTTGCCAGCGGCAAATCCCCGGCGGGCGGTCGCGGTGGCCCTGGAATGGGCGGCGTTCCAACCGCACGCGCCCAGCTCGCATCAGCAGTCATCAAGCCACAGATATCCCTCTCCGCGCTGAGTGGCCCCCTCGGCCCCGGCAAATCCGTCGTGCCCGATCTGACATTCATCCGCGCGCCCGAACAGCGCAAACCCATGCTCGAACAACTTGGAGGGACCAAGGAATCCGAGGACGCGGTTTCGCGCGGATTGGCCTACCTGGCCCGCGTGCAGGAACAGGATGGCCATTGGACGCGCGTTGATGACGACCAGCGGCGTCGCAGCAGGGGCCGAGGCGGGCACGACATGGCTTGCACAGGCTTCGCGGTGCTTGCGTTCCTCGGCCATGATGAGACGCCGGACAAGGCCGGGCCATATCGTGAGGCCGTGAGCAAAGGCGTCGACTATCTGATCGCCCATCAATCCGAAGATGGCGATCTTCGCGGTGCCCAACGTTTCCGCGGCGGTGGCTCCGATAGCGCCAACATGTACGACCATGGCATCGCAACCTACGCCTTGGCCGAATGCGCGATCATGACCCACGACCCGCGCGTTACCGAGGCCGCCCTCAAAGGCGCGAAGTTCATCGTTGCCGCTCAAAATGAGCAGAGCGGCGGCTGGCGCTACAGCCCCAATGAAATTGGCGACTCCAGCGTGTTCGGCTGGCAGATCATGGCGCTGCATAGCGCCGAGCAGGTTGGCTTCGAAATTCCCCCCGAGACTCTAGATGGTGCGAAACGCTACATCGCCAGTTGCGGTGAAGGCCGATACAAACTTCTGGCCGGCTATCAGCCTCACAATGGCCCGACAGCTCCGATGACCGCCGAACTGCTCTTCTCCCGGATGCTGCTCGGCGTGGAATTGCACGATGAAGGGATCGACGAAGCCACGCGCTTCCTGGCCCGTCAACCCCCTGATGCCCAAAACGTGGATCTGTATTACTGGTACTACGCATCGCTCTCGATGCTCCACATGCAGAACCCGCTGTGGAAGGACTGGAACGTTCTGACGCGCGAATCACTGATCCGCATGCAGGAAACCGAGGGGCCTTCCGCCGGTTCATGGGCGACCAACATGAAGTGGGGAGACCGCGGCGGCAAAGTCTTCACCACCGCGCTGGCGACGCTCACGTTGGAAGTCTATTACCGATATCTCCCGATGCGCAAAGCCGCCGAGACTCAGGCCGCTCCGCCCCAGCGGCAATAGGTATTCGGATGGCATCAAACATCAAATGCGCGCAAGGCTGTCGCATCTGACTTGACCGGGAGTGCGAGGTTCCCGCCGACCCGCATTTCCCCATACAATGCAGCTCGGCAGGAGCCTCGCACTCCCAAATCGCGCCTGCGTATCGCCATACGCAAACGCGTTTGTATGGATCGATTGCGCGATGGCAGAAATCCCCACCGCCCGTTAACCTCCCCCTAGTCATGGAGAATTTGCAACCCCCCGCTCCAATTCGCCCCGGCTTAAAATCCGAATGGCTACTTGATGATCGAATCGTCTTTCTAAATCACGGCTCATTCGGCGCGCTGCCGCGATGCGTTTTCGATGACCAGACCCAGTGGCGCCGAAGAATTGAGGCTGAGCCGATCGAGATCATTGGCCGCCAGCGTTTGACGTTGCTTGCCGAGGCGAAGTCGGCAATCGGCGCCTGGCTCAAAATGCGCGTGGAGGATTTCGGATTTGTGACCAATGCCACGGATGGGATCAACTCAGTGCTTCGGTCGCTGAACTTTCGTTCCGGCGACGAGCTATTAACCACCACCCATGTATATGGCGCGGTGCGGAAGGCGATGCGGTTCGTGTCCGAGCGAAGCGGGGCGGCCTATCGTGAGATCGATGTACCGCTGCCGGTTTCATCCGCGCAGGAGATCGTCGATCGCGTGGTGGGAGGGCTCTCTGAGCACACCCGCCTGCTGGTGATCGATCATGTGACATCGCCCACCGCGCTGGTATTCCCGGTGGAGCGGATCGTGGCCGCGTGTGCGCGCCGCGGCATTGAAGTGCTGGTGGACGGCGCGCACGTCCCGGGAATGTTGCCGCTCGATGTCCCCAACATCGGAGCGACTTATTACACCGGCAATTTGCACAAGTGGGCTTCGGCTCCCAAAGGCACCGGGTTTCTATGGGTCGATCCCAGGCGTCAGCGCGACATTCATCCTCTGATCGTCAGCCACCACTATGGCGAGGGGTTCTTATCTGAATTTGGCTGGCAGGGCACACGCGACCTGTCTGCATGGCTCTCTGCTCCGAGGGGTCTTCAGTTTATGTCAAAACTCGGCTGGGATCAGATCATGACCCACAACCACCAGATGGCGACGTGGGTTCAGGCAATGCTCAGCCAAAAATGGGATGTAGAACCGATCAGTCCGTTAAATGGCTCCCTCCTCGGCTCGATGGCGACGCTCCGCTTGCCCGGCCGCCTAGCGAGTATGAGTGAAGCAGAAGCGCAATCGCTGCAACAGCGCTTCTATTCCGAGTTCAAGGTGGAAGTGCCCATCATGCAGTGGGGCGGGCTCAATCTCGTACGACCATCCTGCCAGGTTTATAACAAGCCCTCGGATTATGAACGCCTGGCAGACGTCGTTTTAAGCCTCATTCAACTTTGATCACGCGCGTTTCGCCCGATCAACGACTAAGATCCGAAGAAAATGCGATTTACCACAGAGGGCACAGAGAAAGCACAGAGAAAGCCAATACAAGATTGTTAACCACAGATTGCGCAGATGCTCGCAGATAAGAATAAAGACCTGAATTCATCTGCACGGCTAACCGTTAAATTCTTCGGAGCCTACGCGGATTTTTGCCCAGCTTGGATTGAACCACGGATTACACGGAGATTACGGATACGGAAAAATAGTTTTTCCGATCAGTGGCATCCGTGCTATCCGTGGTTTCATCTCTTCGATGCCTAAATCAAGTTTGGCCTCAAACCGTGAAGCGCGCCTCGGTGTCTCTCTTCGAGCCTGAGCCTCAGAGCCGAAGGCCGTGCCTCCGTGGTTGCATCTCTTTTTTCGGCTCTGCCGCGCTGTGTCTTCCTCTGTGCTCTCAGTGCCCTCCGTGGTTAATTCTTTTGCATTCGCAGGTCGGCGTGCGGCGCGGAAGGTTCAATCTTTCCAGTCCCCCAGAAGCCGCCGGATCAGCACCAATTGCCCGAGATGATACGCATTGTGATCGGCGATCAGCATCGCCTCGCGGAAGATGGTTTGCCCATCTCCGTGCGGAAGGGGGGTCAGCAAATCGGTCCCGGAGTTCTGCACAAGCTTCTGCATCGCGCTTAAATCCGCACGAAATGCCTTGATCGTTTTGTCCCATTCCACCGACGATTTCGGGGCATCGCCCGCAGGCCAATACTCATCGGGCCACGCCGGTGAAACGTGATTTGGGTCCCGGCAAAAATCAAGAATGTCTCTCTGCGCGATCCGCATGTGCTCGACGATGCGCCAAGGCGTATGCGGCTGGCCCTTGGGCTTCGCCCCGCGAAGCGAAACCTTCAACCCTTTCACCGCCTTATCGAAGGTAAGGTGCGCTCCGCCGCCCTTGAGCAGTTCCAGCAGTTGCTCACGCACCACGTCATCAATTTTGCTCATAACGTCCCTTCAAGTTCCGGGATTCTAAGATGCAAGACGGTTACCGGCCTGCGCGTAAAACAAGATCGACCGCCATAGGCCGGTGGGGCGTCCCGCAGTTTGGCCCGATCTGGCAAACGGCGCACTCAAAGCTCGAATCATACAGGACATGGTCCAGCCGAAGTTGGGATACCCCTGTGTAGTGCGTGTACCCATATCCCCATCCCGTGGTTTTAAATGCGTCCGGGAATTGTCCGAAAGAGCTTCGAAATGTCGGGCTTTCACTCAGCATGTTGAAGTCCCCAGTCAAAATCACCGGTCCCTTAAGACCAGCGACATATTGCGTGACTGCATTTGTCTCGTTGATTCGCCTTACAGCATTGTTGTTCAGCTTCGTGATTCCCGCGATCGGATGCGTGACGAACGCGGTAAGTCCGGTATGGGGCGACGCCAGATGAATATTCAAAACATACACGACTCCCCCAGGCGTTTGCAAATCAAAACAGGCGGCCGACCCGACATATCGTGGAACGTCCAGATCATCCTTTCCGGATATCGATTCGAGGTTCAAGCTTTCAGCGCGGATGATCGGGAACCGGCTGGCAATAAAGATTTCCCGCAGTCGACGCGTATTCCAACCCGCGCGTAGAACATCGGATTGATCCCACCCCGAGTAATCCTGGAGGGCAACGACATCCGGCCTGGTTTGGAGAATGTACGCATCCAGACTCGACACTTCCAACTCGATTCGATGCACATTGCACGTCACCAATCGGATGGTTTGACCCGCAGCCGGCGCCGCAGTGATGCGATGCCACGGAATATTGAACCCCATCATTGGGCCAAGTAAAAAAACCTCGGTGACGATCAGAAGAATCCAAAGACGTAAATGACGTCGGGCCAGATAAATCAGCACAAGACCGATCACAAACCACGGCCACCGCGGCGCGAACAGCAGCCAAGTCCCCGGCCACCACCGATCCGCGAGATATCGATTGCTGATCCAATGCCCCACAACCGCGATTGGATACACCGCGCATGTGCTTGCGAGGATGCGATTTGAGCTCCCCATGCGATGACGCGAGCGCCCCTTAAACAACAATTCAAATCTCATTACGCCGGCAGGGTTGGTTTACGCCCCTGGTTGTTAGTCGCGAATCAGCGTTGCAGTGCGCTCAGCGCCAACGCTAACCATTTTAATCGGCGCGCCAACCAGGGCTTCCAGGCGCTTAACATATTGCTTGGCTTCCTGCGGCAGCTCCTCCCACCTGCGGACTTTCGATAAATCCTGCTTCCATCCCGGAAGCGTCTCGTAGATCGGTTCCACTTCAGCCAGCGCGTCCATGTCGGCGCGGAAGTAATCCATGCGTTGCCCCCGACAGTTGTAACCCGTGCAGATCCGGATGTGTTCCAGTCCACTCAGTACGTCCAGAAGCGTCAACGCAATGTGTGTAATCCCGCACAAGTCGACTGAATACTTCACCGCCATCGCATCGAACCATCCGCACCGACGCGGACGACGCGTTGTCGTGCCGTACTCGTTGCCGCGCTCGCGAATATAACTGCCGATATTGTTGTCCTGCTCGGTCGGAAATGGCCCGCCGCCCACGCGCGTCGAATAGGCCTTCATGATGCCGAAAAAGTTCTGCACCATCTGCGGCGGCGCGCCGGCCCCCGTGTACAAGCCCAAAGCCGAGCAATTCGAACTGGTCACATACGGATACGTGCCGTGATCGACGTCCAGCAGCACTGCATGGGCACCTTCAAAAACGATCTGCTTCCCGGCTTTCCACGCGTTGATCAGCGTATGTCCCACGTCGTCGACGTAGGGCTCCATCCGTCGGCCAAAGTCTCGATATGTCTCGAAGACCTCTTTCCAATCGAGCGGCGGCGCATCGTATAAAACCTTAAGGACCTTGTTTCGCTCGACCACCACATGAGCGATCCGCTCTTTCAACTTCTCTTCATGCAGCAGATCCGCCACGCGAACCGCGGTGGCGCGCTGCATCTTGTCCGCATACGCCGGACCGATGCCCCTGCGAGTCGTCCCAATCCCACCGCCCTCGGCACTGCTCTCCCGTGCCGCATCTTCCTGAAAGTGATACGGCATCACCAGATGCGCTTTGTAGCTGATCTTCAGATTCTGCGGCGAAATGGGAACGCCCCGGCCGATGAATTCGTCGATTTCCCGGAAAAGCGTGGCCGGATCGATGACCACGCCATTGCCAATCAGATTAAGAACCCCGGGCCGGAACACGCCCACCGGCAGCAAATGCGTAGCGTACTTTTCAGGGCCGATCCGCACGGTATGCCCGGCGTTGGCCCCGCCGCAATAGCGGACCACCACCTCGGCATGCTCGGTCAGGATGTCTACGACCTTCCCCTTACCCTCATCACCCCACTGCAGACCAACGACGCAAGTATTGCCCTTCAGAAACGACGCCACGCTTGATTGCCTTTCCGGTGGATAAAACGCGAAAGTATGAGGGGTGAACAGGCCTGTCAAGAATCGCCACGACAAAGCCAAACCGCCTGAAAAAGAATTAACGTTGCAATTTCCGCCGATTCCAATTATTTCACATGAGCAACATCACGCACAACGCAACCTCAAGTTCGAAAAGGATGCGCGAATTCAGATGCGACCACGCCGGGGATTCACATTGCTGGAGATGGTGGTTGTGGTCGCAGTCATCGCACTGCTAATGATCTTTTTGCTTCCGGCTTTGAGCCGTGCGCGGGCTCAGGGTCGTTGCGTAACGTGCATGTCGAATATTCGCCAACTGACCACCGCATATCTGGCATACGCGGATGCCAATGACGGAAAACTTTATCGCTGCGACAGCAACGTGGCCCAAATCGCGTTCCCGCCCGATTCCCAGGAGATCGAGATTTCTGCCCTGACGAGCTTTGCAGGAGGTGACCGGCGATTGTTTCACTGCATCGAAGACTTGCGCGACGGCTGCCGGAGTTATTCGATCAACGATTATCTCGGCGGTTCGTTCCCGTTCATTGGGATGAAACACGTCCCTGATCTCCTGCGGATCGCCAACGCCGCCCGAACATTCGTTTTCATCGAAGAAACCCCACCCAAAACCAAGAATGGCTACACGGGCGGATTTGTTGTGCTGCCCTACCCCGCCGACCGATGGGCCGATTCCCCCGCCATCCTCCATTCACGGGGAACATGCCTCTCCTTCGCCGATGGCCATTGCGAATTCTGGCAATGGTCAGACGACCGAACCCGCGCCCTCCCACTGACCAAGTTCCCCCAAACAACGGATAACCCCGATTTGATCCATCTTCAAGCGGTTTCAGGGCAGCCTGGCAGTCCGATTCAATAATCGTTAAGCAGGTGCACAGTCCCCAGCTTCTCATAAAATAGGTCAAAGTTGATGTAACGTCAGGTTGTCTGGCGACTATCAATTGACAAGGCGGGCCTCGTAAACGGCCCGACTCGGGCGGCTTCGATCGACTGAAGTCGCCAATGACCGGAACCCTTACAGGGAAAACAACCTATGAGCGGTATGTGGAAGCTTTCAATCAGTCTGGCAGCAACCTTCTTGGCTTGCCATCTGGGCAGGACGGCACAAGCCGCCGACCCAGCGCCACCGACAAAGGAAGGGCTCGATTTCTTCGAAGCGAAGATCCGACCCGTCCTCGTCCAGCAATGTTATGAATGTCACAGTGAAGTAAAAAAGAAGATCAAGGGCAAGCTTCGCGTCGACGACCTCGCCTCACTGCTCAAAGGAGGCGAATCAGGCAAGCCATCGATCGTCCCCGGCGATCCCGACAAAAGCCTGTTGATTACCGCCATTGTCTACGAAGATAAGGACACCGATTCCCACGATGCCCTTTTAATGCCCCCGCCCAAGAACGGGAAACCCCGCAAGCTGCCGGCAAATGTCATCAACAATTTCAAGCAGTGGATCAAGATGGGCGCGCCGTACCCCAGGGCCGCGCATGCGCAGGCATCGCCGGCCGATCCAAAGCAGCACTGGGCCTTTGTCAGCCCGCGCGAGCCTGCCATTCCGCAGGTAAAGCAAACGTCCTGGGCCCGCAACGCGATCGATCGATTTGTGCTGGCTAAGCTGGAGGCGCAGAACCTCCACCCTTCTAACCCGGCGGATAAACGGACCCTTATCCGCCGGGCAACTTTCGACCTGACCGGCCTGCCTCCCACGGATGCACAAGTGCGGGCCTTTGAAGCCGATAGTTCCGCAGACGCGTACGCCAACGTCATCGACCGCCTGCTTGCCTCCAAACATTATGGCGAGCGGTGGGGGAGGTACTGGCTGGATGTGGCGCGCTACTCTGACACCAAAGGCTACGTCTTTGAGGAAGAACGGCGCTATCCGTACTCATACACCTATCGCGACTGGGTCATCAACGCCCTGAACGATGATCTCCCATACGATCAGTTTCTCATCGACCAGATCGCCGCTGACCGGCTCGACCTCAAGGGCGATAATTCCGCCCTAGCCGCCGAGGGATTTCTCACGCTCGGCCGGCGATTTCTCAACAATCAGTCCGACATCATCGACGATCGCATCGACGTGCTGTGCCGCGGAACCATGGCCATGACCGTCGGCTGCGCGCGCTGCCACGATCACAAGTTCGATCCGATTCCGCAAAAAGACTATTACGCCCTCTATGCGGTTTTTAATAACAGCCCCGAGTCCAAAGACCTCCCCCTGATCGGCAAGCCGGGAAACACCCCTGGCTTCAAGCAGTTCACCGAGGAACTGGCTCGAAAGGAGCAGGGCGCGACAAAATACGCACGCGACCGCTTCGCCGAACACTTGGCCCTCCTGCGCACGTCTGCCCAAATCGCGGGATACATGATGTCGACGCGTTCGGCCCAGGTGTCCGATGCTGGGCCGGTCAAACCCGCCAGGACCGCCAAAGCGGATGCCATCACGCCGTTCATGACCGCGCGCTGGAAGAGCTATCTCAACAATCATTCAAGCCCAACTGATTCAATTTTCGCCGCATGGAATGCATATGCCGCGATCCCCGAATCCGACTTTGCCGCCAGATCCGCCGATGTGACCGCGAATGTCGTTGTCGGCGAAAATCTGAATCCACTCATTCACGAGGCTTTCGAAACCACCCCGCCAGCATCGCTTCGCGAAGTGGCCGAGCGGTATGGAAAGGCCATCGCCGCCTGCGATGCCTCCGACGATCGCGAGTACCCCCAGGAAGAAGAACTTCGCAACGTCTTGCGTTCTCCGATCTCGCCCACAAGCGTTTCGTTCGAAGAACGGACCCGCGTCTTCACCGTCCAGGAAGGCCAGCGTGAACGCACTCTCCATCGCGAGATTGAAGCATTCAAGGTGACTGATCCCGGCGCGCCCCCGCGTGCGATGGCCTTGCAGGACTCGCCCAGCCGTGCTCCGCAGAACATCTTTCTACGCGGAAACCCCGGGAATCCCGGCCCGCTGGTTAAACCTGCGTTTCTTACGGCGCTCTCCCCTTCAGACGAAAAGCCCTTCGCCAAGGGCAGCGGACGCCTTGAGCTGGCCGAGCATATCGCCAGCAAAGAAAATCCGCTCACGGCCCGCGTGATGGTCAATCGCATCTGGATGCACCACTTCGGCAAAGGCCTGGTCCGAACGCCCAGCGATTTCGGCCTCCGCAGTGATCCGCCGACCCATCCCGAATTGCTTGATTACCTCGCGATGCGTTTCATGGAAGGCAATTGGTCGATCAAAAACATCCATCGCCTGATCATGCTCTCGGCCACCTATCAGCAGTCCAGCGACACCGACGAATCAGTCGCACGATCCGACCCCGATAATATGCTCATCTCCCACTTCAATCGCCAGCGATTGGATTGGGAAGCAACCCGCGATGCCCTGCTCGAAGTATCCGGACGACTCGATCCTGCCATGGGCGGCCGCTCCGTTGAAGTGCTCGATTCCAGCCGTCGCACCGTTTACGGCTTCATCGATCGCCAAAACCTGCCCGGCGTTTTCCGTGCCTTCGATTTCGCCTCCCCCGACGCCACCAGCGCCCAGCGCTTCACCACCACGGTTCCCCAACAGGCCCTGTTCCTGATGAACAGCCCCTTTGCCGTTCGCGAAGCCAAGGAACTGATGAAACGCCCCGAGATCGCCCAGGCCGTCGAGCCCTCGGAACGAATCAATCGCATGTACGCACTTGCGTACCAACGGCAGCCCACTGCCGACGAATTGGCCAGCGGATTGAAATTCGTCAGCTCCGAGACGAGCTCAAAACGCCTGAACCTCTGGGAGCAATACGCCCAAGTCCTTCTCGAAAGCAATGAATTCGTATTCGTGGATTAAGTAAATGAATCCTCTGGAACACAAACTCTCCGCCGAAGCCGCTTCATTTAATCGCCGCCAATTCCTCGGAAAGTGCGGCATGGGCATGGGCGGCCTCGCCTTGGCTCAAATGATGGGCGGCCTGGGCATGCTCACGGCCGATACCGCATCGGCGCAAAACGCGATGTCGCTCAATCCGCTGGCCGTGAAGCCTTCGCCGCTTCCCGCAAGCGCCAAGCGCGTCATTCACCTCTTCATGAACGGCGGCCCTTCGCACGTCGATACGTTTGACCCCAAGCCGCTCCTCGAAAAATATGCCGGCAAAACCCTGCCCATCGCCAACCTCCGCACCGAACGAAAAACCGGCGCTGCGATGCCCTCGCCCTTCAAATTCAAAAAGTATGGCCAGTCCGGCATCGAAGTCAGCGATCTTTTTCCCAACGTCGCCCAGTGCATCGACGATATCTGCGTCGTCCGGTCCATGCACGCCGACGTCCCAAACCACGAACCATCGCTTCTCCTGATGAACTGCGGCGAAGCACGCCTCGTCCGCCCCAGTTTCGGCTCATGGGTGACCTACGGCCTCGGTTCTGAAAATCAAAACCTTCCCGGCTTCATCACCATGTGCCCCGGCGGGTACCCCATTCAGGAATCCCAGAACTGGCAATCCGGCTTCCTGCCCGGCGTATATCAGGGCACCTACATCGACACCCAATACACCCAAATCGATAAGCTCGTCAGCTATATCCGCAACGATTACGAATCCCTATCCGAACAGCGCCGCCAGCTTGATCTGCTGCTGGAGCTCAATCAGTCGCACCTGAAACAGCGCCGCCAGGATCCACAGCTCGAAGCTCGAATCCAATCCTTCGAGCTCGCTTACCGCATGCAGATGGATGCCGCTGATGCTTTCGACGTCAATCGCGAGCCCAAACATATCCTCGACATGTACGGCCCCGGCACCCAGGCCCGCCAGCTTCTTATTGCCCGCCGTCTTCTCGAGCGCGGCGTCCGATTCATCCAGGTCTGGCATGGACAGGGCCAGCCCTGGGACAGCCACGACGATCTGAAAGACAACCACACCAAGCTCGCCCGGCAGTGCGATCAAGGCATTGCCGCGCTGCTCGTCGATCTCAAACAACGCGGTATGCTCGACGACACCCTCGTCATCTGGGGCGGCGAATTCGGCCGCACGCCAACCGTCGAACTCCCCACCCCCGGCTCAAATGCCGGCCACCTTAATGGCCGCGATCACAACAACCACGGCTTCACCATGTGGCTTGCCGGCGGGGGAGTCAAAGGCGGATATGTTCACGGCGCCACCGACGAAACCGGCTTCAAAGCCGCCGATAAACCCGTCCATGTCCACGACCTCCACGCCACCATCCTCCGACTACTCGGCTTCGACCACGAAAAATTCACCTACCGCTACGCCGGTCGCGACTTCCGCCTCACCGACGTATACGGCCAGGTCGTGCCGGAAATTATTGCCTGACCAGTGGAGAGTGCTCGCTCCCTCTGCCCCCCGCGCCCCCGAACAAGAGGGAGTAATACCATGGACTCCCAACTAACCCCCATCCGCATCATCGACTCCCACACCGCCGGAGAACCCACCCGCGTCGTCATCGCTGGCGGCCCCGATCTCGGCGCCGGCTCCCTGGCCGATCGCCTCACCCGCTTCCGCGATCACCACGACCATTTCCGCTCCGCCATCGTCAGCGAACCCCGCGGCTCCGATTGCCTGGTCGGCGCTCTGCTCCTCGACCCCACCGACCCCACCTGCACCGCCGCCGTCATCTTCTTCAACAACGTCGGCTACCTCGGCATGTGCGGCCACGGAATGATTGGCGTCATGGCCACCCTCAGCCACCTCGGCCGTGCAGCTCCTGGCGTTCATCGCATCGAAACCCCAGTCGGCATCGTCACCGCAACACTCCACGATCCCAACTCCGTCTCCATCCGCAACGTCCCCAGCTATCTCCACGCCAAAAATGTCTCTGTCGATGTCGAAAGCCACGGCCCCATCACCGGCGATATCGCCTGGGGCGGGAACTGGTTCTTCCTCGTCCACGACCACCAACAGAATCTCGAACCGGCAAACATCGAATCCCTAACCGCCTTCTGCTGGAAAATCCGCCGCGCCCTCGACCGCGCCTCCATCACCGGCGCCGATGCCAAACCCATCGACCACATCGAACTCGTCGCCCCTTCCCCAACGCCCGGCATCAACGCCCGCAACTTCGTCCTCTGCCCCGGCGGCGCCTACGACCGCTCACCCTGCGGCACCGGCACCAGCGCGAAAATCGCCTGCCTCGTCGCCGATCAAAAACTAAAGCCCGGCCAAATCTGGCGCCAGGAAAGCATCATCGGCAGCGTCTTCGAAGCCTCCGCCGAACTCCACGATGGCCAGATCATCCCCACAATCAAAGGCAGCGCCTATATCACGAGCGAAGCTACCCTGCTGATAAATCCCGCCGATCCCTTTCGCTGGGGAATCAGCCCAAGTTCGCGATGAAAGACCGCCGCAAATCCATCCTCGTGATCGGCGGGGGGGTCATCGGCCTGTGTGTCGCGCACTACGCCGCGCAGCGCGGTCACACCGTTACGATCATCGATCGCGGCACGCCCGATGGTGATCGCTGCTCCAGCGGTAACGCCGGCATGATCGTCCCCAGCCATTTCATTCCCCTGGCCGCTCCGGGAATGATTGCGATGGGCCTCTCCATGATGCGCAACCCGCGCAGTCCATTTTACATTAAGCCGCGTTTGAGTTGGGAATTGCTCACCTGGGGATGGAACTTCTGGCGCGCCGCCACCGCATCGAAAGTAGCGCAGGCCGCCCCGGTATTGCGCGACCTGCATCTAGCCAGCCTCGCCGCATACCAAAAGCTCGCGACCGAATTTGCCAACGACTTCGGCCTCACCCAAAACGGCCTGCTCATGCTCTGCAAGACCGAGCAAACCCTGCACGAAGAAGCCGAGGTGGCCGGCAGGGCGGTCGCGCTGGGCATCCCCGCCGAAGTCCTCAATCGCGCACAAACTGCCGCCAAAGAGCCGAATATCAATATGGATGTTGCCGGTGCAGTCTTCTTTCCCAAGGACTCCCATCTAACCCCCCAGGAACTCATCAATTCCCTGCGCGCCCGCCTCGAACAATCTGGCATTAAGTTCCTCTGGCAAACCCCGCTCGAATCCTGGCGCTTCAAAGGACCGCGCCTGACCGCCGCCAAAACCTCCCAAGGCGATCTCGAATTCGACGAATGCGTGATCTGCGCTGGCGTCTGGTCAACGCCAATCGCCCGCTCCCTGGGCCTCCGCCTCCCCATGCTGGCCGGCAAAGGCTACAGCCTGACGCTCCCCGCACCCGCCCATTTGCCCAAAACCTGCGCCATCCTCACCGAAGCCCGCGTCGCCGTAACTCCCATGGGTCAAACCCTCCGCTTCGGGGGAACAATGGAACTGGTTGGCCTCGACGAATCCACCAACCCCCAGCGCGTCGAAGGCATCATCCTATCCATCCCCAACTACTATCCCCAGTTCTCACCCGCCGATTTCAAAGCAATTCCCGCTTGGCATGGCCTCCGCCCCTGCCCACCAGATGGCCTCCCATACATAGGTCGCACGCGCAGATACAACAACGTCCTCATCGCCACCGGCCACGGCATGATGGGCATCAGCCTCGCCCCCATCACCGGCCAAATCATCGCCGCCGCCATCTCAAACGAGCCCACTCACTTCAATCTCACCCAACTTCACCCCGATCGATACACGTAGTTGAAATCGTAACAAAGCAACCGAAGTTACCCTGCGAAAACCAGACATTCCATTTTCCGCTGTCTTCTCTGCGCTCTCCGCGTCTCCGCGGTGAATCCCGCATTTCCCAGCTGAAACCAACCGTCACTTCCCCTTAAATGACTGTGCAGAATCACGCGCCACCCACAAAACTCATCTCACGCCCTTCGCCCCCGAATAGCCCCACTCCACGCAGATCACCCCCCACGCCGGGGCACAGCTGTACTCAGCGCCGCCCCGGATCCTC
>DAIRGS010000396.1:0-6024 GCA_036794395.1 Tepidisphaeraceae bacterium | reverse complement strand
GGTAAGAATGCCCGCCCCGCCGGCAACCCGCCACAAAGAAAAGTTACACCCTCTCCACCAGGCTGCGGTCCAGCCCGTTGCCGGATTATGGTAAACCCCACCGTTGAACAAGCGTAAGACCCCTGTGGGATCAATCCTCTCCCGAACGTCCAACTTATGCCGTGAATAACTTGGGGTTTCTGCTGATCAGCACACTTCCGACACCGCACATTTTCCCCATGCAGGGGGCGGGAGAGGGCGAATGACCAGCGACGTGTCCCAGCCATGCGCATGGCAGGTTTATCCGTAGATACTCCACGATAGAATGCAAGCTGAACGAAGCCTGTTCCAATGACCGCTCTCTAAAAATGCTAACCGCGGTAGAAGCCATTTTCTGCAGATGTCTGATTCGGCGCATCGCATTGTTATCTTTGCTGCTCGCGTCAATCGGCTTGGCCGTTCCCGCGTCGGCAGCGACCACGCGCCCATCCGGCCTTCCCGATCTCCACGGCCCCGAATCCGCCCGAACCGTCCAGCTTCCACTGCCAGTCAAAATCAATTCCGAGCGTGCCGGGTATCTCGGTGTCCGCGTCGAGCTCGACGATACCGGCCACCTGATTGTTGCAACGATCGCTCCTGATTCGCCCGGCTCACGCGCCGGCATTCGTATCAAAGACATCATCGAACGTGTGGATGGTCAAGCCATTCCAACCCCCGAAGCGTTTCGAAGGGTGATCGAGCTTAAACCCGCCGGCAGCGAATCAACGCTCTCGATCCGTTGTCCAAGTTCCGCATTGGAGGTCAAGGTTACGCTTGGCTCCCTTGCCTCCGCCGGGAGGCCCACGACCCGGCCCGCTCCCGCCGTCACCCTTGGGGTGCGCACGGGTGAAACCCGTCCCGAAGGCGGCGAGCGCGTCACCGCCATGGATCCCGATTCAACCGCCAGCCGTGCCGGCATTCGCATCGGCGATTTCATCTTGAAAATAAATCAGACCGCGCTCTCGGCATCGATTCACCTCGTCGATGCCATCGCCGGGCTCAGGCCTAATGAAATGGTGGCGTTATCGGTGCTGCGTGATGGCCGCGAATTTGAAGTTCGCGCGCCGCTTTCCTCGCGCGATTCCACCCGCGCCCGCACTTTCGGATCATTCAATCGCGGACCCACCGCCTTCAAGAAAGACGTCTTCCGCATTGCTGTGGTCGGGGTCGAATTCGCCGACGTTAAACACAATCTCGCCGTCAGTGGCGAAGACTGGACCCGCGAATTCTTCAGCAAGAATGCGTATCTTGGCCGCGGTCCCACCGGTCAACCCGTGTACGGAAGCGTCAACGATTTCTATCAGGAAGTTTCCGCGAGCGCGATGCGGGTTGAAGGAACATTCTTCGATTGGGTTGAGGCATCAAAGAAACGCATGGACTACTACTCGCCGCCTTTGCAGTCTGGCGGGCGTTCTGGTCCTTCCACGCGTCCCATGCCCGGCAGCCGAGTTTCCCGCGGCGGCGCTGCCGTCTACGACACTGAACTTCTCAACGAAGTCATGGACCAGCTCACCACCCGCGATGGCCCGAACGTTCTCAACGGGTTTGATGGTCTCATCGTGCTATATGCCGGCAGCCGTCCTGTTCGCATCAATGGAAACGTTTTCTGGCCGCACACGTCCGGCATGGTCTATCGCGGCCAGCGCATCATGTACTGCATCGCCGAAGAGGGCGGCCAGCGCATGACCAACATCAGCCTGTTCTGCCACGAGATCGGTCACATGCTGGGCCTTCCCGATCTGTATGTTCAGCGCGCGCCCGGCTCGCCACTTAGTCTCGACGCTGTCGGCCTGGGCAACTGGTGCCTTATGTCGATCCAGGTTGCCAATGGCCGCCCGCAACACATGAGCGCCTGGAGCAAAGAACGCCTCGGGTGGATCAAGCCCGCCGTGATCGATCCAACCGTCCGCCAACATCTGGTCCTCGCCCCCATCGAAAACGCGTCGCGCGAATGCTTCAAGATCCCCATTAAGCCGGATGGAAGCGAGTACCTCCTCCTGGAAAACCGGCAGCGCATTGGTTTCGATCAAAGCGTGCCGGGCGACGGGCTTGTGATCTGGCATGTCAGCAATGGTCGCCCGGCCCTGGTCGAAGCCCACGGCCTCACAGGTCCCCGCGCCCCCACATTCAACGTTCAAAACATCCCCTATCCCACCCCGCGAAACAGCGAGTATACCCCTTACTCCAAACCTTCCAGCGCGTCCGAATCGTCCGATGCACTACCAGTCTACATCACCAACATCCACCGCCTGGATGCCGGTAAAATCGCGTTCGATATCGGGTACGCTTTTAACTGAGTTCTTACGGCGCAGGATTCCAAGCCTGCAAGTTGCTCAAACGGCGCCTGCCACCCCAGCCCGTTGCCGCCCGGCTCTTCGCGCTTCAAGCAGCTCCATCCACGCATCCAATCCCGCTCCGGTCTTGGTTGACACTTCAATCGTGTGCATGCCCGGACGGACTTTCTGGATATTCCCGCGCCCGGACTCGAAGCCAAGCTCACGACAAACACCCCGGCATCGGTGAATTGCTGCCGCATCTCCCGCGCCAGCACATCGTTGTTTTTGAGCACCTGTTTTCGCACTTCAACAATCCGAGGCTGCATCGAATTCTCCAAACGCGTTTTTCCCAACTGCGCCTGTCCATCGTTGCATCACACCTGCCCAACAAGCAATACCAAAATCCTCGATGCCAAATCTAGCCGGGCTTAAGATGCCACGGCCAACCGTCCCTCGTATACTCTCGGCCATGAATCCACGATGGAAAGGCGTTTTCCCGGCGGTCACCACGCAGTTCGATCGCGATGGCAATCTCGATCTGGAATCAACATCCCGCCACCTCCAGGCCCTGATCGATTCGGGCGTGTCCGGCCTCGTGATGCTCGGCTCCCTGGGTGAGAACACGACTCTCGAACCTGACGAGAAACGCCACGTGATGAAAACTGCCCTTGAGGTAAGCCGGGGCCGCGTTCCCGTTCTCAGCGGCGTCGCCGAATGCAGTTCCGCGATGGCCTGTCGCTACGCCCGCGACATGGAAAAGCTCGGGGCCAATGGGCTGATGGTGCTGCCTGCCATGGTCTACAAGTCCGATGGCCGCGAAACAATCGCCCATTTCCGCGCGGTCGCCCGATCTACCGGCCTGCCCATTCTCTGCTACAACAATCCCGTCGCATATGGCGTGGATATCACACCCGCGATGTTCGCTGAGTTGTCCGATGAGAAAACCCTCGTCGCCATCAAAGAGTCCTCCGGCAACGTTCGCCGCATTACCGATCTTTTCAACACGGTAGGGGACCGATACACCATCTTCTGCGGCGTGGATGACCTGATCATGGAAAGCGTCCTGCTGGGCGCGCAGGGCTGGGTCGCAGGTCTGGGCCTCGCCTTCCCTGAGGAAAACCAATACCTCTGGGACCTGCTCATGGCCGGGCGATGGGAAGAAGCCCGAACTCTCTATCGCTGGTTCACGCCGCTGCTTCATCTCGACGTTGCCGTGAAATTCGTGCAGTACATCAAGCTCGCGATTCAGGAATGCGGACTGGGAAGCGAAAACGTCCGGCTTCCCAGGCTGCCGCTGGCCGGGCAGGAGCGGGAGGAAATCCTCCAGATCATCCGAATAGGAATTCAGACCCGACCAAAGATCCCGCCCCGCACTAAATGACCGTGCGTGATTCCGCACTGATCGGGTATCCTGGCGGGAGGTGAAATCGGCATCGCGGTGGTTTGGGGAAGCGGGAATTGCAGCGCTCTGAGAATCCGGGGTGGCGCGGGGTACCGCTATACCCCGGCGTGGGGGCTTTGCGCGGAGGGACACGGCGTTTTTGGGTGGACGCGAACCCAGGGTGAATGAGTGAGTGGCGCGTACTTTCGCACAGTCATTTAGCCGCTGACAAAACAATCGCACGTTCGGTCCCATCTCATTGCGGACTTTTGGAAAGGTCGGCCTGAGGGGGAGTGTCCAATGGCTTTAACGAGAGATATTCTTCCGATCAGTTTCAAAACCGCTGAAACCAATCTCCAATCGTCTGTCCATGCTAAAGTCTAAAATGCCCGTGGAAACACATTCTCGTCCGAATACGATCGTCAGCACCTTCCGCATTGGCAGCGTCTGTTTTCTCAATGCCAAGCCGCTCATATATGGCCTTGAAGATGCCGACGACTTGGATCTCAAGCTCGATGTTCCATCGCGTCTTCTCGATGGTCTGCTCGAGAACCGATTCGATGTGGCCCTGCTTCCTGTTATTGACTACCAGCGTATGCCCGGCCTTAGACTGTTGACCGCTGGCGGTATTGGCTGCGACGGGCCCACGCTGACCGTGCGTATCTTCAGCCCGGTTCCGATTGATCAAATCGCGACTCTTGCGTATGATACCGACAGCCACACCTCCGTCGCCCTTGCGCGTGTACTCTTAGGTGAGATTTACAAAACCCGTCCGCAATTTGTGTCACTGGAAGATGCGTCTAACGATCGAACTGCCGCTCGGCTTCTCATTGGCGATAAGGTTATTTGCGAGGAGCCGGCCGGTTTTCCCTATCAGCTTGATCTTGGCGAGGCTTGGAAGCTACACACTGGCCTTCCCTTCCTCTTTGCCGCGTGGATGGCCCGGCCGAACGTCTCACTCGGCCATCTCCACGCCCGCCTCGAACGTGCCAAGCGCGAGGGCCTACAAAATATAGATCGCATCATTGCGCGATTTGCGCTTCCACGTGGCTGGCCCCCAGACATCGCTCGAGATTATCTCACATGCCATCTTCAATTCGATGTGACACCACGACATCTCCAGGCCGTTGAGCTCTTCCACAAGCTCGCTTTCAATTATGGCCTGCTGCCAGTTGCGCCCCGCCCCCTAGAGCTGGTCAGTGCGTAATCCATGCCTAACGAGTCTGTTTTCCGACGACGGCAAACAGCGCTTGGGTCCCGTCATTTCCTCGGCCGTTTTTCATTGCCTGGTCGAATAATTCGTGCACCAGATTGAGGCCTGACAGGTCCAATCCCGCCTCCTTAGTCGCTTCCAGCGCGAGGCGCAGGTCTTTGTTCTGAAGCTTGATCATGAAGCCGGGCGCGAAATCGCCGGCCACCATTCGCGGCCCCAGGTTTGTTAGCTGCCACGACCCAGCCGCTCCGCCCGAAACCGCCGCGAGGGTTTTGTTTTCGTCGAGCTTATTGGCGCGGGCAAAGTTCAATGCCTCGCTCACGGCAAGATTCGTAACGCTGACCAGAATCTGGTTGACCAATTTAGTCAGTTGCCCGGCGCCGCTTGGACCGCACCACGTGATCGTTTTGCCCATGTGGCTCAAAAGCGGTTTCACTTTTTCAAAGGCACGCTCATCCCCACCGACCATGATCGAAAGCGTTGCGTTTTTTGCACCGACGTCGCCGCCGCTGACCGGCGCATCGAGCATGGCCACACCCCGCCCGGCCAGGGCTGCGCTCATCTTGCGTGTTGCGGCGGGGGAGATCGTTGAATGATCGACAACGATCGTTCCGCTCCGGGCGCCAGACAAAATCCCTTCCGTGCCGAGCACGACCGATTCCACATCGGGCGTGTCCGGTACGCATACGAAAACGACATCCGCTCCAGCCGCGGCCTTGGCTGGGGAATCGGCCCACTTCGCGCCCTTTTTGAGAAGCTCCTGTGCTCGTTCCTTCGTGCGCGTGTTGACCGTCACGCTGTGCCCGGCCGCCAGCAGATGCCCGGCCATCGGCCCACCCATGATCCCCAGTCCGACAAATGCAAGTTGTTCAGCCATCGCATGAATCTACAGGTCATTCAAAGGCCGGACAACTGGCCGAGCCGCAACCCGAAAAAAAGAGAGTTAACCACGAAGGCACGAAGACACGAAGAAAAGAAAACAGAGGATTAACCACCGTGGCCACCGAGTGCACAAAGAGCACAGCGAAATGCAAGAAATATTGCCACAGATGGACACAGATGAACACAGATGAAAATGCATGTCTTTGTCTTTATCTGCGAGCATCTGCGCAATCTGTGTTGCAGCCCACAAGGCT
>DAIRGS010000079.1:0-24746 GCA_036794395.1 Tepidisphaeraceae bacterium | reverse complement strand
GCATGGACAGCCAAGCCCCCTCCCTACCCTCCCCCGGCGTACCGGTGGAGGGAAAAAGAGGGCAGCCGCCGAAACGGTCACGCACCCGCGGGCGACCGTCGTGCTCTTAACAATTCGGCATTCCTCGATGTTTCCGCTATTGTTCACCTTTAATGACCGCGAACGTGGAACAACTGGTCCGCGAGGCGATGGAACTCACCGGCGCGGAAGAACCGGCTCTTTTGGAACGGGATGCCCCCGTGTTGGCCTCTGACGCGCTGGCCGAGGATGGGCCTTTTTACCTGGTGGGCTTGATCGGCGGCAAGGAGGTGGGCAAGAGCGCTCTGGTCAATGCCCTTGCGGGCCGGCCTATCACCACCATCAGCGCGCATGGAGCAGGTACCGAACACGTGATCGCCTACGCGCACGTTTCCCAGGAACGCGCTCTTCGCGAAATGCTTGAAGAACTCGTCCCCGGGCAGTATCGCATCGTGACCCATGAAGTTTCTGCCGTCCGGCGGCAGGTGCTTCTGGATCTTCCTGACATCGACAGCCACTTTGCCAGTCACGTGCAGGTGACGCGCGCCATGCTCCGCCACATGCTGTATCCGGTGTGGATGGTGAGCGTGGAAAAATACGCGGACCTTCAGCCGCAACAGATGCTTTCTCGCGTGGCCGAGGGAAACTCGCCCGGCAATTTCGTGTTCTGCCTCAACAAGCTGGATCAGCTCTTGGGCGAAGCTGAAGCGGCCGCCGCGGAGCTGCGCGAAGACTACGCGCGCCGCGTTCAGCGCACGCTCGGCCTCAATCAGCCCCCGCGTATTTACATGATCAGCGCACTGAAGCCTGGGGAGTTTGATCTCCCTGAGCTTCGCGCAACCCTCGCCCGCGAGAAAACAATTCAGGCAGTGCAGCTCTCGCAGCAACTCGCCGCCCAGCGGCAGGATCGATCGCTGCTCGCGTGGCTCGAGGCGCAGCAGCTGGCGGCACGCGCCAGTCGGCTGGCGGAGCTTCAGGAAGAAGTACAGGAATTGGCGGCCGAGCGGATCGGCCAGCCCATCCTCGAACGCGTGATTCCCCGATTGCTTGATGATCCCGAAACTCGCGGGGCGCTGGCCGAAGAAATCCTCTCCGAACGCGTTGCACACTGGCCGGTCGTGCGCCTCGTCCACACGCTGCTCTCGCCATTTTTTGTTCTCCTGCGCGGCGCGACGGCACGGAACGCCGCTCCACTTCAAAGCCCGCAGGGCCTTGTGGAAATCGTCTTAAAGGAAAGCGGTCATTCCCCGGCGGACCTGGTTCAAACCACCTTCGCCCAGCTCCGCCAATCGCGCCCGGAAATGGCGGGGCTTTATGCCCATTACAAACTCTGGGAACAGATGCCCGCCGACATGGCGGCCGCTGAGCTGCGAAGGACCCTGGGCGAAACTGTGGAGCGCCAGCGCGATGCCGCTCGCGCCGATTTGGTTCGAGGCGATTGGGTCGGTGCGCCCGTTCGCTGGCTGCTGACCATCGGCGCCATCATCTGGTTCCCATTCGCCCAGCCCATTCTTGAAAAAGTCCTGGCAGCGGCTGCCGCAAATCCATCGTCCTGGAATCTCTTGTCATGGGGCTGGACGCAAGTGCTGGAAATGGCCGTCGCGGTCATGGGCGTAAACTACCTGCTCAAAAGCGTTGGCTTCCTGGCGATCTACTTCGTGGTCTTGTGGCTGGCGCTGCGGTGGAACACTCAGCGAAAAGTGGGTCGCGTTATCGCGAAATGGCGGGACATTGAATCCACCGGCGACCCCGCGCTCAATCTCTATTCCCAAACCCTGCAATGGCTAGATGCCATGGCCAGCCCCGCCCGCCAGGCGCGTCAACGAATGGAATCCCTCGCCCGCCGAGCCGAAGCCGCTGCCAAATCGCTCACCCGCGCGGCATAACACGGCCAAGCAGCCGACTTATGTCATCCTGGAGCCCATCGCCTCGTCTCCCTCCACCGGTACGCCCGGGGGAGGGTTGGGAAGGGGGCCTGGGTTGGAGAGGCGGATCATCTGATGGGGAAATTCTGCAGCATCCCGACCCTGTCCACACGAACACTTATTGAGCAACGAAAGAACCCCCGTCCCTACCCTCCCCCGGCGTACCGGTGGAGGGGAAAAGGCTTTCAGATCCTCGCTGCGATCCACGATGACAACTTCTGATATTTTTGCCGGCACGCTGGTCGCGCCGGTGGCCACGTGAATTCCTCACGCCCTCACAATCGGCAACGTTTTGAAATCCCCACCCAGAATCGGTTTCACCGGCGCATCCAGCCAAGTCTGTAGCACGGTGGCATACACACTACGGAAATCAGTCGTGAACCGTAGATCACCTTGATCCAAATCGGTCAGTGACGGATGTTTACCCACCACACCCGATTTCACTCTGGACCCGAATACGAACATCGGCGCAGCCGTTCCGTGATCGGTTCCACCGCTTGCATTCTGCGCCACCCGACGGCCAAACTCGCTAAAGGTCATCATCAGAACGCGCTCGTCGTTCTTCTGATTTTCCATGTCCTTCCAGAACGCCGACATGCCCTGGGCGAACTGCTTCATCAGGTTGTCATGCCGCTGCCGCTGACCTGCGTGGGTATCGAATCCAGTCAGGCTGACATAATAAACCCGCGTCGGCAGGCCTCCACGAATCATCGCGGCGATTGTTCTCAAGCCCTGGCCGAATTCCCCAGCCGGGTATTGCGAGGCCGACTGATATTTCCGCACGATGTCCAGAATCTTTTCGCTTGAAAGCTGCGCGTCCATTGCAGTGCGGTGCAGAAAGTCCAACTCTCCGGACGGACTGACTTTGTGCGAGTTGCTCGACGCCCCTGTCGATCGCAGCTTGTTCAGTTTCTCGTAGCGATCATGATCCGGCCCGTTGTAGCGGAACGCTTCAGGCCGTTCGAAGGCCAGCGGCATCACCTTCTCGCCCTGCATAGCCAGCGGAAGCGTCTGTCCGATCGAAATACCCACTTGCGGATCACAGCCTGGACACGCGTTATCGAAGAATCGCCCGAGCCAGCCCGTCGATTCGATCTGGTCCTCCCGGCTGGCGCTTTGCCAGATATCCATCGAGCGGAAATGCGACCGATTTGGATTTGGATACCCCACCCCCTGAATCACCGCCGCCTTGCCTGCCTGAATCATATCGGCAACCGGCCCCAGGCTTGGATGCAGTCCCACATAATCATTGAGCTTATGAACTGTTGATGCATCATGCCCAATGACGGGACGCAGCCGGTGATAGGTGTCATCGGCGAAGGGCACGAGCATGCTCAGCCCATCATTCCCACCCGACATCTGCACGACCACAAGGATCTTGCCGTCCTTCCCGGTCGGCTGCTGCGTGTTATGGACATCTTGCGGATTGGCAACCGCCAAAACCGTCTGATCCAGAAATGTCGGCACCGTCGCCGAAGCGGCAACAAGCGTCATTCCCTTTTGCAGAAACAGCCGGCGGGTGGTCATGTTGGAATGCATAAAAGTCCTCAATTCTCGCCGTTCTTAATTGTCAGTTTTCATTCGTTCATCAGCCATGGGGCGTCGGCTCAGCAGAGTTGATACTCCGGCATCGACACAATGAGCTGCACCACCGCACGGATCGACTGATCCGTTTTCGTCTTACTCTCATAACCCTCGATCAACTCTTTTCGCTTTTTGTCTTCTACTGGTCGCTGAATTAGGCGATCGACCAGCGCATCCACGGCCGCCGGTGCCGCATTGACCTCTGAAAGCCCCGCGATATCCAGCTTGGACTGCGCGAGCCTCACGCCCGAGTTGTAGCGCGCGAACAGCGTACTGGCATTGATCCAGTTATGTCCGCCCGGCCAGCCCTTCACATTCGGAGGCATGAGCGGCACCTGCCCCATCAACTGCAGCCCGTTGAAGATGGCCTGCGGCGGTGGCATCTCGATGCCCAGCAGATGAATCGTTCCCGCGACCAGCTGCACCGGACTCTTGATCTGAACGCCGATCGATTCGGCGCTGTAAAACGCCTTGCTCGTCAGCAACGTCTTGATTACGGGCCTCAACTCGTAGTCCCCGTCGCGAAGTTGCTTTGCCATCGCGTCGACCTGCGCTGGCTCGGGATCGGGACGGACAAACCACGCGAAAAGCTCTGAAGAAATAAACTTCGCGCAGTCCGGCTTCTCAAGAATAATGTTCAGCACGTCATCGCCGTTGAAGTTCCCGGATTTGCCCAGGAAACGCTTCATCCCTTCATCGTGCTGCCGGCGATTGAATACAAACTGATCCCCATCGTGCATCCACCCCGTAAATGCGCGAGCGCCTTCCTTAATGTCATTTTCCGAATAGTTCCCGATGCCCAGCGTAAACAGCTCCATGACTTCGCGGGCAAAGTTTTCATTCGGATGGCCTTTGCGGTTCTGGTTGTTGTTCAAATAATCCAGCATTGCCGGGTCGCGCGATACCGCGTGAAGCATCTTCCGAAAATTCCCCCCGGCCATCTTCCGCAGCAATTCATTCTGCTCCCAGATCAACAGCGCCGCCCGCTCCTCGCGAAAGCTGGTGGTGAAGTGGCCGTGCCAGAACAGCGTCAGCTTTTCCTGAAGCGGGTGCGACCCCCCGGCCATCCGCTTCATCCACCACGCAAAGGTGGCCATGAATGCTTCGCGATTGGCCATCTGAAACTGCTTCATCAGCTGCTTGCGCTGCTCGGGCGTTTGCGTTTGAAGCTGCTTCCGAAGCTCGCGGAAATTTCCGGCCGGGCCTTTGATGGGCGATAGATCCGGAACATCGGCGCTGTTCTGCTCATCCGCCGAGGCATTTGAAAAATCCAGCAGCCAATCGACCGCGCCTTTTGGACCAAGACCGATGACCTTTTGCACTTCCGCTTCGGTGCCGCCAAAGCCGGCGCGATTGAGCAAATGCGCCGCCTTTACACGGTCAAACGGGTCCTGCGAACTTGGCTCGTATGCCTCAAAAGAAGGGTGCGTGGATGACATGGTCCTCGTGGTTTGAACACCCATTTAACGTCCGGCTGGCCGGGTTATTTCAGCATATCCTACCTGATTTTCGGATGTTATGGGGTCTTGCCACCCGCCATTGGACGTGCGCCAATTCATTAGATGGCCCAACGCGGACAATTCCAACATGCCATCCGTGGCTTTTGTCATCTTGCCCACGCCACCCGCGGATCATACGCTGCCCACATGTCTCTCCCCCGAATTGGAATTACTGTTGATACACATGATCGGCCCGAGCAGTACGAATCGCCCACGGCCTACGCAACCTCAGTCGAAAAAGCGGGCGGTTTGCCCTTCCTGCTGCCTTACCGTACGGATATCTCGCTAATCTCCCAGTACATCGATACGCTTGATGGCATTTTACTCAGCGGCGGAAATGATCTCGATCCTTCGCTGTACGGCGAACCGTATCACCCCAAGGCCGTTCCAATTGATCCCGCCAGGCAAGGATTCGAAACCGCGCTGCTGGCCGAGGTGGAACGTCGACGGATGCCGGTGCTGGGCATCTGCCTTGGCTCACAACTGATGAACGTTTTCCGCGGCGGATCACTCACTCAATTCATCCCGGGGGAAAATCGGACACCCCAAATCGAACATCGCAAGACAGATGACATCATGCCCCGCCACGCGGTGCGGGTAAATTCCGATTCGCTGGTCGCAAAAGCGGTCGGCAAAACCGACATCAACGCCAATAGCAGCCACAAACAGGCGGTCAAAAATGTCGGACGCGGCTTGCGCATCATCGGGACGGCGCCCGATGGAATCATCGAAGGAATTGAAGATCCCAGCTTCCCGTTGTTTTTGGGCGTACAGTGGCATCCCGAGCGCCTTCACAATGAGCCGGATCATTTGGCGCTTTTCCGCCTGCTCGTTGAGCGAGCCGCTGAATCAAAAGCGTGAAAGATGAGTCGCCCGAATGCATCGCCGCATCCTGCTTCTCATCACCGATTTGAAAATTGGCGGAACGCCCACCGTTGTCCGGGAGCTTGCGATCCGTCTAAACGATCCGCCGAGCGCGCGGGTGGATGTCGCATGCCTGTCACCACGCGGCCCGGTTGCGGATCAACTTGAGGCCGCCGGCGTGCGCGTCTTCCCACTCAACGCCAAAGGCGCCACCGACTTCGCGGCCATCTTCCGCCTGGGCCACTTGATCCGCGCCGAGCAATATGACACCGTTTTCAGTTTTCTGATCCACGCTAACGCCGCGGCGGCGGCAATCGCGCCTTTTTGCAAGACGGCGCGATTCCTTCAGTCAATCCAGACCACGCAGCCGTATCCACGTTGGCACTGGGCCGCTCAATCAATTGCCCAGCACGCGGCCGATCGAATCGTCGTGCCATCTCCCTCCGTGGCCATCGCGGCTCAGCAATGGGCCGACATTCCTAGTGATAAAATTTCGATCGTCTCAAATGCAATCGATCTGGAAGATTTTGCATGTGTTCCACAAATCGCCGCATCACAATTTGGAACCTCCCCTATCCCCATCGGGTTTATCGGCCGGCTTGATCCGATCAAGCGCATCCCCGACCTGCTCTATGCGACGCGCATTCTGAAGGGCCGGGTACACCTCCACTTGTTTGGCGAGGGCTCAGAACGCCCCGCAATCGAGAAACTGATTGCCACCTTGGGGCTATCCAAAATGGTCACCCTGCACGGCTCGGTCGCTCAACCCCAGGATGCTTTGCGCCAGATTGCGATGCTTGTGCTACCCTCCGACGCCGAAGGGTTCGGGCTGGTTTTGATCGAAGCCATGGCCGCCGGCATTCCGGTCATCGGAACAAACGCCCCGGGGATTCGTGATGTTATCGTGCAGAATCGAACCGGCCTTCTGGTCCCCGCCCGCGCACCCGATGCACTGGCCTCGGCAATCGCAAAACTTCTCAACAACCCAGTACTCCAGGATCAATTCATCGCCGCTGCAACACAGGACATTCGCCGCCGCTTTGCATGGCCGGCAGTCATCCCCCAGTACCGCGCACTGCTCGAATTAAACGGCCCGCAACACCCCTGACCTCGCCGATATTTACGCACCGTATCGCGTGATTCAGCCCCGCTTGACAACTCCCCTCCCCCCGCTATTGTTCCTACCGCATCGCGCCATTAGCTCAATTGGCAGAGCAGCTGACTCTTAATCAGCGGGTTCCAGGTTCAAGTCCTGGATGGCGCAATACTTACGACGATTCGACTCCTTCCGTGCTACGCCAGTGCTACCGCAAAAAGATTGTTTTCGGGGCGGGGATGTTGGTCGCATTTCGAAGGTGAATCGGGGGGGGGAATTCAGCGGCGCATTCTTTGGGAGCGGGCATGGATCTTAAAGAGTTTGTCTCCGAAACGATCAAGCAGATTATCGACGGGGTAGTGGCGGCGCAGGAGTACGGCCGCGCCAAGGGCGCTCGCGTCAACCCACTTCATCTTCCAGTGCGAAACTCGCATGGGGTAATGCAATCGGTGAACTATCGTGCTGATGTTGCCCACCCGGTTGAATTCGATGTGGCGCTGAGCACCAGTGATGGCACGCAAACCAAAGGCGGCGTCGGCCTCATCGTCGGGATACTGACGCTCGGTTCGTCTGGGCAATCGAAGAACGACAATGAGGTCGTGAGCCGGGTCAAGTTCACAATCCCCGTCGTTCTCCCAACTGAAAAGGACGACGCAAAATGAACACCGGACACCTCAAACAGAAGGCGATGGGGTTCGTTCAGGCTATCGAGACAATGACGGCCGCCGCTCGGGCGCGCCCGCCAAGTCTTAGTTATGCACTCGACTATAACAAACTTCACGCTGCCACAGCCAAAGATTGCCCCGAGCTTATCCCCATTTTGCCGCCAGAGGTGGAGATTGTGAAAGAACAGTTCACCGGCGAGCTAGTAGCAGTCCAATGCTTTAACGAAATCCTCGCCTACTGCCGGCAGATTGTGAATCTGCTTCCTTAGAGCGGAAATAAAAAGGGCGGGAAGGTCATCGCCTCCCGCCCGTGAAACGCTCGTTTTAATTTGCCGGGATGTTCTACCCTTCTGGCCGAACCATCTTGCTAATCGCGCGTGCAATCCCCTTCACATTCTCGCGGGGAACGCGTCGATCGAGCGGGTATTTCCGATTCCAGCATCGGAGAATCAACACGCCATGATCCTTCTCATCCAGGAACACGCGCTTAAACGTGGTGGTGCCGTCAATGAAGGCGATGTAGTAGCTCTTGCCCGGCAAGATGCCTTCGGTCTCTACGATGGCGTAGCTGAATAGAACCACGTCGCCATCGCACCAGACCGGCTCTTGGCAATCCCCGTCAACTGGAATAGTGAAGGCCAGATCGCTGGGCGGGTAATCGTCGGCGCTGGGCAATTCAACACGTTTCATCGTTTCCCGCCTTTCAGCATCGCCAGGAAATCCGCCGCGACGTGCCGCCGCTTCGCGCCGGTCTCAGACAGCCTTGGCATCTTCGGAGGTCCGTGAGAGAAGGTAATGGTGCCGGTGGCGCTGTCGATCGTGCCCACCGCGGCACGGGTGCCGGCGACGATTTGAAGTAGCCTTTTGGCTTTTGGGTATGTGCGGCTCATGCTGCCCCCCTTGCGCGCGGGACGTAATCGCCGCCCATCTCACATTCGATATCGTTGTCACTGGCGTCCGCGTCTGCATCGTCGGCGCTGTCTTTTCCGCCCATGGGGTCCGGGTCTTCTCCGTCCTCTAAAAATGTGTCTGTGCAATCCATCGCCTGCTCTTTCATCTCATCCATCCTGAGAACGAAAGCGGGGTCGAACTTCACCCCCCAGCCGGCGGAGTCGAGAGAATTGGGCGAACGCCAGCCCCATGTCTTCGGCGTCGGCGTCCGTCTCTGGATCTTCGATCGCGTCGATGGTGTCCGACCATTCGTCCCACGCATGAGCCAGGGCATCGGCGTACCGTGCCAATCGCCTGCGCCACTTGAGGGGGATATCTGATAAATCGCGGGAATGCCCGCGCCGGTGTAGACTTGGCATTGTCCAGCCTTTGTGAGAAGGTTTGACCACGCCCCCGGTGCTGTAACACGCGGGGGCACTGTGTTACCCGCACAATGCAGATAACCAACGCAATCTAATCATATGACCAGATTAAATCAATTGCCGGGGATTGAAATAATCTGTGCATATGTCATACTCGGCGAGAATGGATGATTTGCAGACTATTCGACAGGCCGCAATTGCCGCTGGCGTTAGCCGCACCTCGGTAGGCCAGTGGGTGAAACTCGGATTGCTCAAATCGAAGAAGGGGAAGGTTCGCCACCTTGAAACGAAACTCGTCTCCGTCGCTAAGGTGAAAGAGCTGGCCAAGACACGCAAGCCGGGGCGTCCAGCGAAATCAAAGTAACATCGTGTGCCTTTGGATTTATCAGAATCCCGTATCTGCGGTTTTCAGATAATCCCAAATCGGCAACCCTTCCATTTTGGGAAATCGCATGCACGATGGCCAGGATCGCGGCCGAGCAAGCCAAAAAGGGTCGGTGGTAAATTTACCACCGACGGAATCGGTAACATGGTGTTACTGTTTTTCCAATTGTGACACGGGAGCACAATTAAACAATGACACGATGTCATCGTTTTCAATCCCCGCCCCGCTGACGCGTCGATCCTTCGGATGGGTCAATGGTCAACCCACCTTCGAATCGTTCGCCACAAGGCAAATGGCGCGGGTAGTTTTGGACGATGGCGCATAAAAACCCCCAGCGGAGTCCCGCCGGGGCCGTTTGTTTTGTACTCTGGTATCAGCGCCCGATGCGACGACCGATTCGAATTGCCTCAACCCGAATCCGCCGGAGAATGTTAACTGACGATGCCTTCCGATGGTTCTTGGCACGCGGCACGCCCTTGGTGACGTACCGCACCTTCATTGGGGTCGATCGGACACGGTGAAGTAGGGCCGCCGTGTTCTGACGTTCCTCGGCAACGGCTTGTGCTTGCGTTTGGGGATGTAAGGTTGCGGTCATCAACTCCTCCGGCGGGTAGGATCTCAGAAGTATAAGCCAATGGACTCCACAAGTTCAACCAACTCATTATTTCTATCGGCCGCAAGCCTGTCCCACTGCTCTCGCAGATCCTTGGCGGCCTCGTCTGACAAGGCGTCAATATTAAGAACCGCGTCAACCTGTCTCCGGGGGCCTTTGCCCTCTTTATGACGCGATCTTATTGGAATCGAGATCAAAGCATATACCAACTGCGTCGATGATCGCTGTCTTCGAGTCAGTCGCGGAGAATCGGGCCCTAAAGGATCGTTCGTTGAATACCAGCAACGCTTACCGGTTAAATACACCCGCCAGCACAGCCCGCACGGCCAGAACCAACGGTAGGCGTAATCATCGTCGGTTCTTTCCATCGCGTGAGAATAGACCATCTTCAGGCTCGGCCATATCCAAGGGGCAATCTGCACGGTCATCAGGTTCGCCTAAACGGCAATCGTTGTCCGGCCTCCACCTTAGAGTTTGCGTCTTCGAAGAATCCGTCAAAGAGTTCTTGAAGCCCCACGCTTCGAATCTTTTCGAAGCGCTTATCTGGTTTGAATTCCCACAGATTTTGAATGACAACCGCGGCGAGAGCCACACCGTACACCACGAATCGCCACCAGGAATTAACCATTTCGCGGGCAAGGAAGCCCGCCGCAACTATTAGCCCGGCAATCAAAGCTCGAATTCGATGCATCCGCCGGCCTCATTGATTTGCGAAGTCAAATTAACCGAGCGCGGCAGCGATGTCACGATTTACTCGTTCCGTCACCCAACCAACTCCATCACCTCTCTCGACTTGGCCACGTCGGCTTCAGCATAGATAGCCGTCGTTTTCTGGCTCGTGTGACCCAACACGATTTGGGCCGTCTCCATTCCGCCGGCTTTGCGTAGCTCGGTTGCTGCGCCCTGGGGCTCACCGCTGATACCACTCATCCCGCAACCGCTGTTTGATCTTGGCTTCCGCCCGCTTAAGCACGTACTCGACTCCCTGTCGCGTGAGGCGGACCCCGCGCTTCTCCATCTCGACGCGAACCTCTTCCAGACTCCGCGCCGGGCGGAAACGACCGTCGGCGGGATTGTCGATTGACTGGTCTGGTGCGAACGCAGCGCGCTTTGCCATGATTCCCTTTCCAATCCCCGCCCGTCACACTTGGGGAAAATTTATCACACTGTCCGAAGTGGGCAATTTGCCCGGTTCGAACCCGTTAATTTAACACCTTCGCAGCAACTCGTAGATCAAGATTTGAGTCTTGATCTCGATCCCGGCCTGTCTCCCCGCGCAATCCCAGCCCGTTTGCCGCGTCGATTCCTTCGACGGGTCTAAGGTCAACCCAATGGCGTATCGTTCGTCCTGGGGCAAGGGCGGCCCCCTCGCTTATAGACTTCGCCCGTATTCCCATTGCCCCGCCCGGCTCCGCGGGTTTACCCTTCGCCCCATCCAGCGAAAGGGACTGCATGAAATATCGAGCTCGAAACTCCCGCCACCTGGGCCGGCCAGCCTGTGTGCGCCACATGCCATGCGAGGCTACGCGCCAACCAGAAGACGGATCCAATGACAAAATCGCTCACGTGGCTGATCGCCGTGCCACTGGCCGCGGTGCTCGCGTACATCCTTTGGGACCTGGGAATCATCAGCATGAGCATGGCGCTGGTGGGTGCGGTTCTCATCGGGATCATTGCCGCGGGCGTGGCGCTTGGCAATTCGCGGCGAAGGGTTTGAAGCTGGGGGATCAACTGGGGTCCGGCGGATAGTTTTTCATTCCCACAACCGCCCTCATTATCAGTTCGTGATTCTTCATCAGCAGATCGTGTAACTGCTCGCTCGTGAAGTTCGCCGCGTCCTGCTCGATTGCCACGATGGGGGCCCACACCTGGGCGGGGTACTCAAATTCAAAAATTGCATTTCGAATATCGTCGCGAAGGTATTTCATCGCGCCACGACAATCGAGGTTGTGCCGCTGGGTTTCGATGGCGGCCATGAGGTAGCTGCTCGCCAGCATCGATAAGAGAAATTCGGCGTGTCGGGTTTCTTCGGCGGTCATGTAAGCCCCCCGACCGTTACCTTGTTGTTCAAAGCCACGGCCGCATCTCTGGCGTTGGCGGCAATGGTATTTCCGGCGAGAATCGCATCGAGGTTTTTCTGCATAAGATCGATCTTCCGATCTTCCATCGACTGCACGCCCGCCCCGAAAGCTTCCCGCATTCCGGTATTGCCTTCGCCCATTTCGCTCTGCTGGGAGAATGGCGACGTGGGCGCACCGATCTGCCCCATTTTCATTTTGGCGATTTCAGCCTGTTGAAGCGTGTCGTATTTCTTGATTGAATCTTCAAGCTCTTTTTTCTCCGCCGCTGTAAGGTCTTTTGCTTCGCGGAGAAGCCGATTCGCCTCAGCCTTCTTTTCGGTAAATTTCTCTTGGATGCCCAAAGCCTTGGCCGCAGTTTTAGCGGCCTGGTTTCCCATTGCCGCTTCCTCTTTCAGAAGTTCAAGCCTCATAGATTGAACCGTGTGGTGGCGTTGATCCGCTTCGTCAATCGCGGAGTTCTCTGCTGCCTTTTTGGCCGCCGCCTGATCGGCAAGGAATCGCTCGTTACCGGCCATCCGCTCGATAGCGGCTCGGCCTGAAACGCCCCGCTTGTCGCTGTCAACTTGCGCCTGATCTACTATGGCCCCGGAATTCTCTTTGCGGGTTTTGACTTCCTCGATCGCCTCAATCTCGCGCTTCTCGGATTCCACGCTGGCGGCAATCTCCCGATCGTGGCGGCGCTTAAGTTCGATCATCGCGCCATCGGCGTCGCGGTGCTCGTTTCGCGCCCGCGTGGCTTCGGCTTCGGCTTTGAGGTCGCCAATCTTTTGCTGGCTGTCGAATTCGGACTCCTGCTGCATCCGGTTATGTTCACGGAGAATGTCGCCGGCTAAATTTTCGGATTCCCGGCGACGCAGCCTCGCCTCATTGATGACCGCCCCTTCCCGCTCCGCTGCTTCTGCAATCGCCTGCGTCGCATCGTTCGCCAGCCGCCCCTTCTCGTCTCCGTAGCGCTTGAGTTCCAACAGGTCGCGTTGCCGATACGATGCAATCAACTGTTTCTGTTGCGAATTGGGATTATCCCCGGCTTCCTGCTGAAGCTTATACGATTCCTCCCGGTTCTTTTTGACGTTTTCGTTGTGGCGGTTCTCCGCTTCATCGGCCGCCTGTGCCGCCGCTCGCTGTTCGTTGCCCGCCACTCCGCCCCTGATACCCTTCAGCGTTTCGGTGATGAGCGCCCGCCGGGCTTGCGTAACCTTTTCAATCGCCGCTGTCTGCTCGGCAATTATCTCATTGTAATGCTTGATCATCCCCGCATCGGAGCGCCACCCGTCAATTGTTTCTTCGCTGGCCCCATTGGTCTTAGCCCATGCGGCGGCGGCATCGCCTAGCCCGTCCTCAAGAGATTTAATCCCATGCACGAGCGGCCCAACCGCGGGAATGGCCTCGGCCCAACTTCGTGCCAAGTCGTGAAAGGCTTGCGCCCGCTCGTTGCCGCCGGACGCTTTTTCAAGCTGCTCGCCAAAAGCTTTCGCACTCTCGCCAGCCTTATCGAATGCTTCCCCGACCTGATCGGCCATGATGGTGGCGGCGCCCATCTCGGCCGCCTTTTCCAGTTGACCGCCGCCCGCCGGCTTACCCTTCTCCGGGGCGTTTTGCTTCTTCTTTTCCCCGGTAATCTCCCGATTTAATTGCAGTCTCACCCGCTCGATCCCCTCCTGCTGCATCAGCGTCGCCAATTCGCCTTCCAGGGTGCTGCGCTGCTCTTTGCTTATCGTCACATCCTCTTGGAGCATCCGAAGAATTGCACGGCGCTGGGCAGCGTATCGCTCGCCAATCTCCACTTCCTCGGCCTTGATGCCAGCGCCTTCATCGCCCAGACGGGCGGCGTTTTGCAGCGTCTGAACCCGCAAATCCGTATACTGTTTGTGCCGTTTGATCGCGGAGTCGTAGGCTTGTGCCGTCTCATCGCGGGCGGTGAGTTTGACTGATACTTCTTTGTCCGACATATAGGCGTCCTTTTAACGTTGTTATTGTGCTTTTCGATATTCTGCCATCAACTGGGCTACGATTTCTTTCGGCCCGTCCTTCGATTGCGCAATTCGTTCAATCAAAAGCCAAACCGCAATCGGCAAATCCCACGCGTCAACCCCGGACTCGCGGACGTAGTTTCGCAGAGCGCGGGCAGCGCCTGGCGCGTGCAACTGTTGCTCTCGCGTGTCGATTGCAGTTTTGAGAATCGCATCGTTTATCGCTTCCGGGTGGAATAACTTTAGGGTGGGTTGGGTCATTTTAGATGAGTCCTGTAAAGTTGATAGCGCGGAATTTCTTGTAGAGAAGGACGTAGATAAACCCGCCGGGCACGCCGGGAGAGGGCAGCTTATAAGATCGGAGAAGGGGATTGACGGTAATCAGGGTGGGGTTGGGAATGGAGTCCTTCAGGTCGTAGCCTACTTTGATGTTCAAATTGAGCGGTTGGCCATTCATGTCGAGATATACGGGCTCGGTTACTTTTATGGGTCCGATGGACGTGTCGGCCGTGCTGGCCTTGCGGTAGAAATCGTCCTGCACGGCGTCAGTCAGTACAGCATCGCCGGCAATTCGCGCCCGCCAACCCATCGTTCCCTTATTCACCCGCCGCACGTCCCACGCATCGGAAAAACCATTGATGTCCGCGGAGTATCCGCCGCGCACTTCGAACGTCCATCGCACTTTCGGGAATGGCGTAATGGTCGTGAAGTCGCCCGCCGGCGCCATCGTTTTCAACCTGCACGTTCCAGGGCGCAATGACGTGTGAAAACCAGTCCCGTTAATTTGGAAGGCGTCCAGATTGACCGTGTTTTCAATAGTGCCAGCATAATCGGCATCGTAAAATGGCAGGCATCGGGTCACGATAAGGCAGCGGGTTCCGATGTCCGTCATGCTCGGTGGATCGAACGGCTGACCGGCGGCGGTGACGATCGCGGCCCCGCCAACGTCGTACTCCAGTTCCGCCGATGTCAGGGACGGTTGCCACGATATCACCGGCGGTTGTTGTAAGGGGTCCAGAACGATCGTGGCGCTGGGGAAGGTGTATTCGCCCTTGACCAGCATGACGTTGAGCCCCTGGCCCCGATCTACCTCGACGTTGCTGCACACCATGTACGCCGATAGCGGGTGAGTGGTGCCGATCGCCATCGGGTAGACGCCGGGAGCGCCGGCGCCCGCCGCGCCGACTGCCGCCAGTTCATCGGGGGCATATGCAACGCAGAGGGTGCGGCTCGCCCGCCATTTGGTAACGTCCCAATCAAAAAAGAGACGACGGGCGGACCAGTTTTCGGTGACTTCGATGGCCATGTTCAACCTTTCAAAAGACGCGGGGGGCGGCGAGAACGTCCCGCCATTCCCCTCGCGTCCTTCAACAATGCTTCACCGTTTTTCAAAACCGGGGGCGGGTGGAACGTCCACCCAACCGCCCGGCAACCTTGAAATCGGTGGCGGCAATTCGAATCGCCACCGATACAGCGACCGTCAGTTTGCGACACCATTTCGGCCTCTGTACTGGCCATTGGCATCGATAACGGAGAATTTCACGAACGTTTTCTCGTCAAGCCATGCCGATTGATCGTCGGCAGACATATTGGCCCATGTTGCCTTTGCCCGCTGTTCGGCATCGCCGGGCGTGGCGTCGTGGCCGGAACCGGACATTTGCGGTTCGCGACTGGCCCGGCCCGTAATCACTCCTGCGGCGTCCATGACGGAGAACTTCACGAACGTCTCTTTGCTGATCCATTCCGATCTTTCGGCATCCGACTTCCGCGCCCATTCCTGCGCCGCCTGTTGATGGGCATCGGCGACGAAAAGGTCGCGGTTGCCGTGATTGGCCTGGGCGCTGGTGAGCGATGGTGTTGCCGCTGAAGGATGGGTGGCGCTGATGAGCGTTTTATTCGCCAAGTATTCCGTGGCATATTCGCTCATGGCCCCGCCACGCCTGAGAACCGAAAAGGCATATAAGAGGTTATCGCAGTGGGTCCGCGCCCATGCGGCAAGCGGGTTGTTCGTCTTCGCTGAAACTGCTTGAGCTTCTTTGATCGCGATGCAGAGGCTCGCAGGGGGATTGATGGCATTCATGTTTGCTCTTTCTGGCGGACGTGGCCGCCGCTTAAACTGTCACACTCAAAGTCGCCGAATCACTTTCGTGAGCCGGCGGCTGTCGCATGCCGTTCGATGATTACACCCGGCTTATGCGAGTCGCCGGGGAGTCGCGGCAGTTCAACACCCGCGAATCATTAAGGGGCTCAAACGGCTTACACCCCGCCCGCCACGTCCCATCGAGCAGGCATTCAACGGGACGGTGAACGTCCGGCGGATCATCGAATCTGGCGGCTGGGCCTGGGGACGGCCCCGCCGCGCCCAAAATAAGTTCTCACCACTTTTTGCTCGTTTGCCGTTCGCGCGGGGCGTCGCCCGTCGAATGCTCTTGCAGATCCGGCGCTTTAACTTCCGGCAGGCCGACGAGCCTTTCGGTTGAAACGCGATAGTCGATATCGTGGCTGTCGCCGCTGTATAGCGCCGACTTGCTGCTGATATTGTCGAAGATTACCGTGTCCGCTGCGAGCGGCTGATACACGGGCTTTGGTTCACGTCCGAACAATTCGCGGTTGGCGTCGTGCAGCGCTTTCAGTTCATCGCGGGCGGTGCGGGCCGCTGCACGCGGCTTCTCAAGTTTCTTCACTTCGGCGTCAAGCTCGGCACGCCCAGCGGCTCGCGCCTGCCACTGCCGATCGGTTTCGGCCTGGTAGTCTCGCACCGCCGCTGATTTCTGGTCGTAATCGGCTTCAAGTGCGTCGGCCTTTTTCGACTCGGCATCCAAAGCCTGCGCCCGCTTAATAGCTGCTTGATCGCTTCGGAATTGTTCGATGGTGTAGCGGCCGCCGAGCGCCACCATCGCAGACTTGATTGTCGCCAAGTCCTTTGTGGATAGGCCGCTCGCCGATCGACGGACGATCGAGTAATAAATCTCGCGAGCGTCCAGCTCATCTTTTTTGAAGAGGTCGGCCAGCGCGTCTGCGGCGTCGGCCACTGCGCCGATGGCGGCATCCGTCACACGGGATACGCCACTCTTAATACTGTCTGTGATGCTCATGCTTTTTCCTTGCCGGGTTCACCGGCGGTTTGGGATTTCTTCTGTGATGGCTTCAACTTCGCGGGTTGGGTTGTCGCCGGCTTCCGGTGGTCGAGGGGCTCAACGTTGCGGAGTTCGTCGGGGAGTTCATCGAACGGCGGATCCGGCATCTCCCCAAACCAGTTGGGACGCTCGACATTGAACCGCTGAGCCAGGAAATAAATCAGCGCGTTATTCATCCGCCCCGTCAGCCGCTCACGGTTGTGCTTTTCGGCGAGTCGTAAAAGTCTGTGGAAGTAGGCCACCGGGGCTCGGGAAAGAATCGCGTCTTTTTGCCCCTCGCCCCGTTCAGTTGAGACGTCGATCATTTCGAACGCGACGGCGGCCGTCAACGCGTTTGCCAGTGACACAAGATCCCGGTGAGACAGGCAATCCCAAAGTTCCCCGAGATGGATCTGGGTGTTGAAGGGACTTCCGCACAATTCATCGGGCCCAATCGCGAAGCCCGGCGCCGGGACTTCAACCGCCTTGGCTTTCATCTGGGTTGAATCCCGCAAGGTTTCGTCGGCCCATTCCTGTGCCGCCAAGACGTGAGCCGGCTTCCATGGGGGAACGCTCTGTAGCGGCCATTCAGGGTGATGCAACCACTCCCCGACGCTGCTATGGGAGCGCCCGATCGCCCGTGCGAAGGCTCTGACGGAGTTGTAGGTTTCAGGCTCGCTCATCGTTTTCCTAACCTGGTGGTGTAAGGTCACTATTCGCATTCCATCTGTACCCAACTTCCGCCAGCCCGAAACCCGCGTGAAGGCATGCCCCCGCGGAGGACCCAAGCCCAACCATAATTTTCATGGTGTCACATTCGCCGTCACGCTCATCAACCCCGTGACCAGCGTAGCCCTGTCTGTCGTCTTCGTGGCAACGACATCGAATGGATGCCACAATGCCAGCCATGCCGCCTTCCGGCTTGTCCTGTGCGTCATGAGCCGATGCCGATGGATTGGTCGGGGTCTCGGCAATCGACACGCATCGCAGCCCATACGTCCGCAGCAACACCTTCAGCACCTTCCGCAAGCCAATGGCATCGGGTATCCGACTATCCGGCGTGGTTCGAATTTGAATGCTGTACTCTGTCATGTCGTTGCTACTTCGATGCTCGAACTACCAGCCACTTAAACACGGGGAAACACTTGTGTTTACCCATTGCAGCTCCCATATATGAATTCAACCCTCGCTATGCGTGCAATGCATATGCCCGCGTGTTTGCGCGTGTTTGGAACGCTCCATCTGTGCCGTTGCCTTTGCCGATTCGGTCAATGTGATGCCTTGAAACACGCGGTATCGATCTGCGCCGGTGCCGCGTTGCGGCGTTGCGATGCGAGGAGCGGCGGCCCTAAGATCGCGACCGAACACGGTTTGTGTTCCGGGTTGCTCCCGTCCCTGCTCTGCGCACCAGAACCCCCACGCCTCGAATAGCTCGGTTACCTTCACCTCCGCACCAGCCCGCACCGCGCACCACTCCCGAAGGAAAGCGCCAACCGGGCTCGCGAGGTCGTTAAGTTCCTCGATTGCTTCCGCCGACGTCGCCGGCTGAACGAAATGACCACGTTCGCGGAGTCGACGCCAACCCTCGATTGCCCAAAGCAAGATGCCCGGCATCTCGGCACAGATCCGCTCCTCCAGCCCCGTGTCTTCTTTCCCGTAGAATGATTCGGTGAGCGTGAGCACGATAAAACGGCTGGCCAGCGCCCCGCTGGCGTCGGCAAGCCTGGGAAGTTCGTTCGTGAGAATCATCAGCCGGCACAAAAGCCGCTCTGTCACTGGCGCCAAATTCTTCCGGTCGATCGTGATTGCGTCTTCCCCGGTCAATGCCAAGATTCGCTCGGTGATGATGGCCTGATCCGTGCGCCCACTCAGGCGCGCGTCGGAGATGATCGCCAGCAACTTGCCGATCAATGGCCACAATCCGAAATTGGTCGAAAGTCCGCTGAGCGTGGGCCCGCATACGTTGGGCAAGCCGATCAGCCGGGAAAGCACACGGGCAATCGTGCCCTTGCCGGCGCGTTTGGGCCCCACAAGTAGCATTGCCTTCTGCTGTCGCGTGTCGGGCGTGAGACAGTATCCGAACCACTCTTGCAGCGCCTCGATTGACTGTGGATCGTCCGGCCAAAGCTGATCGAGAAGCCAAAGCCACGTTGCCGGGCTCGCGGCGTCGGCCAGGAATTCATAGTCGAGGGCGTTACGCGAGAAGAATAGCGGGGTAGGCGGCCGAAAAAGTTTCGCGGTGGCATCCTTCCGAAGATGGATCAAGCCATTGCTTGCCGCGACGATTTCGATGGGGTCCGGTAGATCCCGCTCATCGGTGAGCCAGCATGGTGCTTTCCGTTCAAGGTAACACGCGGCGTTCAGCGCGTCCGAAATGTTGCTGACGTTGTTTTGCGTCGGCATGAACGGGACAAGCATTTCAGTTTCACCCCGCCGGATCAGCTTTTGCGCCCGTTCAAGGTATGGGTAAAGCTCCGCCCTCAGTGCAGCGTCCCGAACCTCGATATATTTCGTCTGCTCCCATGCAATCGCGGTGTCGCCATCGTGGTACAGCGTCGGACCATCGGCATGATCGTAAACGTCCCGCCGAAACTGCCGGGCAATCGCCAGGGGGTCTTTGGGGTCAAACTCCCGACGCTCGATATCCGACATGCGTGTCGGATTTGGTCCGGCATCTTGCTCCCCCAAATCGGCAGCGCGTTGCCGTTTTGATATGGTTTTTTGCGGTCGATCCTCTTTCAGCCGGCTACCAAACTCACCATTGACCTTGCGGTGTGCATCCTTTAGCTTTTTATCAATGTCCCGCTCATCCCACTCCGGATCTGCGCGCCGGTTGTAATCGTGAAGCACCGCCAGCGCGTCCGAATCGTCCAGCCCGAACCGCAGAGTTTCGCACGCTACCTGCAGCAACTTGTCGTGTCCGCGATCGCCGGAAACACTGGGCGGTAGCTTTTCGACGTAGGCGCGGCAACGAACCACGCGGTTGTCCGGACCATCGGCGACGTATTTCGGGGCCGTCTGGCGTGGCTTGGGCGCTGGCGGAGCGGCGTCGGCTGGAATCAACTCGGCAGGATCGCCGGATGTGTGCCGGATCATCTCCACCGCTTCGAACCCATCACGCCAACCGAATCCATCCCATACTTTCGACCAATGGTCGCGCGTGTGGTGGCGGCCGGGGAGTCGCATCCAATTTCCGAATTGCACTTCCGATAGATCGGGTTGCTTCGGGAAAACTTCCGGGGCCTGGGCAATGCCATGATCGGCAAAGTCAGAAACGAGCCACTTACCGAAGTAGTGCGCCGACGGGCTGGGGATGGGTTCGCTAAAGACCGTCAGTAGGTGAAACCCGCCCTTGCCGTCGCTGTCGCTCAGGATTGGCGAGAACCCCATCGAAACCAGCTTGTCATGCAGGTAAACGGCATACTTGAGATTGGCTGACGAGTCCGCAGCGCCGTGATTGTCGATGTCGAGCCCCACCCATTTGCATGTGCCGGCTTCTGAAATCGCGTGAAGCCCAACAATATCGCCCTCGCTCTGCCCGCGAAAATGCGCTTCGAGAGTTTCGACCGTGAGCCGAACCGTCCCGCGCTTGTTTTTTGCCGGCTTCGTAACCGTTTTCTTATCCGCTTCGCGGAGATGCATCGGAAGGTATCCGCCCCACACGTCGACGCGGTTCACGAGCCGATCGATTGCCCACGCGGCAAGCTCGGGCGCTCGCGTGCGCCACGCCTGGGGATTTGATGTTGCGGTTGTGGTGGCCGGGCTCATTCCACATCCCCCCGATCATCCACCGCCGCCGCGTATTCGAGTGGTCCAATGGCAGTCCATGAATGAAACGCGTCTTCGTAAATCGGGAGTTCGAAATTGCAATCGCCATTCGGGATGCGGCCCGCAACTTCCCTCATCCGTGCCGCAAGTAGTTCCATCTGACGCGCCCGGCGACACAGGCGACGTTTCCAACCCTCGATACCACAGCGATGCGCGGCGCGAAGGCAATTACTGCAAACGTAGCTCGACAACTTGCCATCGATCCATAATTCGATGTCGGCCGGCGGTTCGCCTTGGCATACAGCGCAGTGGCTACCAGCAAAGAAATCAGTTCCGGCATCACGAAATAGATACTTAACTTGTGTGTTGGCGGCGCTCATCGACCCACCGCCCTTCTCCGACGATCCTCAAGGCGAAATCCGCCCTCGCCCAGATAGATCCTTCCCAGCCCCGCACAATGCAGAGCAACCGCGCCAATGCAGTCGTATGAGCCTGGGGTGAAGTAGTAACTACGATGCTTGTTGAGCAAACCGGCAACGCGCGTTGCTTCTTCGATGTATTCCGAAGGCTGATCGTCCAGCGGGACAAACGGGGGCGGATTCGATGGGGTGATTGGGAAAAGTGTTTGGTTCGTGCTATCGTTCATGTGTTCACCTTAAAAAATGCGTCAACGCCCAACTTCGCAGGTCGGGGTGTTGGCGCATGCGCCGGGTTAGGCCGTGACGAGTTGGGTGGAGTTGCCGACCTTGCTGGCGGCCAGGAACCGGTCGAGGTCGGCGCGGGCATACCGCACAAGGCGGCCGATGCGAGTGAAGGGGATGGCTTGGCGCTTCGTGCATCGCCACGCGGCAAGCGTTTGCTTTTTGACGCCGATGTAATCGGCAGCTTGTGCGTCTGTCAGTCGAGGGCGTTCATCATCGCTCATATCGAACCTCCGTTGAGTTACGTCAATCAACGGGGCTCATTAAATCGAGCGGCGGGATGTGCTACGACCTTGCAAGGATATTTCGAGCGAAACACTGCAAAACAGGCAGTTCTCGAATTGTCGGCGCAAGGATGGCGCAAGTTGCGCGGGGTTCAAAGTTTAGTAAAACCATCGGTCTTTCCGCATTTCGGGCACTTGGGCGATGCTGGCGGAATGACAGAAACCGTTTCCCCGCAGGTGCACATCTTAAATTTCATCTTTGCCTTTAGAACTGGTTGCGGGGGTTGTGCCGACTTCTTCAAAACGTCGGGGTGCTCCCTCTCATATTTCAGAATTGAAACCGGGTCGAATCGCATACCCTTCCCCTTGCGATCCGCAGATACGTCGCCAGCCTTAATCAGCCTGGATAGCTCATAATCAACCATATGCCACTTGTCCCGGATTTCAGAGAACCCCGGCCAGGATGAAGTATCCGGCGCTGGTGGGTCGAGATTCGTCATGCATGACGAATTCGGTTCATATTCGTGCTTCGCTTCCAAGTGTTGGTGTAACGCGAGCGGCGGCGCGGCGGGTGCCGGCTCTGGCGCTGTTTCGACTGCCGCGGGGGAGCAAGGCGAAAGCAACTCTATCAGCCTGCGGATTAGCTTTTCGTGTTCCGCATCGCCCTTGCCGTCAGCGATCTTTTTCGCCGCTTCGCTGGCATTTTGCAGGATCGAAATGGAGGCCTGCTCATCGGCGCTTACAGCCCAATTTCCCCATTGGTCCTTGTATGGAGATTGACCCTCCATCCAGAATTTTGTTCCTTCATTCACTTTCGAATATCCAAACTCAAATACGGCGAGGCAGGTGCCTATCGATGTTTTCTTTTCAGATTCATCGCTCAACCCAAATAAGACGTCCTTTGCGGCGTCGATGGTAAATTGCCCTTGGGGTCGCACAAGTAGGAGCTTGCACAAGGACTTCAATGTCGGCAGTAGGGGCACGAGGTCATTAAAGACAGCCGCAACGGGCCTGCGGTTCTCGCGGGCCTTGATGATGATGATGCGATTGTGGAGACGCCCACGATGCCGCCGGCGCGCAGTCTCCAAATTCCCGTAGTATGTCTCATCATCCTGCCGTCTGAGAGCTCGTTCCTCAAACCGAAGAATGGAGCCTAGCGAGGTTCGGCAATTAGATACGATGTTTTTAGGGTCCAGTGTCGCCTTCTCCGCCTCCGCAGAAATCTGCGGAACCGCTCGCTTTTGCGGTGGCTTCGGTTTCAATCGTGCTTCGGCTTTGGTGTCTTTCACTTTGTTGCCCCTTCCATATTCGCCGGTGCCGGCAGTGCGATAGCCGCGTCAAGCAATGCGGTGGTTGCCGTCTCCACCGATGCCCGAACCGCGCCAAGGTGTAGCCGGGCGTAAATCTTCGTGCTGGCGGTCGACTTGTGCCCCAATATCTTCCCGATGGTGGTGAGGCTTTCACCGTTCGCAGCGAGCCAACTGCCGAGCGTTCTCCGAAGGTCGTGAATTCTCAAATCTTTAATGCCGGCCGCGGTAAGGATGTTTTTCCACGCGCCCTTGGGTTCAACCAGGTGCCCGGTTTTGCCGTAGCTCGGAAACACCCAATCCGATTTAACCTGCCCCTCATCGTCAACCCCGATCGTCTCCCGGCGCCGTCTCAGGACGTCGATAATCTTCGGCACCAGCGCTAACGTCACCGGCTGGCCGGACTTCGTGTCGGGAATGACCCACGTCGCCCGGTCGAGGTGTAGATCGTCCCAACGCATCGCGCACACGTTCGCCCGGCGGGCGCCGCAAAGAATGCTGATCATCACATAGTCCCGGATCATCTCCGAAGGTTCGGCGTCCAGTGCTTTGAAGAATGTCGGGACTTCGTCGGGGTTTAAGAACCGTTCCCGTTCCTGCTCTTTGAATCGTTGGATACCTTTGGCGGGGTTGGTGCCTTCCGCCCCGTTCGTCTCTGTCTTGCTGTAGACGGTGTGTATGAGGCTCAAGAGCCGATTGGCAGTGTACGGCCCGTTGTCCGTGCCGATGCGTGTGTGGAGCGCCCGAACATCGTGCTTGCGAACCTTACGCGCGATGCGACTGCCCCACGATTCAAGATACCGGTCGTACTGGTCCTGATCATCCTGCCACGTCTTCTTATGCACCTTGGCGTGCTGTTCCATGTAGCGTTTGAACAACTCCCCAAACGTCTCCGCGGCCCGTGCCGCCCGGCGCTCTTCGAAGGGGTTGATCCCGTTGGCGATCTTGCCGTTGTTGATGTCCGCGATATTGCGGGCCTGCTCGATCGTGATTTCAGGGAAGCCCCCCAGCTTGAGCCGGCCCGGTTGTCCATCGAACTTGCGATAGAAGTAGAACGTGCGGCCGCCGGCGCTGGTCACACACAACGCGAGTCCCACCGTGCGCAGGTCGTAGACGTAGACCCGATCGGCGTCTTTCGGTGGCTTAACGGCGTTAAGAGATGCGACGGTGAAGTTGAATTTCGACTGCATTGTATTGTCTCCCATTTCGCTCGTGCTACCCCCGTGCTACCGGATTGGTCAATTTCCATCAATTTTGAGGTAGCACGAACAATGCAGATAGTAGCTTGTTTCCCTACAATATCAATCTTAATCAATGAACATCCATCAGCGGGTACCCCCACAACCCTTGACTCTTAATCAGCGGGTTCCAGGTTCAAGTCCTGGATGGCGCATTTCAACTCAACCTTGAACGATCGCCTTCTTGCTCTTCGCTGGCACGATCGTTCGCCTACCCCACGCTAATGACAATGAAATACGTCGGTTCCGAGTTCAGTTAATCCCTGAATGAATCGCCACCCGCTCCTAAACCAGCGGCGGGACGAGTAGCTGCTATGAAATGAACGGAGAGCACGGAACCCCGTTCGAACCGTGAGTCATTACTTGCCGCCATCATCCG
>DAIRGS010000395.1:0-6073 GCA_036794395.1 Tepidisphaeraceae bacterium | reverse complement strand
CGGGTACTTCTGCTCGATGTTTTCCCAGGGGCTGGCGTCCTTCTGCTTGAGGCCGAGTGCGATCTTTTCCTTGTCTTTGTCGATTGACAGAACCTTGACCTCGATCTCCTGATCGATCTTGAGCATGTCGGTTGGGTGATTGATCCGGCCCCAGGACATATCGGTGATGTGCAGCAAGCCGTCGATGCCGCCCAAATCGATGAACGCGCCGAAGTCGGCGATGTTCTTGACGGTGCCCTTGATGACCGAGCCAACCGACAGGTTGTCCATCGTCTTGCGCTTGAGCTCTTCGCGCTGCTGCTCGATGAGCTTGCGACGGGAGATGACGATGTTGCGGCGCTCTTCGTCGATCTTCAGAATGACCGCGTCGATCGAGCGGCCGATCCAATCGGAAATCTCGCCAGGCCGGCGGATGTCCACCTGGCTGGCCGGGAGGAACACCGGCACGCCGATGTCCACCAGCAACCCGCCCTTGATCTTCTTGGTCACCTTGCCGGAAACCGGGTCGCCTTCCTTCTTAGACTTCATGATGGCTTCCCAGTTGATGATGCGATCAGCTTTTCGCTTGCTGATCTTCACCAACCCGGTATCGCCTTCGACGTCTTCCAGAAGCACGCGCACTTCGTCGCCGATCTTCACATTCTCCGGCTCATCGAACTCGCCGCGTTCCAGAACCCCTTCGCTCTTGAGCCCCAGCTCGACGACAAAATCGTCGCCGACAACGCTGCTGATACGACCCTTCAGGATCGCGCCCGGCGTAAAGTCCTGAACCTCGTCCCCCTGAATCAGCTTCGACAAATCCAAACCGAATTTGCCATCCTCGTTTTGGCTGACCGCATCTGGAAGGGCGATTGCAACCGCCGCGTCTACTTCGTCATCCAGATCGCCCAGCGAATTAATCAGATTGAAATCGACCATAAGAACCGTTAGGGGCAGTTAACCCGCCCAACCTTTGTATTACCGCGTGGCCTGAATAAAAAAGAAACCGCCGGCGCCCACGCGATGCCGACGTCCCGTCACTTCGTTTCCGCCAGGACAGACCTATTCCGCCCTTATTGCGAAACCCTCAGTATATTCCCCACCTTCACCGCCCACAAGCGCACAGAGCCGTAAAATGCCATATCTCGACACGACAAATCGCGACGTGCGCGAGGTCCTCCACAACCTGGACACCTGAGCCACACTGCCGCCACCCCCTGGGCTATTTCAGGCTTGCCAGGAATTCGACGAGGTCGCGCAGGTCTCGTTTGGCGAGAAGGTTCGCGAGGCCTTCGGGCATTGCCGACTGGCCGCGCTGGCGGGCGGCGATATCCGCCTTCGGCACGCTGGTCAAATGGCTGTCGGCGTCGACGATTTCCAGGTCCACATCCGATTCCTTCTTCACCACGCCACTGAGTGTGCGGCCATCTTTTAAGCGGAGAAGAACACCCTCAAAACCAGGCGCGATTTTGGCATTTGGATTGACGATCGACTCAAGCAAATATTCGCGATTCTGCCGTGTGCCGACACCATCAAGCACCGGCCCGACGATTCCGCCCGTACCCGCGACCGTATGGCAGCGAATACAGGAGACATCGGTTCGAAGTCGGAAGATCTCCCCGCCCGCCGCCGCATCGCCCCCGGCCAACGTCACGCGGTAGGGGGCCAATGGATCTGTTTTCGAGATCGACTGCCCGTATTGCTGCACCTTTGCCGCGACGGACGAGTCCTGTCGTTTCGACGCCGCGTCCAGCACGTCCAGCTCAATCTCGGGCTTCACCGCGTGGGCCGCGAGTTTATCCATCCAACTCCCGATTGCGTCATCAGCCATTTTCCCCTGAACGCTGCCCAGTGCTTCAAACGCAGCCTGCTGTTCGCGAATGGTGCCTTGATCCAATAGCGGAATAATCCGCCCGGCGGCATCGGCGAGCGTGGCCATCGCAAGAATTGCCGCCGCTCGCACGTGCTCATCGCGGTCTTTTAGCGCAAGGTCCACAACATCCGCAAGCTTCGGATCATTCTGCGCCGCCATGGTGCTGACCGCACCCGCCCGTACATCCGCCGAGAGCTTGGCGTCGGCTGCCAGTTCCATCAGTACCGCCGAATCTCTCACGCCCAGCTTCTTGATGACATCAAGCGCTGCGACGATGACTGCATTGGGCTGATTGTGCAGCACCGACGCCAGCATCGGCCCCGCGGCATTTCGCGCCACGGCCGCATCCCGATCGGGCAGCGGCCGTGTAAGATTGGTCACTTTGTCCCGCAGTCCCGGCTTGGGCCAGTCGGCCAAGTCCTGAAGCGCCGCCACGCGCCAACGCCGCGGAGCGCCGGAATCTGACGCGTATTGCGCCAGGGCCTGTGCGGCTTGGGGTGTTCCAAGCCGGTAGTTCGCATTCACGATGCGGATCATTACAAAGTCGGGTAATTCAGCTTTTCCCAGCATCGACGCCAGTTCAGGCAGCGCCTCGGTGATCGGCAGATCGTTAATTGCCCGCGCCGCCTCGAGCACCAGTTGCGGATCGGAATCGTGCAGAAAGCCCGCAATTTCGGGTCGCGCCAGCCGACGCATCGTCAGCAACGACGCCATCCGCACCGAGCGCGATTCATCCTTGGCTAGCTTCTGGATGGCGTCCAAGTCTTTAATCCAGGTTAGCGCCGTAACGCCTGCATGGCGCACGTAGACGTCATTATCTGAATTGTCCCGGATCATCTTGACGATCGCCGGAATCGCTTCGCCACGCCCCAGCTTCGCCAGCCCCATCGCCGCGAAATACCGCACCCGTAGATTCGAATCTTCCGTCAATCTAAGCAGCCCGTCGAACGCTTTTGCATCACGATGATCCCCAAGCAGCCGAGCCGCCTGAGCACGAATTTCGGCATCCGAGTCATTCAGCAGCGCCGGCAGCGCGTTCAACGCCTCCGCATTCTTCTCCGCGATTTGGCCAAGCGCCCACATCGCATGAATGCGCGCCAGCTTTGCTTCGCCCTTCGCGGCTGTCTCCGAAAGTATCGGAATCGAACCATTTCCCCGATCCGCCAACTCAAACTGCGCCTCCTGCCGGATGCGCTGATCGCGATGCCCCAGAAGCTTGACCAACTCCGCCGGCTCGCGCTTGTCGAATCCCGCCGCCAGAAGATCTTTCACTTCCTTGACGACCGGATCCTTCATCGCCTCAGGATCGAACACGTGGTAAACCCTGCCGACGCCCGTGACATGCCAGCCTTCAACCCAATCACTGATATAAGCCCCGCCGCCCGGCCCAAACACGATGTCCGTCGCAAGCGTGTTCCAGATAAAGTTCTTTAGACCGGCCAATTTGAAGCCCGCTCCGTCCGGCTCCATCGTAAACGTGTGAATGCCGCTGCCGGTAAATGCCCCTCTAAAATCGCATTCAAAGAAGTGACGATCGTAATCGCTGGAAAGCCCCGTGCCCGGGTAATAGGCCACACCGCTGGGTCCAGCGCCCAGGTCGGCGATGGGCGGAAGCAGATATGCCGCCGTCGAGTTTTTTTGCTCCTGCCACAAGCGTTCGTTCATCCACGGCCCGCCGCCCACGGGATTGTGATCGTACTGGTATCCCACGCGCCAACCGCTGTCGCCCGCTTCGACAACGTAAACCCAGCGTGCCGGGTCGCCATAGTCGGGGTTGTTGTCGCCGGTGAACATGTTGCCATAGTCATCGAACGCCAGAGACTGGGGATTGCGCAGGCCGGTGGCGAAGATTTCCAGCTTCGATCCATCCGGATTGCAGCGAAATACCGAGCCGGATTCGAGATTTTCCACGTGCGAGCCATCGACCGATTTGGTGATGTTCGCCGCCCGATCGCCGATGGTGAAATACAGCTTGCCATCCGGGCCAAAGCGGGGCCCGTGCAGGTCGTGCCCGAGGAAGTTGTAGCGAATGCCGTAGCCGTACGAGAGGGATTTCTGCTCGTCGGCTTTTCCCGTGCCCTTGGTGTCCTTCAAGAGCCAGAGGTTCGGAATGTTCGTAACGTAAACGTTGTCTTTTCGAATGACGACCCCGGCTGCAATGCCATCAGCGAGCTCGTGAAACTCGGCAAACACGCTGCTCTTGTCGGCCTTGCCATCGCCATTGGTGTCTTCCAGGAGCCGGACCACATCCGGATATTTTGCAAAGGTCCGCGCGTTCGGCCCCATCTTCCGTTTCACGAGGGCAATTCGATCTTCAACGCTTTTGGATGCCAGATCATCGTCCAGCCAGTCAAGATGCCCGCGCATGTCGATTACCCCATGTTCGAAACGCCAAGTCTCGACAACGTAAAGCCGTCCCTTGTTATCGAAATTGAGCGCCACCGGATTTGCCAGCATCGGCTCGGCTGCAAACAACTCAACCTTCAGCCCCTTGGCCGGCTGCATCTTTCCAATCGCCCGCTCCCCCGCATCCGACGCAGGTTTCAAAGAAGGAACTTCGCCCGGATCGAACTTTCCGAAATCCTCAGTAGCCGATTGCGCCCGCGCCCCCGACGCCCAAATCCCGATCAATCCCGTAATCACCGCCCCGATAACGATCCTGGTTCGTTCCATGATTAGAAACGATAGTGAGACTGCCTAAACCCTTCAACCACGCTCATGCATCTAACCCCTTTGTTTTGAAGGTTAAGATAAATACATGCAGAACAACCTTTCGCCCTCATCTCCAATGACAGAGAATTATCCACGGCAGTTTCGCGTTTTACCGATCCGCTAGAGTTGTGCATGCAATCCCAAGTGTCCCTGCTCCCCATTTCAATTGAACGTAAATATCTTCCGCTGGCCCTGGCTGGGATGATCTTGCTTTTTAGCGTTTTGCTCGCCGATGAGAACCATCAAATCGCCAAACACCAATACGGCGGATTCGCAACGATTTACGGCGCTTCTTCGGCAATGCGGCTCGGAGTCAGCCCCTACCTTCGCGTCCCAGGCCGCTACAGTTACGTCTACCCACCGCTCTACGCATTTCTCGGCCGGCCGCTTCTGAGCGTATCGCTAGAAGGCGCCGCGCGATGGATGATGTTGCTCGATACCGCTTGTGTATTGATCGCGATGCTCCTTCTTTCGAAAACCATGCTTTCAAGACTTGGCGTAATCCCCAAGGCGTCAAGAATTCTCATCGTCGCACTGTCATCGAGCCTCATCCTCGTGGCTCCCATCCGAAACGAGCTTCACGGTCTCGAAAGCAACGCCCCGATTCTTTTATGTTTCGTCCTGGCCCTACATTGGGTCGATCGCCGTCCGATTCTGGCTGGCCTCGCGCTGGCTGTTGCGATCAACATCAAATATCTGCCGGTCGTTCTCATTCCATACCTGCTGCTGAGACGGCGATGGAGTGTGGCCGGCGCAACGTTTCTATGGACGATAGCCCTGGCGATGCTCCCAGCGTTTGCCACCGGCTGGTCCACGAATATTCACTATTTGAAAGTCGCCATCGGCGGTCTTCTTCACCTGACCAGCAACGTTGCTCGAGGGGGTGAGGTTGCCAACGTACCGGTACTCACGCAGTCAACCAGCCTGTCGATCACTAGCGGAATTGCCCGATTGTCTTTGCAGCACGGCTGGTCCCAGGGTGTTGCCGGCGGTGTCGCGCTGCTGGTCGCGGCGATCTGGGCGGCGGTAATAGTCGCCATGCTCAAGTCCAAAAAGTTCCCCGTTTTTCGTTGGCCTTCCGCAACCCTACAACAATCCACGCCATGGAATGGCCTGGTTGCGATCGAGTGGGCCTTCCTCATTGTGACCATCTTGTCGCTGGGTCCAAACACCCAGGATCGCCTTTTACTCCTCGCGGCCTTCCCCATCACGCTTGCGCTGACTCTCGCTTGGTTTGCGGCACCCCGCCCCAATCCCGCAATTCTTGCAACCGGAATCATCATTATGGCGCTGGGCGTCCTTTTGCCGGTCGCCTTCATGGGCCGCGGCTTCACGGAGCGATGGCGAGAGGCCAGCATGCCAGGATGGTTTGTTCTGGTCGGATTTGCACTGATCGCGTGGTCAGCGCTGAACTATGCCGCCAGCGCGCTGCCTCCCACCGGGCGACCAACTTCTAACACTACAGCGCGAGTAGTCACTCGTTTCTTCGGCAGGGTTTAAGTCGCGATT
>DAIRGS010000078.1:7475-24912 GCA_036794395.1 Tepidisphaeraceae bacterium | reverse complement strand
CGGCGGGGTCGGCGTTGAGGTCGATCAGGGCGCCGCCGCGGGGTGGTGGATCAAGAGCAACTACATTTACATGAAGTACGATGCCGCCTCGAGTGGCTATGGCATCAAGATGGGTGGCGGATCGCTCGACGGGCAGATCACCAACAACGACATCCGGGGCAACGGTGGAGGCGGCGGCGGTGGCGGCGGCGGTATTTACATGGTCTCCAGCGACAACGCTCAGGTCTCCATCGTGTCCAACACCATCCGCGAAAGCCCAACCGGCATCAAAATCGGGCAGGGCGCGTACAAGAGCCTGTCGATCCAAAATAACCTTTTCACGCAAAACGCCACTGGCCTTCTGTTTACAAGTAGTGTAACGCTAGATGCGGGCGGATCGGTTCACGTCAACAACAACAGCATCTCGGGCAACACCGTCGCGGGACTTGAGAACGATTCCACCACTGCCTTTGTCGACGCGAGCAGCAACTGGTGGGGTGATTCGAACGGTCCGAGTAATCCCGCCAATGTGAACGCAACGACTGGCGATAAGGTCATCGATCCGACGGTCGGCTTCGCTCCCTGGCTCACCAGCGGCGCTAATGCAGTGCCGGCCGGTCAACCGGGGTTTGTGCCAGCCAGCAGCGCTCAGGCCATTGATATCAGCGGACCGTCCAGCACCTCCCAGGGCGCGACTTACACTCTTGATCTTGAGCCTTCGGATCCAGAGCCTTCGGATCCAGGTTCTCCAATTGTAACCGCATGGGATATCAATTGGGGTGACGGCACGGTCGCCAACCCGGACATCCAACACGTGAGTGGAAATCCGACAACCGTCACGCACGTGTATGCGGCGGGCGGAAACTTTGTCATTTCAGCCGTCGCCACAACCGCGTCCGGCCCCGCAACGTCGAACACCCTATCCGTCTCAGTATTCGGTCCGCCTACCGTCGACCTCAGTCAAAGCGCGACCAGCGTCAATGAGGCCTCGACTTACACGCTCGTCTTTGGCGTTTCGACTGATCCCGGACAGAACAACATTCTTGGCTACGCGATCAACTGGGGCGACGGCGCCATCTCTGATTTCTCTTCGGCCGGCACCCCGACGGGCACCGTGACCCACGTGTACGATGACGGACCTGCCACGCGGAACATCCGGGTTACGCTGTTCGATCCGAACGGCGCGCACCCCAATGCCGGTGCGGTGAACGTGAGTGTGCTGAATGTCGCCCCGACGGCGACGATTGAAAACGATTTCCCGGAAGTGTCTGAAGGTGACGGCGGACTGGTCAAGCTCAAAAGCCCGTTCGATCCGTCAAGCGCCGATGGAACCGCCGGCTTCACTTATTCGTTCTCCATTACCAACACGCACGGCACGTTCCTTCTTCAGACCGGCGCGTCGAGTTCGGTCAGTATTGCGGGAACCTACTTGGACACGCCCGGCACCGACTCGGTGTCCGCAACCATCAGCGACAGAGATGGCGGGATCGGCGAATACTCGACCAATATCATCGTCGATAACGTCGCCCCGGCCGTGAACCACGTCGCCAACTTCAGCGTTGGGGCTGGTGTTGCCTGGACTCAGGCCGGCTCATTGGTCGATCCGGGCAACGACGCGCCATGGCTTGTTTATGTCAACTATGACGCAATCAATCATCCCGGCCTGGGTTCGCTGCTCCAGAGTGGTCCGGGCAAGACATTTACGCTTGGCACGACTTACGCCGCGACTGGGACCTTTACCGTCCAGGTAACGGTGCAGGACCTCAATGGCATCGCGCCGCCCTCGTTGTCGGGCAGCACGAGCTTCCAAGTCCAGGTGAACCCCACCGCGTTCCATGTGACCAACTTTGCCGCACAGGCCAGCGGGTTTGATGTGCAGTTCAACCGCGCTGCAAGCCTTACGATGCTGAACCTCTATTCGGGGTTAAGTGGGGTGTACGGCCCGCCAGACGTTACCCTGGTCGGGGCAACTACCGGCCCGGTCAGTGGGTCGCTGGTGTGGAACCCGACAACCAATACCGCCAGCTTCATCAAGACCGGCGGCGTCCTTGCTCCCGATACCTATACCGTCACCCTCGTGAGCGGCAGTTCCGCCTGGCAAGACACGTCCAACAGCCTTCTGGATGGAAGCGGTAGCGGGTCCGGAGGCAATTATGTCACCAGCTTCACCGTTGGAGCTGTCAACGATGTCGTCAGCCTACCGGATTTTGCCCGTGGTCCACGCCAGACGGTCAGCTTTACGACGAGCCCTTCGATCGGCCTCCCGGTTTCCATCGCCAACGGAGCTGGAGTCACCGCCGTTGACTTTACGATTGCGTATAACCCCAACCTGCTGACGATCAGTGCGGCCGACCTTGCCGCGGGATTGCCCAGTGGTTGGAGCGTCACACAGAACAATACGCCGGGCCTGCTTCAAGTCTCCATCTCCGGCCCAACCGCATTGGGTGCGGGCGCAAGGACCCTGTTAAATATCACCTGCACCGTTCCTGCCGGCGCCGGTTATGCCGCGTCCGGCGCGCTTCGCATCACTAATCTTCGCATCAACGAAGGCGCCATTGCCGGCACCGCCGACGAGGCGGTCGAGAAGGTCGCGCTCATCGGTAACGCCAGCGGCACAGGCATCTACGACCCGTTCGATGCGCATCTGATTTCGAACGTCGTCGTCCATAACGCGACGGGCTTCGATGCCTTCCCGCTGACCGACCCAACAATCGTCGCTGACGTGACCGGCGACGGGACGCTTTCCGGCCAGGATGCTTCGCTGGTTCTACAGCAGAGCGTGGGCTTACCCGTTTCACAGATTCCGCCGGTGCCTGCGGGCTTTGTGCCTCCCGGGTCGCCCCCGCCGGCAGGCGCTGATCCGCAAGTCTCCGTACCGTCCAACGTTTTGGCCAATCCAGGCGGCAGCATGACGCTTCCGATCACCATCGACGACGCCAGCCAGTTGCAAAGCTCGCTGCTTCAATTCACCGTTGATCCCTCCAAGCTGACGCTGACCAATGCCACGTTGGGCGCGATCGATTCGGCCAACTGGTCGATCATCTTCAACCCGGCCAACGGCAAGGTCGCGATTTCCAACAACGGGAACACTGCACTGCCTTCGGGCCAGGCGGTGATCGAAAACCTCATATTTAGTGTCGCCAGCAATGCCGTGTCCGGATCCACTCCAGTCACCATTGCCTCGGGCGATCTCAATGGCGGCAGCCTGCCGTTGACCACCGTCCCCGGAAGCGTCGATATCGAAACACCCTCCGTCGCCGGTGAATTCGTCTTCTACAACAACTCCAAGTTTGATGGTAACAACCCCGCCGCGAATCCAACATCCGATTTTGCGGCTGTCGCCACCGACAAGACGCCACTTCTTCCGGGTGGCACGGCTGCCTTTGGAAACTACACCAGCTACTCCCACGGTCTGAACGGCATTCTGATCGACCTTGCCAAGCTGGCCCCGGGCATCGTTCTGAGTGCCGCCGACTTCCAGTTCAAGGTTGGTAACAACAGCACGCCCGCCGGATGGGCGACCGCCCCCGCGCCGGCTTCGGTGGTGATGGGCACTGATCCAGGCAACGGCAACTCGGCCGTGGATTTGGTATGGCCCGACAACTCCATTCAGAACCAGTGGTTGCAGGTCACAGTGCTGGCGAACAGCAACAACCACCTTGCGTCGAACGTCGTGTTCTACTTTGGAAATGCCATCGGAGAGACGGGCAATTCAACAACCGATGCGCGGGTCGATTCGGCGGATCTTGTGGGCACATTCAACAATGAAACCGGCTTTGGCGTTGCCGGAATCACCAATCATTACGACATCAATCGCGATGGTCGCGTTGACTCGGCCGATATGGTGACCGTCTTCAACAATGAGTCTGGATTCAGTCCACTGCTCTTGATTAGCGTCCCCCCCAGCCAGGCGGCATTGCCTGTGGTCGTGGCGGCGCCGATTTTTGCGTCACCGGTCGTGGTGGCAACCGGAACGGTGATTCCGACGACCAGCACGAGCACATCGTCATCTACAGCTGTCACAGTGGTGTCAAAACCTCCATCGACACCGCCCAAGGCGCCTGTGGCTAAAAAAGTTCCAAAATTTACACCGGTTCCACCACCGGCGCCTAACCCGCCGAAGGTTGAGAATGTTCCACTGTTCGGAACCCAAAAGATACTGAAGCCGGTGCTCACAACGACGAAATTAACCGGAGGTCAGTCGAAATAGTAAGCCGTGGGCCCGAGACCCGGTGATGCGGCGATTCAGTACGCAGACGGTTGTGAAGATAGGCATGCGGCTGGCTGGGATGAGTTTTACGTTTATATATGAGTGCTTTGTGAGGTGCGTGCAGCCGACGCGGCCAAGGAGCAAGAACGGTCCAGAAACGCGGGATTTCGTTGTGCTTTCGGGCAAGTTCGCTAAGATTGCCCGTGGCGATTGTTCGTGTCAGTTCCCGCGTTCATCGTTCAAATCTGGCGGGATTTGATGGATAAGAATTGGAGAGAAAAAATGCGCAGCTTTGGTGGATTCTATCGGGCAATCGCGGTTGGAGGTGTTGTCGTTGGTGCCGTTCTTCTGGGCGGGACCGGCGAAGCATCGGCAGCCACCACTTTAGGTTTAAGCACCACAACGGTGCAAAACGCTTCTGGACAACAGATCCTTGTCACCATCAATGGCACCGACACAAACGTCCAGAGTTCAGATCTCTACGTGCAGATTGGCGACGGAGGCTCGGCAAATAGCGGCGTGTCGACAGTTCCGACAATTACCACGATCAGCATGTCAGCCGCTGGAATGCTTTTCGCCGGGGACGGTACATTCGAATCATTTACCGCGAACGGCCCGCTTATGGCGAAAGACAGCATCTTCTCGTCAACCAATCTTTCCGATTCGACTACCACTCTTGCATCCATCACGCTCAATGCCTCCTCGTTAACCCCTGGTTCGACTTTCACCATTAGATTGGCAACTGTTGGAGCTAACGTCGGCGGTGGACCGTTCAACACCGACCTGATTAACAGCCAGTCTGCATCGATTCCACTTTCGGGCACTGGCTTCTCTTCGCCCGCAACCATAACCGTCGTGCCTGAACCGACATCTGCGGTTCTGTTGGCAGCGGTCGGACTGGGATTGGTGTTGCCAAGGTGCCGGCGGCGATCGCGCAATGTCTGACCCATCCGACAAAGGCGGCGTATTGCAAGCCGCGGCGGAACATCGCCTGGCGGGCCGGCTCCGTGAAGCCGAGAACCTTTACCGCCAAGTGCTCCGCGACGATCCCAACGAATCCGAGGCGATACACGGGCTGGGCCTCCTGGCTCTGCAAATGCGGAAGACGGAGTTGGCAGCCGCTTACCTGGCGCAGGCCGCGGGGCTTTCGCCGCGGGTCGCGGTCTACCACCGCGATCACGGCGACGCGTGGCTGCAAATTGGTGAATTCAATCTTGCCGCGGGGTGCTATCAACGCGCGCTGGCTTTGGAGCCCGCCGCTCCAGAATCGCATGCGGCGCTGGGGATTGCACTGGAGCGTTTGCAGCGTTTCAGCGATGCGATCCAGTCACTTCAAAAATCAATCGATTTGGGGCTGAACCGCCCGGACATCTATCAGCATCTGGGCAATGCGCTTTTGCAACTCGATCGCTACGCCGAATCCGAAAGCGCCGCGCGCAAGGCGGTGGAACGTGCACCCGGCTCGGCGGAGAGTTGGCAAACGCTCGGTGAGGCACTTGGCAATCAGCAGCGGCCGGACGAGGCCATGGAGTGCTTTCGCAAGGCCATTTCGCTCAAACCCGAGTTGCCGATTCCACATTATGCACTGGGGATTACGCTCGGCCGCGTCGGGCGGATGGAGGAAGCCATCGCCTGTTTAAGAAGGGCGGTGCGGCTGCGTCCCGAATTCCCCGAAGCGCTGACCCAACTCGGAACGATGCTCGTCGGCCGTCGAGAACTCGATCCGGCCATCCAGACCCTGCGCGAGGCCGCCCGCTTGCGCCCCTCCCACCTCGATACACATGTAGAACTGGCGCGGGCTTTTGAGATCGCGCAGCGACCACAAGATGCCGCGGAGATGTTCGAAAAGATACTGAAGCTTTCGCCCAACAACCAGAACGTGAAGTTTCATTTGGCGGCCCTGAGCGGCAAAGACGCCCCGTCGATCGCGCCGGCCGGGCTGGTGACGACGCTGTTCGATCGTCACGCTCAGACATTCGATCACCATCTGACCGAGCAGTTGCAATACCGGGTCCCGCAGCTGTTGAGAGATGCGCTGACTGAGGCAGGAGTGGGTGACTGTCTTGATGTGCTCGACCTGGGGTGTGGCACTGGATTGTGCGGCATGCTTTTGCGGCCGATCGCCCAAACACTGACGGGCCTCGATTTGTCAAAAGGCATGGTCGAAATGGCGCGGCAACGCGGGATCTACGACCGTCTGGAAGTTGTTGAAATTGTGGCAGGCTTACGCGCCAAACCCGAGGCATATGACCTCCTTGTCGCCGGCGACGTGTTCTGTTATTTCGGCAACCTGTCCGAGGTAGTGGCAGCTGCCGCCTTCGCCCTTCGTCCCGGCGGGTTGTTCGCATTTTCGGTTGAAGAAAGTGAGTCGCCGGAATGGGTACTTCGAGCCAGCCGCCGATACGCTCATCATCCATCCTACGTCCGGGGGGTTGCGTCCCAGTTTGGATTTGAAGTGATCCAACTGGAGACGAGGGGGCTGAGAAAGGAAGCGGGCAAGGATCTGGCCGGACTGGTTGCGGTCTTGCGTCGCTCGTCGACTCCTGAGTAAACACATGACCGTCCGTGGCTGCGCCCGTAGTATCCAGATATCTCGTTTCGAGGATGAAGGAGATTAGTGGCCATGAGCTGGGATGAAATGATTGAACGTAAGTCGGCGGTCGTCGGCGTGATCGGTCTGGGCTACGTCGGCCTGCCGTTGCTGGCCGCGTTCCACCGCGCCGGATTCCGCGTCATCGGGTTCGACGTAGACCCCACAAAAATCGAGGCGCTTCGGGCGGGCAAGAATTATCTCCAGCATTTGGGACCGACACTCGTCGCTGATATGGCTAAGGCCGGTCGGTTCGAAGTCACGAGCGATTTTTCCCGACTTTCCGAACCGGACGCCCTGATCAGTTGCGTGCCCACGCCGCTCGGCCGACATCTCGAACCCGATCTTTCTTTCGTTGAGCGCACTGCCGACGATATGGCCGCCGCCTTACGTCCAGGCCAGCTTGCCGTCCTCGAATCCACGACCTATCCCGGCACCACGCGCGAGATTATTTTGCCTCGCCTTGAACGAGGCGGCCTCAAGTGCGGCAAAGACTTCTATGTCGCGTATTCGCCGGAACGAGAAGACCCGGGCCGTCGCGACCACAACACGCAGACCATTCCAAAGCTGGTAGGCGGGATCGACCCCGAAAGCGGGCGCATCGCTACCGCCCTATACCGTCAGGCCATTGAGAAAGTCATTCCCGTTTCGAGTGCCGAAGTCGCCGAATCCGCGAAATTACTCGAGAACATTTATCGCGCCGTCAACATCGCTCTTGTGAACGAAATGAAGATGGTGCTGACGGCCATGGGAATTGACATCTGGGAAGTGATTGCCGCCGCCAGTACCAAACCCTTCGGCTTCCAGGCGTTCTATCCCGGTCCCGGACTGGGTGGCCACTGCATCCCGATCGATCCCTTTTACCTGACCTGGAAGGCTCGCGAAGTCGGAATGCCCACCCGCTTCATCGAGCTGGCCGGCGAAGTCAACCACGCCATGCCCGAATACGTCGTCAGACGCACGGTGCTCGCCCTTAACGATCGCGCCAAAGCGGTTAAAGGATCTCGCATCCTCGTCCTCGGACTGGCTTACAAGCCGGATGTGGACGACGTGCGTGAAAGCCCGAGCTTCGAGCTGATCGAAAAGTTGGAAGCGCTGGGTGCATCCGTGGATTACAATGATCCCCACGTCCCGCGAACTCATAAGATGCGGCGACACGATCTTCAGATGGAGAGCGTACCGCTGACGGCCGAGTCATTGGCTTTGTACGATTGCGTTCTGGTCGCTACCCACCATGCGAAGTACGATTGGAGCTTCATCGCCCGACACGCAAACCTCATCGTTGATACCCGAAACGTGATAAAGGAAGCCGATGCACGCCCCGGCTCGCTGATCAGGGCCTAACAGATCGGATATAGGTGAGCCGCCCGCGCCATTCGCAGTTCCACGAAGCGCGGTTCTCGAACAAAGACTGGATCGGGTATGCGAGCGTCCGCATGATCCAAGAGATATCGCAGCCGGCGAAGGCCCGCATCGGACATCGAAGAATCCTGTGGCGTTGAGACAACGCCACGCGAGAGTTCGCTCACGGGAACCAGAAAGATAACGATTCACGGGCTCCCCGCATCATCGGCCCTAGACCAGGGCGTGTGTTTCATTCCTGGTACATGCGATGCCGCGTTTCGCGCCGCAATTGAGCGGCGCGCGCCCTAAATAATCACTTCGTTCGACCTTCGATTGAATAGCCGTGCTTCATAGGTGAAAGCCCTAGGTCGGTTAAGACGCTTCCTCACCTCGGAAGCGGGCAGCGGCCCGATTCTACTCCGTCGTGCGGGGACGAAGAATATATGTGTCATCTAAAGGAGATATCCATGGCACTGAACGCGCTATTGAAAGCAGCGAACGACTTGTTGGCAAAACTGAATGAGTCCGCCAATTGCCAGCACAAGCGAGTGACTTGCGTATCCAAGGCGACTGAACTGACCAACGCGGCAGCAGCGCTTGAAGTTCAGGTGCAGGAGATCACGGAAGAGCGATCGCGACCTGGATTGGTGAGGTCAATTCTTGTGGCCGTCGATAACAGCGAGCAGGCTCAATGGGCAGTTGACGAAGCCGTCCGGCTTGCAGAAGCGCTGGAGGCCAAGGTCTCTCTGCTGCACGTAGTTGATGTGATGCCGGTCGCGGCACCGGAATTGGCGTTCGACGTTGCGATGAGTCGACCCGCATTGGTCCACGAATCGCAGGCGATGCTTCAGAATCTGGTTGGCCTCATTCCGGATGAATTACGCGGCAAGCAGATCATACGGCACGGAAAAGCGGATAAAGAAATCGTGCTGGCGGCGCAGGAAGCTCACGCGGATCTGTTGGTTATTGGCACGCACGGGCGCGGGCCGCTGGGCCGGTTCTTGCTGGGAAGCGTGGCTGAATCCGTGGTGCGCCATGCGAGATGCCCGGTTTTGACAGTCGGCCATACACGGAAGGGCGTTGCTCCTGAGCTCTATTCCGTGCAGGCAGTTGAGGTCGCGTCAGAAATGGCGAAGCAAATTTAAGGCTTGGAAATCGAGCCAGATAGAAGGTGTCCCGTGACAGTTTTACAGACACCATCAATTGATTTAAACGAGGCGGAACGACGGCTTCTGTTGGCCGAAGTTCATGAGTCGCTGCGGAATGATGGCACCGATGTTTTGCTACGTGCCAAAGCGCAGCCCGGCGGACTGGCGCAACTGGATCACCATGTGAACGAGTTGATACCGATTGTCCGACGAAGCACCGCTACGAGGCTTGAGCCTTATCTGGCACAGATTCTGGACGACATCTGTACTCGATGTCCGCTGCAGGAACCCAGCGCATTCTGCGCGCTTCGGCATGAAGGCACATGTATCTTCTTTAAGCGCGCAGGCACGATCGTTGCCGCGGTTCGTCGGGCTCTACGTGAGGTCGACATCGGTCGTGAATTGCAAAAGGCAAAGGAGTGAAGGCCGCGCGGCGTAGAGTAAGTCTCAATGATGTCAGATGATTGACGCGCGTTCGTATCTGCGCGGCTTGCCCGTAACACACGTGCGGCGTCATGGAGATCGGGCGCTCTTTCGGCCGCCACTATGGACAAATCCGGTTCGAGAACGGACGCGTTTGATGCACTGGAGCCAGGTCATGCCCAAGATGCAAGCCAACGTCTTCCACGGCGTCGAACATCGTGGAGACCGCGTTCGTTGACCGACTGCCCGGTCATTTCAATTGCGTCCGTTCGCCCCTCCGGTATTCTGCGGCCATTTGGGAGGGGCTCCGACAAGGTCGCAGGCAATGTTCAAACGCAATGGGCGCAGGAATGGCAGGAAACGGTCGGCACCGGCGGCGGTGAAGCGGCGGCGGGTCAAGGCGTTTTCCGGATCGGGTTTTGGCAGCGATGAGGAGTTTCGATTGCTTGTCGAATGCGTGCGCGATTACGCGATATTTATGCTCGATACTGACGGGTACATCGTGAGTTGGCCTGCCGGCGCCGAGCATATCAAGGGGCTGAGCGCCGAAGAGGCGGTGGGCGCCGATTGCTCGGTGTTCTACACCCCCGAGGACGTGGCCGCCGGCATCCCGCAGGCCCACCTCGACCGGGCAAGGAAGTTCGGCCGTGACCTTAGCGAGGGATGGCGGGTCCGCAAGGACGGCACCCAGTTTTGGGCCGAGGTTTTGACAGTGGCGCTTCGGCAGCCGGACGACACGCTCACGGGCTATGCCAAGGTCGTCCGCGATGCGACCGAACGCCACGAGTCGCTCCTGGCATTGCATCAGGCCGCGCGCGACAGCGAGGTGCAGAGCCGGGCGGTCCTCGATACTGCCGTAGACGCGATCATCACCATCGACGACCGCGGCCGGATCGAGACGATTAATCCCGCGGGAACCCGGATGTTTGGGTATGAAGCCGAAGACGTCATCGGCCGCAACGTCAGCATGCTCATGCCGCAGCCATTCAGGGGCGAACACGATGGGTATCTGGCAACTTACCTGAAGACCGGCAAGGCCAGCATCATCGGCATCGGGCGTGAGGTGGTGGGTCTGAAAAAGGACGGCACGCGCTTTCCAGTGGATCTTGCCGTCAGCGAAATGAAGCTGGGCCACCGCCGCATGTTCACGGGCATCCTCCATGACATCAGCAATCGAAAGCGGCTCGAGAGGGAGATCCTCGACATCAGCGAGCGAGAACAACGCCGGATCGGGCAGGACCTGCACGACGGGCTCTGCCAGCAGCTCACTGGGACTTCGCTGCTCGTCCGCGCCTTGCAGCAAAAGTTGGCGCTAAAGGCCATGCCGGAGGTCAAGGACGCGAGCCAGATTACCGAGTTGATTAACGATGCGATCACCCAGGCGCGGAACCTGTCGCACGGCCTGTACCCGGTTGCCCCGCAACCGCAAGGCCTCAGCACAGCGCTTCAGGAACTGGCCGCAAGCATCAGCACACAATTCCGCATCCGGTGTGCGTGTACTTGTTCGGAAGACCTCACGCCGGTGGATAACTCGGTGGCTACGCATCTGTACCGGATTGCGCAGGAGTCGATTCAAAACGCCATTCGTCACGGCAAAGCCAGCCGCGTTACGATTTCGCTGGATGCCAACTCGCAACGAATCCGCCTGTGCATTAAGGATAACGGCGTGGGAATACCTCTGGCCGTTCAGCCCAAAACGGGTTTGGGCCTCCGGACGATGACGCATCGCGCGCACGTCATCGGCGCGAGTCTTCAGATCGTACGAGCGCCCCGCGGCGGCACCAGGGTGACATGCGAGCTTCGACGCCGATAACTTATTCAACAACGGGAGCGTGAGATGGCCACCAAAAGAACAGGCGCCTCGGGAACGCCCGATCAACAAAAGCGCCGAATCTTCATCGTTGACGATCACCCCGTCGTGCGCCAGGGGCTGATGCAGCTCCTCGACAACGAAACGGACCTGGTTGTCTGCGGTCAGGGCGAGGAAGCCTATCAGGCACTCCGCGCCATCCGCGAGGCCAAGCCCGACCTCGTGATCGTCGACATCTCGCTCAAGGACAGCGACGGCATCGAACTGCTCAAGGAGCTGAAGGCCCAAGTCCCGCGGTTACCCGTGCTCGTGCTTTCGATGCACGATGAGAAGCTCTACGCGGAGCGCGCGCTCCGCGCTGGCGCACACGGCTACATCATGAAGCAGGAGGTCTCGGACAAGTTACTGGGCGCCGTGCGCACGGTGCTATCCGGCAAAGTCTATGTCAGCGACAAGATGGGATCGTCACTCCTTCAGCGGATGGTCGGCGGCAAGAATACCTCCGAGAAGCTCCCGATGGACCGTCTGACCGATCGCGAACTCGAAGTATTCTGCATGATCGGCGATGGGCTGAGCGTCAAAGAGATTGCCGAAAAGCTCTTCCTCAGCGCGAAAACCGTCGAGGCCCACCGCGAGCATATTAAGGAGAAGCTGAGTCTCAAGACCAGCGCCGAACTGCTGCGCTTCGCCGTCAAGAACGCCCCGGGTTCCGAAGGCCACTGAAGATCGAAGTGCTCACGAAGGTTGTTCCGCACGCGATCAATTTACGGTCGAAGCCGCCAGAGCTGTGAACTTTCGATCACTCGCTTTTGCGACGGATCGGGCTTTGCGGGTAGCTGTCGGCTCACCGATGTTTTCCATCGCCGGCTTCATCGATCGCGTCTGCAAGATCGCGTTCCATTGCCGCAAGCGGCTCATCCAGTCCCGAGGATTTCGTCGTCGGCAGAAACTCGGCCACTTTCATCATCGCGAGCTTTACGCCATCGGCGCCACGGAAGACCGCCACTCGGCAGGGGAGGACTGTAGCCGCCAGCGGATTGGCCTCCAGCGATTCGCGAAGTCGCACTACATTGCAGAAATCATAGATGCGGCACTCGGGATCCCGCGAGTCAGATGAATTGATCTGATGCCACTGCATGGCGTGGCGCCCGACGGCCCGCATTCCGCGCTTTCTCGCGGCGGCAATCAGGCGTTTGCTTACGGAAGGAATGTTTCCCCGGGTCGTTCTCACGTGCATCATGACAACCTCCATTGACTGGAAACTGAGGGTCTAGTGTGTTTTCGACGAGTGCTGTCTTTGCCGGGCAGGACCCTCTTGACGCGAGTAGCGCCCGCCTAACGGCGGTGAAAGCATCATGCGTGCCTTTGCCGGGGCCAGGAGTTTGGACGGCTTGCGAATTCGACGGGTATTCATGTCATTCTCCGTTGAAACTCGATCAATTATCCCCCATAGATCCAAGGCCGGGTATCGGGTTCGCGCCCGCATAGCGCATCCAGAATTGCGCCGGTGTTCCGGTAGGGAGATTCCCAAATGTCCATAAGGCGAATTCCTAACACATTACCGGAACTTGCCCCGATTACGGCGATGGCGTGATCGTTGGAGAATCACAATTGGCCCCGAATCTGTTCAAACTGGAGATGGCCATGGAATATACTCAGAGTCAATCACGGGCATCGCAACGCACCGCTTCGCTGGACACCGAATTGTCCGCGGTGCAGATCAGGCAGATGCTGTCGAAAGCCCGGATCCTGACCGTCGCGCTGATTGGTCCTCCAGGTGCTGGTAAGACTGCGCTGCTTGAGGCGACGGCCCGGCAATTGCGCGGGATGACCGGAGTCGCTATCGTCGTAGCCAATCCCGCGGCCCAGCGCGATGCCGAACGCCTTACCCGATACTGCGATCATGTCGAGGTGGTCAACAGCGCCGCGCCCACTGCGGAAGAAATTCATACCGCCGTTCAACATCTTCAATTGAAGGGGATCCAAATCGTATTCATCGAATCGCTTGGCGGAATTTTCGGAGTGCCTGATTTTGGGCAGGACGTAACCGTTGCGGTGCTGGCAGTGAGCGGAGGCGATGACAAGGCTGCGGAGTATGCAAATTTGGTATCGCATTCGGATGTGGTGATCCTTACCAAATCCGAACTCCAGCGCCACGTCATGTTTGACCGTGGGGTAATGCGCCTGGACGTTCACAGGATCAATCCCATTGCCGAATTTCTCGAGGTTTCGGCCTTTGAGAACACCGGTCTCAAAAAGTGGCTCAGCTGGCTGGATCGCCAACACGAGAAGAAAGACCCCTCATACGAGCCATCCAGGCTGCCTCCGCCACTGCCGGAATGGTTCTTTGGATGAAGCGAACCACTGCTACAGCAGCCGTCGCTACGAACATTAAAAGTGACGAACATCACTTCCTTGATAGGACATTCCCCTATTCGCGCTCCGCAGGTTTCGTAAGCCATCGAGGGTCATTCTCCCAATAGATGGACGATCTTCAGGTTCCGATACTTCCCTCATGTAATTCAGCCGCGGCCTTCGTGCGCTGCGCTGGCAAGGCAATCAAGCTTCGTCTCGGATCGGGTGCAACTGGCATCAAACGCGGATGGCGAACGAAGCAATCAGACAAGGACGCTTGGCATGCAGGTGACCACCACGTCCAGCGGGCGCATTGGCGGCCACTCGCCACGGAGCCTCGGCGCATTGCGACCAGCCCGTACCGCCATCACATCGGATTCAAAGTCGTGGTGAGTCAGTTTCAGGATCGCCAGGGAGTGGTTAAGCCAATCCGAATCACGAAAACACAGCGAACCATCCGCCGCGCGCCGGACAAGGCTGACGTAAGCAACCCTCTGGCATTCCGTCTGGAACGCGTCGTGGCCGGTATAGACCCACTTCATTGGTTCTTTAACTTTTCGAGGCGGGATGCGACGATTTGTCGATTATGAAGAAAGCGATTTTAGCCTTCGTCGTGACTCTGGCGTTTGTTGCCTGTTTTGTGTTTGCACAACAGCAAAACCCGCATCCCGCAACGTCGCCAAGCAATCGGATTGAGTACGCCGAATTCGTATACGCTCAGAATATCGATGCGGTGCAACGATGCCTCTTTCGTTCGCCTACTGAAAAGATTTTCGCTGACACATTTCGCCAGCTTTACGCCAAGCTGGGTGGCCAGGGTGGGAAGGACGAACGAATTGACGTATTGAATTTACTCAGTCAGCAGGGATGGGAGTTCGCGGCGCAAAACACAGGGCGCAGCGAATACTATCCCGGCGAGACGGTGATTGTCGTCTTACTAAAGCGTTCTTCCCATTGACGACTATTTCACGATGTAAAGGCCCTTCGCGCCTGCGAGGTGGGAGCGGCTGCCGATCAAGTTTACGGTGATGGTGATCGTGGCGGTGGGGGTGGCATCGCTGATGGAAATGATCCCCACGTTCCTGATTCGCTCGAACGTTCCAACGATCGCCTCCGTCAAACCCTACACGCCGCTGGAACTGGCCGGCCGCGACATGTACGTCGCCGAGGGATGTTATCTGTGCCACTCGCAGATGATCAGGCCGCTCATCGCCGAAACCAAACGGTATGGAGAATACTCCAAGCCTGGCGAATTTATTTATGATCATCCCTTCCAATGGGGCTCGCGCCGGATCGGCCCCGATCTGGCCCGGGAAGGTGGCCGCCAATCTGATTTGTGGCACCTGCTGCACTTTCAAAATCCCGCGCAAGTCACGCCTGGCTCAATCATGCCCCGTTATGCCTGGATGGCGCACGAGCAAATTGATTTCGATTCGATTCCCGTCCACATCAGAGCAATGCAGGCGCTGGGCGTGCCCTATACCGATATGGATCGGGCGCAGTCGGCGGACTCGGCCCGAAAACAAGCGAAGGAGATTGCAAAGAAGATTCAGGACCAGGGCGGGCCGGCCAACCTGGAAGACAAGCAGGTTGTGTCGCTGATTGCATACCTCCAGCGGATGGGCACGGATCTGTTCGCGGTGCCGCCCTCGGTGGCGGCACCGGCAACAATGCCGGCGACCAGTCAGGCAGCCGGGCCCGCAACAACGACCGCAAAGTAGAAACAGCGAGAAAACATCATGTTCAAAGAGATTTTCAATCACATCGATTTGGGACGCGTCGGTGAAACAGGGCTGTTGATGTTCTTCGCGATTTTCGTCTGCGTGATCATCTACACCTTTACGCGTCGCCGGGGCGAATTGGATTACTGGGCAAACCTTCCGCTGAACGGCAACGCGCCGGCGGAATCGAATGACGAGGCAGGTGTTGTGTGAACGATCAACTAGACACAGAACAACCGCTTACCGATCACGTGTACGACGGAATCCGCGAATACGACAATCCAATGCCCGGCTGGTGGAAATGGATATTTGTCGGCACTGTGCTGTTCTCGGGCATGTATGTGGTTGTGGTGGCGATGAGCGTCGGCGAATTCACCCCGATCGGCGTGTACGACCGCGAGGTGATTGCCGAGTTGCAAAAATCGGGCGCGTTCACCGGAGATGCCGCGACGCTCGTGCGCTTCAGTAAGAATCCTGACATGCTCAAAGGCGGAGCGGCAATCTTTGCGACCAACTGCATCGCATGCCACGCGAAGGATGGCCAAGGCCTGATTGGCCCCAATCTCACCGACAACTTCTACATCAACGTCGAAAAGGTGGATGACATTTTCGATGTGATTACCAAGGGCCGTAAGAACGGCGCGATGCCCGCCTGGGGCAACCGGCTCAGCAACAATGAACGGGTGCTGGCCGCCGCGTACGTGGCGTCGCTCCGCGGGAAAAACCTTGAGGGCAAGCCTCACGAAGGCAAAGAGATTGCACCCTGGCCCGAGCATTGATTTGAGGCGATAAGTCAAATGGATTTAGTTGATTCCAATCCGACGCCGATGGCCCCCGAAGACCATGTGCTCTCGACCCTCGAGCGCGATGGCTCAAGGCGGTGGTTAAGCCCCAAGCTGGCCAGGGGACGATTCCTGGCGCGCCGCCGGGCGGTGGCGTACGCGCTGATCGTGATCTTCACGGTCGTGCCGTACATGAGCGTTCGCGGTAAACCCGCGATCCTGCTTGATGTCGTTCACAGGCGGTTCACGCTTCTCGGGTTCACCTTTTTACCGACCGACACATTGCTGCTGGCGTTATTCATGGTCGGCTGCATTCTCTCAGTCTTCCTGGCCACCGCCCTGTTGGGCCGCGTCTGGTGCGGATGGGCGTGCCCTCAGACGGTTTACATGGAATTTGTATTCCGGCCAATCGAAAGACTATTCATGGGCCGAAGCGGAGTGGGCGGCAAGGGTCGCGGAGATGTCGCGATGTGGCGCACCGCGGCCCTGTACCTTACCTATCTGCTGATCAGCTTCTACCTGGCACACACGTTTCTGGCGTATTTTGTGGGAGTTGAGGCCTTGCGGCACTGGGTGCGCGGCTCACCCTCCGATCACCTTTCGGCATTTCTGATCGTCGCGGTCGTCACGGCATTAATGTTGTTTAACTTCGGTTTTTTCCGCGAGCAGATGTGCATCATCGCCTGCCCGTATGGGCGATTACAGTCGGTCCTGCTGGACCGCTTCTCGCTCATCATCAGCTATGACCAGATTCGTGGCGAACCACGCGGCGCGATGCGCAAGACGACTCTGCCCGTTCTCGACCAACGCGGCGATTGCGTGGATTGCGAGATGTGCGTCGCCGTCTGCCCGACCGGAATCGACATTCGCAAAGGGTTGCAGATCGAATGCATCGCCTGCGCCCAGTGCATCGACGCGTGCGACTCGGTCATGAAAAAAGTCGGACGCAAGCCAGGCCTGATCCGCTACAGCTCGCAAGCCGCGATGGCCGGCGACAAGCGCTCTGCGTTGCGCCCCCGTGTGATTATTTACCCGGCGATTCTCCTGATCATTCTCACTGCTCTCGGCATGTTGC
>DAIRGS010000078.1:0-7465 GCA_036794395.1 Tepidisphaeraceae bacterium | reverse complement strand
CAGTTGCTTGCCAACAAAGCTCCCGTGGATGTGATCGTTCTTCGAGGACTTGGACTGCCCTTTGTCGTTACGCAAAAGGGTGAGGTGGAGAACACCCTGCGGGTAAAGGTGACCAACCGCACGGATCATGCCATGCGACTCTCATTCATCGTGCAGAACCGGCCGCAAGTCGTGGCATCAGTCGCTGAAAGCACATTCATACTTGCACCTGGGCAAACCTCAATTGAACCGATCCACCTGATCGCGCCCCAATCGGAGTTCGTGGCTGGAATTCTGGATGTCACGCTCCGAATCAATGGGGATGACCGAACATCGATTGACACTGTCTGCCGCCTCCTGGGCCCGATGAACAACCTTTCCGCGGAGAACGCCCGTGCAAGCAACTGAGTTAAAACCCATTACCCGCGCTGACAGCCGTCGATGGCCCCTGATTGTCCTTTCGCTGCTTGCCGGGCATGTGGCGATCATGCTTGTTGCGGTCGTCATTGCGACGCACGACAAATCTTTTGCGGTGGTGAGCAACTACTACGACCGCGCCGTCAATTGGGATCAATCACAGGCGATCCTCCGCGCCAGCCGGGAGCTTGGCTGGCACGTTCAAATCGTGCCCGCGACTCAGACCGACCCGATGGGCCGTCGTCAGGTGACTTTCGTCCTGACCGATTCAGCCGGCCGGGCCATTGAGAACGCAATGCTGAATGTTGAGTACTTTCATGACTCCCACGCCTCGGAAGTGCAGAACGCGACAATCTCGCCCACAGGCGGTGATGGGCGTGAATTTACCCAGCTCCTTCCAATACGATATCAAGGCGCGTGGGAATTTCACGTTACTGTCACCGGCAACGGAAAGAGCTTTGTTGCCGACATTCCGCAGATTGTTCTGAACGCCAATGTCGGGCATGGCACGAATCCGGTGCATGGATGAGCGCCCTCGTCATCGCCATCTTCCTGGCCAGTGTGCTCGGCAGCTTTCACTGCGTTGGCATGTGCGGAGCGTTTCTCGCAGTCGCAACCGGCGACCCAAACGCGGGCTGGCGGCGGCATGCGGGCTTGCAGGCCGCGTATCACCTTGGGCGTCTCGTTTCCTACACCTGCGTTGGGGCCGCGGCCGGATCAGCAGGTCGAATGATTGACGTTGCCGGCTCGCTGGCCGGAATCCGCCCCCTGGCCGCGGTTCTCGCTGGGTCGGCCATGATTCTATTTGGCATTCGAGCGTTGCTCCGATCCGAAGCGCTTCGATTCGGCAAGTTCACTCCCCCGGCCTTCTGGACACAACTTGTTCATTGCGGACACCGCTTTGCGATGGATCGCGCTCCGATTGAGCGAGCCATGATGATCGGCTTACTGACAACGCTGCTCCCGTGTGGTTGGCTGTACGGTTTTGCCGTAACCGCAGCTGGGACCGGCAGCGCCTCGAAGGGAATGTTGGCAATGGCCACGTTCTGGGCCGGCACGCTGCCAGCCCTGGTTTTCGTTGGCGCTGGATTGCGGCGAGCCCTCGGGCCTGTGGGTCGTCGGTTGCCCGTGCTCACTTGCATCGCCCTCGTTGGAGCCGGTCTCTACACGCTGGCCGGACGAACACTGATCGATCCCGTGGCGCTGGCGGGACGAATCAACTTCTCTCAGGCCGGCGCTCAATCAACCGACAAAACCGTTTCGCTTCCAAATTCGAGCGGTCTACCTTGCTGTGACACCCATGACCCGCATCATTGAACAAATCGCTCCCGCTTTGCGTTCGGCTGCGCCATCGCGCGACGACCAATTGCCATGCGCGCACTGCGGCCTACCGGTGCCTCAATCCTGGATTGACCAAGCGGCCGTCAATCAATTCTGCTGCGCCGGCTGCAGAGCGGTTTATGAAACGCTCCAGGCCTGCGGGCTCGAATCGTATTATCAAATTCGCGATTCCATCAATAGCCCATCCCAACCCGCACATGTCACTGGCGGAAAGTTCAGCGGATTTGATTCCGAGGAATTCGCACGCCTCTATGTGATTCGCCATGCCGACGGTCTGGCAACGGTTGATCTTGCACTCGAGGGCGTGAGTTGCGCCGCGTGTGTATGGCTTCTCGAACGCCTGCCCGGAATGCTCAATGGCGTTGTGGAGGCTCGCCTGAGCTTACGCGAGGCGATGGTCCGCATTACGTGGAATCCCAGTCGGCTGCCCTTGTCTCGCATTGGCCAGACGCTCGATCGCCTCGGCTACAAGCCGTATCCCGCGCGGGGGCAGTCCGGGCGCGAACGCCATGTGCGCGAGGGCCGCAGGCGCCTTCTGCACCTTGGAGTAGCCGGCGCGATCATGGGCAACGTAATGCTCCTGGCCTTCGGGCTATATGCCGGCGGTCATGGGCAAATGGACCCCCAGTTCCGCATGTTCTTTCGCTGGATCAGTGCGCTTCTGGCGACCCTATCGCTCGCGTGGCCAGGCGCAACGTTTTTCCGCAGCGCCTGGGCGGCGATTCGGCTTCGCGCTGTCAATCTCGATGTTCCAATCGCGATGGCGTTGGCCGTGGGAAGCGTGGCGGGGCTGGTGAATGTCGTGCTGAACCGCGGCGAAATCTACTTCGATTCGCTCACGGTCCTCATCTTTCTGCTGTTGATTGGCCGGTTTCTTCAATATCAGCAACAAAGGCGGGCTGACGACGCCGTCGGCCTCTTGTTCAACCTCACGCCATCCTCGTGCAGAATCGTCAACAATGGGCAGGCGCTCGAACGCCCGATCGAATCGCTTGCCGCCGGTGATTTAATCGAAGTATGGAGCGGAGAAATATTCCCGGCCGATGGTGTCGTCGAGACCGGCGCGTCCTCCGTTAACGAAGCCCTTTTGACCGGGGAATCGACGCCAGCCGCGGTGTCAGTCGGGTCACCGGTTCATGCCGGCTCACAAAATGTCGGTGGCGTGCTTCAGGTCCGCGTCAAATCCGTTGGCGCCGGCACGCGTGTCGGGCACTTGATGCGGCTCGTCGAACAGGGCGTACATGATAAGCCTCAGATCGCGCAGTTCACCGATAAAGTCGGCAGGTGGTTCGTTGTGATCGTCGCGATGGCCGCCGTCGCCACGTTCTTCTTCTGGCTATACCATCAGGGGCTGTCGCCGGCGATCGATCATTCTGTCGCGCTGCTGATTGTCACCTGCCCCTGCGTGCTTGGCCTGGCGACGCCGATGACCATCGCCATCGCCATTGGCAAGCTTGCCCGTCACGACATCTTGGTCAAGAGTGGCGTAGCCCTCGAGCGGTTGTCCCACGGTGGTTCGATGGTTCTCGACAAAACTGGCACCCTCACCGACGGTCGACTCCAATTGCTTGGCTGGGTTGGCGATGACTCAATAAAAGGCGTCGTCGCCGAAATGGAACGCCGCTCCGTTCATCCCGTTGGAATTGCGTTGCGCGATGCATTAAGCACCTGCGAACTCGACGCGGCATCGCGCGTAAGTCTCTCTGGCGCAGTTCAAATGTGTGATGCTGGCGTCATCGCGAAACTAGGTGCGTCATCAATCCACGTTGGCTCTCCCTCCTTCCTCGCGAAGCACCGGATCGAAATACCAGACGCGATGGAACTCGCGATCGCAGCAACAGAGGCCGCCGGCCTGACCGCGGTCGGCGTGGCCTCCAATGGCCAGGTTGTTGCGATTGCTGCCCTGGGCGATCGCCTGCGAGAGGACAGCAAAGCCTCCGTCGCCCGGCTGAGAAAGATGGGTTGGGAACCCAGCATCCTTTCCGGTGATGCCCAAACCGTAGTTCAATCCATCTCGCGGAAAGTGGGGATTGAATCAGAATGGGCGCTTGGCCGGCAAACGCCCGAAGACAAACTTCGCCATGTCACGCACCGTAACCACGACAAAGTGCTTGTGATGGTAGGCGATGGTGTGAATGATGCCGCCGCTCTGGCCGCGGCTGACGTTGGCATCGCAGTGCATGGCGGCGCCGAGGCAAGCCTCGCCGCGGCGGACGTCTACATTGCCCGCCCCGGCCTTCAGGGACTGGTTGAACTCGCATATACCAGCCGCGATGTCATGCGGACCATTCGCCGGAACCTGGGCATCTCGCTCACCTACAACCTGTTCGCAGGGATCATGGCCGCCACTGGCCTGATGACTCCGCTTTTGGCCGCCATCGTTATGCCGGTGAGTTCGGCGACGGTGCTGGGCTTCGCCATACTGTCAGTAACGCGGATTGATCGACATTGGCTCAAGTCACAGCCTCAACCCACTGTCGAGTATGAGGAGGGACCGTAATGCAAGTGCTTTTCATCGTACTTCCGCTGGCAATCCTCATGGCTGGCGTCGCGCTTGCCGCGTTTATCGGCGCGGTTAGCCGGGGCCAATTCGATGACCTGGACACCCCGCAGATTCGAGCGATTCTCGACGATCCCACCGATTCCAAACCCCTACCAAAGGCAGATGTCCGCTAATCTCGGCCCCGAAACCCAAATGCGCAGTCTTACCTGAATTCTTTTCCTCGCCACTTAAAAGTGCTCCAGCATAAGCATTGTCGGAAAAACCGCGACAAGCCAGGGGCTAGGAAGCGAGCGCGCAATGCAAACGACGCCGCCCGCCGGAGTTGCGGCGGGCGGGCTGGAGAACACGGAGAGGGGGGGATTCGATTCGCTCGTTTCCCATAAGTCCTGGTATCTCCTCACTTTCTTCTACAAGCTATCGGTGAATCAGTGCTTAGGGGTTGGCAGTTCGAGTCGGTTGGAGGCAGGTAGAGGCAGTTACAGACAGCGCAGACCGGGCCAAAACCGGGACAAATCGGAATCGCGTCCGGGAGGCTCGGATGCACCGTCGAGTTGGCCATATGCTGCCACCCTTTACCTTCCCCAGAGATCCCCGCGCCGTTGGAAGGCTCATCGTCGCGAACAGCTCGGTCGCGGTTCATCGAGATCCAGACCGGTAGGTCGGAAGGACGTCATCTACTGCCGATTCAGTTCGGAACTTCAGCGGACGGACAGCAACAAAGATCAGGAACGGCGCTGCCGAGAGGCATTGAAACGAATGGGAATCTGCCCAGACAATTTCATCGTCCTCGCCGACGAGGCGATCTCGGGCACTTGCGAGAGCCGACCGGGTTTCGATGAGTTGAAGAAGCTGATTTATTCGGATCGCCTTGGAATAATGATCGTAGCCGAGCAGTCCCGTCTATCCCGGGGCGCCAACGCCAAGTCGCTGATCAAAGATATCGTGTATCACGGAGGTCGATTCCTCTCGGTCTCGGAGGGAATCGACACAACACGCAAGGGCTGGGAGACGATTGTCGGCATCTCCCAGATTCATCATTCGCACTCGAACACCGACACTGCCGAGCGTGTTCGCGCGGGGCAGGAAGGCCGCGTGCGCGATGGCGACGGTTCGGCCGGTGACTATCCGTATGGATATGAAAGCGAATACGTCGATCCAGTCGCTGCCGCCGACTATCGCGGCCGCGGCCCCAAGCCGAAGCGTAAGGTAGTCATCGAGCCCAACGCGGCGGTGGTCGTACAGGAGGTCTTTCAGCGATTCGCTAACAACGAATCGATGACCAAGATCGTGGAATGGTGGAACAACAACCTCGACAAGTTCCCCCAGGTAACGAACAAAGCGGGCGCGCGGATCCGCATCGATTTGGTGCGTCGTATGCTCCTCAACCCGAAATATACTGGTGTCTGGCCATGGGGCGTCACCACCATGGTCTACGATGGCAACGGCAAGGGCAAACAGATTCCGGCCCGTCCGGACCAGTCCGTCGTGGTTGCGTCGCGGCCCCATCTGCGAATCATCGATCAACAGCTATGGGACAAAACAGTGGCGCGCTTTGCGGCGTTGAAGGCCATTTACGGGATGAAGCCCGATGGCCAAAAGCGCGGTCCGGCCGCCGGCTACCGGCTGCTCTATGAACGCTCCCTGCTAGGCGGAAAGGTCCATTGTGCCCTGTGCGGAGCAAAGCTGCTGGTCATCATATCTTGGGGCAATAAACATTTGCGCTGCCCAAATCGCCGGCTGGGCACATGCTCGATGTCCGTCACGATTCCTTATCTTCGCGCCGAAAACGGAGTGCTGTCGATTTTGGCCGATGTCCTCAAGAATTATCCTGGCTGGTTGCAATTGGCCATGAAAGCCATGCGTGAAGAGTTGGAACGGGCGAGCCGCGCTATTCCTGCGGAGCTACAGCATGTGGAATCTGAGCTTCATACGGTGACGGTCGGTTTAAACCGCTTGATCGAGTCGGTGTCCACGGGCGAAGTGCGCGGACAAACCGTCAGCCAACGCATTGACGCGATGGAAGCAACCAAGGCCGATCTCCAAGCGCGGATCGCCCAGCTGCAATGCACTCGACCTTCTCGCATGCAAATGCCCAGTGATGCGTGGGTAGCTGAGCAACTTAAATCCCTGACAGCAATTTTGAAGCAAGAGATGGCGACGGTGGCGCGGCACCTTCGTCCGTTGTTGACACACGTCATGGCCGAGCAAGTAAAGATTGGAAAACAGAAGTCTGGACGTGCTCGCCTTCGCTTCACGATTGACGGCTGGGCCGTTCTGGCCCAGATCCTGGGCGACCGGCTGCCCGAAGGAGTGCTGGCACAGCTTCAGCCTGGGGAAAGTAAGACATCGCAGGAATTTCATATCGAATTAGGTAAGGAAACCGCGATCCACAAGTGGGCGCCCCAAATTGTTGGCTGGCGCGAACAGAAAGTTCCCGTGACTTGGTCGGAAATCGCAAAGCGCACGGGGCTTACATCGAGCACAGCGTATCACGTTTATAAATACTGGAAGGACAGAAATCCATAGGACTCTAAGCTACTTAACTTAAGTGCAAACCGAACCCGGCGATCTCGCCGGGTTCTTTTTGTTCTTGGAGGTTCACATGAGCAACTACCCGCATGACCCGCACTTTGAACAACTCGCCCAACTGATCGGACGCGCTCTTGCGCTGAAATGGATCAACACCAACAAGTTTGAGAAACCGGTGAGACCCAAGGCAAAGGAGCAGCCTTGCGTAAATGATCGACGATCCGAAGGCCCCAGATCGCCCTGATTTGGTCACGTCTTGTTGTTCTTACCGTGACACAAACGGCTAGAACACGGATCGATTTAGCATTCCTGGCCGTTGTGATAATTGACGTTATTGGCAGGTAAATATCCGCTTTAAATGCGTCACAATCTGTGAACCGAGCGCCTAGCGGTCGCCCTCGGAACGACTGAAGGTTGGCCCCTCAGCCTCCAAGCATTTCTACGATCCTGTTTGCTCATTCCAGCCTTCGTTAGCTACTTATCACCATGCCGGGACGCGCCTGTTTATCGCAAGCCCTGTTAATGATCGCGGTAGGGCGGCTGTCTTTAAAACAACATTCGAGGAATCAATCATGGCATCAGATCAGCAAGTAAGTGCTCAGCACATCCTGCAAGCAGTCGTACGTCTAAAGCGTGAAGGGTCGCAACGGGTTCTGGAACATCTGGAATCGGTCGAAGGTGAGCTGGCCAGCTACT
>DAIRGS010000394.1:0-6118 GCA_036794395.1 Tepidisphaeraceae bacterium | reverse complement strand
CGCGGGCTGAGGCTCAGGCTCGAAGAGAGCCTCAGGGTCGAAGACAGCCCATGATGGAGGGGCATGATCATCGGCGACGCGTGTGATTAGGGAAAACCAACTTTCGACAGTTGGACAACCTTCTGAATTTGCCGCCAGAATATGCCCGGTTCCGGCGAGTTGGTTTTCCCACATCTCACCCGGCGCCGGACCCGCGGCTCCCCCATCCACGGCCTGGAAGGCCGTGCCACGAATATGCAATGTCGCGGAATCGCGCACCGTCATTTAAGTGAGTTGGGCGGCGGGAACCGCAGAAGGCTCGCCCAGGATCGGTGGGAGCGGGCAATCGAGTGCAGTGGTGACGGCCCGAAGAAGCTCGGCTTCTTCAGTCTGGACCATGCCATCGGCGGCAACGCACAGGGCGCAGGCATCGATGATTCGGCGCTTGATCGCCGGCGATGCAAGGCTGAGGCGATCCAGGGCACTGTCGATCGCGGGAATCCCCGGCGAGGAAATAACCGACAGGGGTTGATCGAGCTGAAGTTGATTCACGCCGGCATCAAATGCCGCTTTGACTGATGCGGCATCTTTAGAGTCTGCGCCGGCAAGCGCCGACAAGAGCACTTGAATGTCCGGGATGAGCGGGTTGAAGGCGTAGTACGCGACCTGCGGGCGCGCCGGCGGTTTTCTGGCGGTGACATTTTTGGCCAGAATGCGGGTCAGCATGTATTCAAACAGGGTGACGCGCCCGTCAGCGTCGATCAATGCATCAACGGCCGCGGAAAACTGATCGCACTGCGGCACCGAAAGCTGGCGGAGCGCGGGGAGGGCCAGATCAACCAGCACCCGGCGGCCTTGCGGTCCAAGCTGCGTTACAGGGGGCAGAAGCTTGAGCGTTGCCTGAAGTGTAGGTTGATCGGTGGCCTTCGAGAGAAGGTGGACCTGCTTATTGCGCACATCCGGCTCGTCGGACACCAGGATTGCGAAGACCAAGGCCCGGGCGCTGAACGAATCTCGCGCGGCATCATTAATTGCCGGCGGAATCGCGTTCAAATAATCCGATGCCCATTTCACATGACGCGGCGTGGGAGCGCCGACCGTTCGAGCGATGCCTTGAGCGTTAAGCGGTATCCCCGCGGATGAGATATACCGGCCCGCGGATTCCGGTGCGGGAGGGAATTTCCCATCCCAATTCGACTCAAGAGCCCGAATACGAAGTTCAAGCGGAGGATGTGTGGCCATCCAGCTGCCGGACTTGCCCATGCTACTGGCGAAGAACATGTGGGCGATCTGTTCGGAATCCGAATCGATCACCCGCGAAACGGAACTGCGGGCGCCGATCAACTTAAGCGCGCCGGAAAGGCCGCCGGGGTGTCGGGTGAACTGCACGGCGGATGCATCGGCAAGAAACTCCCGCTGCCGGCAAACGCCGGCCTGAATCAAGCGGCCGAAAAAGAAGCCGACGAAGCCGATTACCATCAATGCCGCACCGATGACGCTGAGGACAATCATCGCGCGCCAATCCGAGTCGTCATCGCCGCCGCTTGCGAACGCGGCCCGGATCAAACCATAGCCGATGAGTCCAACGACAAGAATGCCGAACAGGGCCCCCACCAGCTTGAGGTTGAGCCGGATATCGGCGTTGAGAATGTGGCTGAACTCGTGGGCGACAACCCCCTGAAGCTGATCGCGGCTAAGCTTTTCCAGGCATCCCTGCGTGACACAGATCACGGCATCCTGCTGCGTCAAACCCGCGGCAAATGCGTTAATCCCCGGCTCCCTGCTCATCACATAGATCGCAGGGACCGCGACACCCGATGCGATCGACATTTCCTCGACGACGTCGCGCAGGACTTTGAATTTTGCATTGTCGGTATTTGAGAGCACCGGCGTCGCGCCCAACAGCTCGGCAACGGCCCGCCCGCCTCGCGAAAGCTGAGCGATTTTGTAAAGACTGCCGCCGATGATGATTGCAAGAGTTGCGATTGTTGCGCAGGCAATGACATCCGGTTGCCAGAGTCCGATGCGCGGAGAATAGGGAATGCCACTTACTTGATCCTTGACCGTCTGATATGCCGACACCGCGTCGGCAACGCCAACCGCCACCAGGTTGACCGACAGGATGATCAATAACACCGCGGCGCTGAAATAGACGATCAGCGCACCGGTAAGGCGACGGGCTTGATCTTGTCGGGCGAAGAAATCCATGGGATTGGAAGTTACCTGCGCAGCGGAATTTTTTTCGCAACTTGCCCTCACCCCGACCCTCACCCAAGAGAGAGGGACCAAGAGCGCGCGGGCATTTAGAACTTCACTTTGACGGCTTCGCGCTCCTGCGGGTTTTCGATGTTGAACAACGTGGCTTCCGGGAAACCAAACGTTTCCGCCAGCAGCACCGCGGGAAATACCTGGCGGGCGGTGTTGTAAACGAGCACGGCATCGTTGTAGGCCTGGCGGGAAAACGCCACGCGGTTTTCAGTGGAGGTGAGTTCTTCGGTGAGCTGATTCATCTGCTCGTTGGCTTTGAGATTCGGATACGCCTCGGCCACGGCAAAGAGCCGGCCAAGCGCTCCAGTCAGTTGCGACTCCGCACCGGCAACGGCGCGAATCGCATTTGGATCTCCCGGGGAAGAAGCAGCTTGCGCGTTGGCCGACGAGGCGTTGTTACGAGCCGCGATCACCGCTTCAAGCGTTTCGCGTTCGTGCGCCATGTATCCTTTGGCCACTTCAACCAGGTTTGGGATCAGGTCGTACCGGCGTTTGAGTTGAACGTCGATCTGGCTGTAGGCGTTTTGAAAACGGTTGCGAAGCATCACAAGCCGGTTGTAAATCGACACCGGCCAGATGATGAGAATCAGCAGAACCACCGCCGCAATCGCGAAGAAGACGATGTGAGTCATTTATGCCTTTTGATTGAGATTGCCGACGAGGATACCGCAATGGCTCAGTTCGTGCCGATTATAAGCGCCACTTAAAAGTTGACCGCAACATTTAAAGAGCGGTGTTGTGATACAGGGTGATGGCGTGTCAGCAAAGCCATCGAGCATTACACTGTGGACATATGGCCCAATCTGTCGTGCAAAGAACCGCCGAGTTGGCGTTACAGCATCACCAGAGCGGGCGGCTGCGCGAGGCCGAGACGATGTACCGCCAAGTGCTGGCAAGCCAGCCGGCCTACGCGGATGTGCTCAATCTGTTGGGCGTTCTATTGCATCAGACCGGCCGGAATGATGAAGCGCTTCGGGTGATCGATCGCTCAATTCAAATCAATTCGCGGTCTGCGATTTACTTCAATAACCAGGGGCTGGTGCTCATCGCGCAGAAGCGATTGGATGAGGCCGAGGTGGCCTATCGCCGGGCGATGATGTTGCACCCGGATTACGCGGATGCAATTCACAGTTTGGCGTGGATCCTTGAACAGAAGGGATTGTTCGAAGAAGCAGCCGGAGCATACGACCGCGTTCTGAGAATTCAGCCCGATCGCCTTGGTGCCTACAACAGCCTGGGCAACATCCTCAGCCGCCTGAAGCGATGGGAAGAGGCGACGGCAACTTATCGCCGGGCGATCGCCGTCCGGCCCAGCTATGCTGATGCCCACATCAATCTCGGAACGGCACTCAAAGAACAGGGAAAACTCGAGGATGCGATTGCCGCGTACAAAAAGGCAATCGCGTTCGAACCGAATTTTCCCGAAGCGTATAACAACCTTGGAAATGTGCTTCGATCGGTCGGGCGGACGCGCGAAGCCCTCGCGGCCTATCACCGCGCGGTGGAGCTGAAGCCGGACTACGCGGATGCCCATCACAATCTGGCGATTTGCCTGTACGAGCTGCATCGAATTGATGAATCAATTGCCGCGTCGGAGGAAGCGGTTCGGCTCAAACCAGACATGGCCGGGGCGCACAATAACCTGGCGAACGTTTTGAAGGCCGCCGGGCGGCTGGATGAAGCCATTTCCGCCTACCGAAAAGCCGCTTCGCTTACGCAGAATTCGTACGCCCAGGCGAATCTGATGCAGGCCATTACCTTCCACCCCGATTACGGCCCGCAACAAATCTATGACGAGCACGTCCGATGGAACGATCAGTTTGCCCGAGCGTTGGCGCCGGCGAACGCGGATTATCCCAATGATTGTTCGTCCGAGCGAAAGCTGAAAATTGGGTATGTCTCAGGATATTTCCGCGATCATTGCCAGGCGTTTTTTATCGTGCCGCTGTTATCGCATCACGATCGCGAACGGTTCGAGGTCTATTGCTACGCCGACGTGGCGCACCCCGATGCCGTGACAGATCGCATCCGCGGCTACACCGATGGCTGGCGGGACGTCACCGGCCTCAACGAAGAGCAAATCGCCGAATTGGTCCGCAAAGACCAGATCGACATCCTGGTCGATCTCACCCTGCACATGGATCGAAATCACATGCTCGCCTTCGCCCGCAAGCCCGCGCCGGTGCAGGTCACCTGGCTTGGATATCCGGGAACCACCGGGCTGACGGCCATCGATTACCGATTGAGCGATCCGATGCTCGATCCCGGCTTCGATGATGCATTTTATTCCGAAAAGACCGTCCGCCTGCCCAGCACATTCTGGTGCTACGACCCGCTCACCAGCGAGCCGTCCGTCAATGACCTCCCGGCGTTGTCCAAGGGTTACGTGACCTTCGGTTGCCTGAATAACCTCGCCAAGGTCACCGACAAAACCATCGAGCTGTGGGCCAGCGTCATGCTCGCCGCACCCAATTCCCGGCTCGTCCTCCTCGCCCCCGAAGGCTCCGCGCGCCAGCGCGCCATCGCTTTATTAAGCAAGCAAGGATTCCCATCCGATCGAATTGATTTCGTCCATTGGCTCCCGCGCCCACAGTATCTTCAGGAATATCTCCGCATCGATATCTGCCTAGATCCATTCCCATGTCCGGGTCATACAACTTCAATGGATGCGCTGTGGATGGGGGTACCGGTGGTCAATCTGCCGGGAACAACCGCCATCGCGCGAGGTGGCGTCAGCATTTTAACGAATGTCGGCCTGCCCGAATTGATCGCCCGGAGCGAAGAACACTACGTAAGCATCGCTTCAGAACTCGCGGCGGATCTTCCGCGGTTGAATGACCTTCGCCGCACACTTCGCCAGCGCCTGGAACGGTCCCCCCTGATGGATGCCCCGCGCTTCGCCAAAGACGTCGAAGCGGTTTACCGGGAAATGTGGGATACGTGGTGCAAGTCGCACAATTGACCCTCGCCCCGGTGCATCTTGCGAGTCGGATCCCAAACGCAGGGGCATGCCCCACCACTTAAACCGGATTATTCACCACGGAGGCACGAAGGACACGGAGAAGACACGTCACAGAAGTATTTACGCCTCGATTTCGATCACTGTGACCACATGCAGGTTGCGCAGTTTACAAATGGATTCTTCTGGATTTCTCCGTGTCCTCCGTGCCTCCGTGGTGAGCCATGAATTTTCCTGGTTAAAAGTCATCCAGCGGCACAGGTTATCGGACCAGCGTACTTGTCCATGATGGGTGGAACTTCTGCCGATTTAGAGGGGGAGAAGTTTGCCAACATTTATGCCTTGTAGAGCAGGGATTTGTTGAAATGCACGAGTCTACCGTGATGCAGTTGCCGGTCCCGGGCCCCTCGGACCGGTCGGCGGCGAGTTCTGTCGATTCGAACGATCGTCCCCTGTCCCTTCGGGTCGGGTACGACATGCAGTTTGATGTTCCCGGGCCGTCCCCCACCGCCATGGTCCTGATGCTTTTCGCGCACCCCGAGATTGCCGGCCGGCTCGAAACGGCCGAACACCTGCGGGTCGAGCCCGAAGGTCTGCCGGTCGAAACCTATCTCGACCCAATGGGCAACCGATGCGCCCGAGTCGTCGTTCCCCCCGGCGGGACGCTGTGCGTCACCTACGACAACGTCTTCAAAACAACCTATGCCCCTGAGCCGCAGCCCCAGGAGTCGACCCCGCAAGCCGAAGCCGGGCTGCTTCCGACCGACGTTCTGCCATTCCTGCTGGGCAGCCGGTATTGCGAGATCGACCGGCTATCGGCCATCGCCTGGGACCTGTTCGGCAAGCTCCCGCCCGGCGGCGCGCGGGCCCTAGTGCATTGTCACTCTTCAAAATTAGGGTAAAGCCCTAGCG
>DAIRGS010000393.1:0-6132 GCA_036794395.1 Tepidisphaeraceae bacterium | reverse complement strand
CCGTGAAAAGCTGTCGGTTGGGGTGTAGTCTGCTTGGTAGATCGACAGGCGGTAGGCGAGGGCGGAGAGGCGGCGACGCATGCCAGCATCTTACCTCGCGAGGGCGGCAGCAAACCCAGCGGGCCGGGAATTTTATGCTTTTTTGTCGGCGATTCGCTCGATGAACTGGTCTTCGGTGAGGACTTCGATGCCCAATTCCTTTGCCTTATCGAGTTTGCTGCCGGCATCGGCGCCGGCGACGAGGAAGGTGGTTTTCTTGCTGACGCTGCCGGAGGCGCGACCGCCGAGCTTGAGAATGAGTTCTTCGATTTCCTGACGTTTGAATTTTGCGAGACTGCCGGTCACGACGATGGTTTGGCCGGCCAAGGGCTTGGCGGCGGCGGATTGGTCAGTTGGAGCGATTTCGATTTTTGGGTTGATGCCGACGGATTTGAGCTCTGCGATCACCAGCTTGCCGGCGTCATTGTGGAAGAAATCGTGCACCGAGTCCGCGATGGCGGGGCCGATCTCATTAACTTCCAGGAGATGCTCGGCAGAGGCTTTGGCAAGGGCATCGAGCGATCCGAAGGAATGGGCCAGAATATACGCCACGCGGTTGCCGACGTGGCGGATGCCGATGCCGGCCAATAGCCGATCGAGGCCGCGATCGCGACTGCCCTGGATGGAGTCGACGACGTTCTGCGCGCTCTTCTCACCCATGCGTTCCAATTCCATGAGCTGATCGGGGGTGATGCGATAGAGGTCGGCGAACGTTTTAAGCAGTTTGTGATCGACGAGCTGGTCGATGAGTTTTTCGCCGACGTGCTCGATGTCGATCTGGCCGCGGCCGACGAACCATTTCACTTTCTCGCGGAACTGAGCGGGGCATTCCGGGTTCACGCAATAGAGGGCGACATCGGCCTTCTTCTTTTTCTTTTCAGATTCCGGGTCATCGGCTGTCGCGGCGGCCTGATCTTCCTGTTCGATTTTGAAACCGCATGAGGGGCACACTTTGGGCGGCTCGATTTTCTTTGCGCCTTTTGGTCGTTTCTCGGGTACCGCGCCGACAACGTACGGGATCACTTCGCCGGCTTTTTCGAGAATGATGGTGTCGCCTAGATGAAGATCGAGATTTCGAATCTGCTGGAGGTTGTGGAGCGTGGCGTTTTGAACGGTGGTGCCGGCGATGAAGACAGGTTCGAGCCGGGCGACGGGAGTGAGCGTTCCGAGTTTGCCGACCTGCCACTCGACTTCTTTCAGCACCGTCTGCATCTGCTCGGCGGGATATTTGAATGCGATCACCCAGCGCGGCGCTTTGCTGGTGGCGCCCATCTGGTCGCGCTGGGCGAATGAATCGACCTTGATCACCATGCCGTCGGTCTGGTAGGCGAGTTTGCCGCGTATTTTGGCGAAGGCTTCGATTCCGGCGATCACCTCGTCGATGTTCTTTGCCTTTGAAGTATGCTCGCCGACCGGGACGCGCCAGGATTTGAGAAGCTTGATCCATTCCCAATAGCTGTCGGTTGGAGTGGGCTCGACCTGGCCGAGGCCATGGGCGACGAACCGGAGTTTCCGCTCGGCGGTGATCTTGGGATCGAGCTGCTTGAGTGCGCCGGTAGTCAGGTTTCGCGGGTTTTTGTAGGTTTCTTCGCTGGCGGCCTCGCGGGCGAGGTTGAGGCGTTGGAAGTCGGCGTTGGGCATGTAGATTTCGCCGCGAACTTCGAGGATGCGGGGGATATCATCGGCTTCGATGCGAAGCGGGATCGAGCGAATGGTGCGGGCGTTGGAGGTGATGTCGTCGCCGCGACGGCCATCGCCGCGGGTGGCGGCCAGGACCAGTGTTCCCTCTTCGTATCGCAGGGTAGACGCGACGCCGTCGACTTTGGGCTCCAGGACGTAAGCCGGTTGGACGTCATCGAGGAGCTTGCGGACGCGCAGATCGAAGGCGCGGACTTCGGCTTCGTCGTAGGTATTGTCGATGCTCATCATGGGCACGGCATGTTGCACCGTTTTGAAGCCGTCGATGGGCTGGCCGCCCACGCGCTGGGTGGGGGAATCGGCGGTGATGAGCTCGGGGTGGGCGGCCTCAAGGTCTTCCAATTCTTTCAGGAGTTTGTCGAAGGCCTGGTCGCTGATTTGCGGCTTGGCTTCGACGTAATAGAGATAGCTCTGATGATTGAGCTCGTCGCGGAGCTTTGCGATTCGATGGGTGACCGACTGTGCCATGGTTTTGCCAAATGTTAGCCCGGATTATTCACCGCAGAGACGCCGAGTACGCAGAGAATTCAGAAGGAGCAAGAGCTTATATGCAAACTCCCAATGAAGTTTGTAGCACTCGTTGCGCAGTTCTCACATCCAATTCCCTTTTGTATTCTCTGCGATCTCCGCGGCTCTGCGGTGAATCATGAATTTTCCGGGTTAGCCGAAAGAGGGTTCACTTTAGAGATGATAAAGTTAAACTGCCGGGCTATGGATCAGCAACTTGTTGAGGCGATTGGCGCGGCCGCGCAAAAGGAAATTTCGAACGCGGGTCGGAAAACAGGGATCATTTTTCATGACGCCGGCGAGATCGAAATTGAAAGGCCCGAAGGAAATGTACGCTACCAACTCAGAGCCTTGCGGGAGCTGTTTGCGCCGGGGACCGATTCGCCGACGGTTGACCCCCAAGACGAAAGGTACATGCCGCTGTTTCTGGGGATTGAAACGGAAATAGCGCGATTCTATGAGAATGAAAATCCGGGGCTCACGGATGGCGCGGTCGGCTTGACGCTCGATCAACTTGCGATGGACCCTAACAACCCGCCCGCGACGGACGTCTTGGCGCAGCGCATTGCAATAGGATTGCGGCTCACGCTGAGCCTCAATGATTATTCGCGACCTGAAGTTCGGGCGGCGCTTCGTAAAATTCGCAAGTCGGTGGAGCGCCATTCGAAAGTTGATGGGCGGCGGGGGTATTTGGACTTTATTGTGGAGTTCTTTGGGCGGGTTGGGTGAAGACAACTTTACGATGCGATCGTGATGAGGCCGAGCTGAATCTGCAATGCCCTGGCAAGGCGGGGAAAGGTATCGTTCTCTGCAGGTGAAATCGGTATCGCTGCGGTTTGGCGAGGCGAATTGCAGCGCTCTGAGGATCCGGGGTGGCGCGGGGTACCGCTATACCCCGGCGTGGGGGCTTTTTGCGGCGGGACGCGGCGTTTGGGGTGGAGGTGGCACAGGGTGAATCGAGTGAGTGGCGCTTGATTCCGCACAGTCAATTAGTACGGCTCTGGTCATCGCACCGTCGTCCACGGCTTACAAAGCCGTGCCACTAAAAGGCGCTTGATCGTGTACGGTCATTTATTGCATCAGATTCGTTGATTCCATGGCCATCGAGATGATCTGTCCGAACTCGGGCATCCTTACCAGGGTTTCCAATTCGGCCTTCTCATGCGAGCGGAGATTGCCATTGGTGTTTTTCTCAAGAAGCTGATGCATGCGATCATTCAGCTCTGCGGAGAGTTCCACGATCGTGGACAGCATCGCGCGGGGAACGGTGATATTGACGGAATCCGTGGCTTGTACCATTGTTAGGCCGAATTGTACCACGTGTGGGGATTTTGCTGTAACGGCCGACATGGGAATTCAATGAAGCGAGCGATCCGATGGCTGGCGGCGGTTCTTGCTGTCGTGGGGGCGGGTGGATCTGTTTTGCGTGGGCAAGCGAGCGTCGCGGAGGCGATGCGCGGGATGCCGGACTTGGGACGGCTTGCCGGGGCGGATGAGTTGATTGTTGAAGCGATCGCGGCGGGGAAGGGTCCGGGGGCGGTGTTGCTGGTGGGGCGGGGGGGTGAGGTTGTTTGGCGCAAGGCGTACGGGGCGCGGGCGGTTGTGCCAAGCCGGGTGGAGATGACGGCGGACACGATCTTTGACATGGCGTCGCTGACCAAGTCGGTGGCGACGGGGCCGTCGATCATGATCCTGGCGGAGCGGGGGAAATTAAATGTTCATGATAAGGTTGCGAAATACATTCCGGAATTTGCTCAGAATGGAAAAGGGGAGGTAACGATTGAGCAGTTGCTGCTGCATTGGGCGGGGTTGGTGCCGGACAATGATATTGCCGATTACGCGAATGGGCCGGCGGAGGCTTGGAAGAAGCTGTATGCGCTGGATCTGAAATGGCCGCCGGGGACGCATTTTGCGTATTCCGATGTGGGGTTTGAGACGCTGGGGAAGCTTATCGAGGTGGTGAGCGGAAAGCCGTTGGAGGAGTTTGCGCGGCAGGAGATATTTGAGCCGTTAAAAATGGAGCGAACGCGTTTTAAACCGCCGGTGCAGTGGCGGGATAAGACGGCGCCGACGCAGCAGCGGGAGGGGCGCTGGATGGTGGGGGAGGTTCACGATCCGCGGGCCTATGCGTTGGGTGGGGCGGCGGGGCATGCGGGGCTGTTCAGCACGGCTGATGACTTGTCGCGATTCTGCCGGATGCTTTTGCATGGGGGAATGTTGGATGGCGCGCGGGTGCTCAAAGAGGAGACTTACCGGGCGATGATTGAGCCCAGGCGGTTGGCGGATGGGACGGGGTGCAGGGGGTATGGATTTGATATTGATACGCCGTACTCGGGGTGTCGGGGGGATCGATTTGAGCGGGGGACGACGTTCGGGCACACGGGATTTACGGGCACGATGTTCTGGGTGGATCCGGTTCATCAGTGCTATTTCATCTTATTGACGCATGCGGTGCATCCGGAGGGGAAGGGGAACATTCTCAAATTGCGGCACGAGGTGGCGACGGTGGTGGGGGAGGCGCTGCTTGGGGAACTGCCGACGACACGGCCGGCGCCTGCGACGAGAATGGCGGCGATCGCGAAGCCGCAAGCGGCAGTTTTGTGCGGGATCGATGTGCTTGAAGCGGAGAGGTTCGCGTCGTTGCAGGGCAAGCGGGTGGCGCTGGTGACGAACCACACTGGGCTCGATGCTTCGGGCCGGCGCACCGTGGACGTGCTCGGATCAGCAACCGGAGTAAAGCTCGCGAAGCTGTTCTCGCCCGAACATGGGCTATATGGGTTGGTGGACGAAAAAGTTGGGGACGCGGTGGACGCCAAGACCGGGCTGCATGTTTACAGCCTGTATGGGAAGACTGAGCGGCCGTCGGCGGAGATGCTGAAGGATGTGGATGCGATCGTGTACGACATTCAGGACGTGGGCGCGCGGTATTACACCTACACAACCACGATGGGTTATTGCATGGAGGCCGCGGCGAAGGCGAAGATCCCCATCTTTGTGCTGGATCGTCCGAACCCGGTAACGGGATTGATCGTTGATGGCCCGGTCGCGGATGAGAAGAGCCTGAACTTTATCGCGTATGCGCCGATCCCCGTTTCGCACGGCATGACGCACGGCGAGCTGGCGCGATTCTTTAACGAGGAGCGGGGGATTCACTGTGATCTGCACGTTGTCGCGATGAAGGGCTGGCAACGATCGATGTGGTGGGACCAGACGGGGCGGATGTGGGTGAATCCATCGCCGAACATGCGGAATCCGAATCAGGCGCTGCTTTATCTGGCCGTGGGATTGCTGGAGGGGAGCAATGTTTCCGTGGGGAGGGGGACGGATCAGCCGTTCGAGATATTTGGAGCGCCGTGGATCGATGGCCGGCGGATGGCAAGCGCATTGAACGGGGAGAAAATCGCGGGGTTGCAGTTTGTGCCGATGGCGTTTACGCCAACTTCGAGCAAGTTTGCCGGGAAATTGTGCGAGGGGTGTTATGTGGAAGTGATTGACCGATCGTCCGTGGAACCCGTTCGGGCGGGCGTGCAGATTGTCGCGACATTGAAGGAGCTTTTTGGGAAATCGTTTGAGATTGAGGGCGTGGGGAGATTGATGAAGAGCGATGATACGCTCAAGGCGGTTAGTGATGGCGTTCGTGTCGATCAGGTGGTGGCGGGGTGGGTGAAACAACTGGAGGTGTTTAAGGCGGCGCGGGTGAAGTATTTGATGTATTGAATCGGGAAAGACTTCGGCGAAAAGGAGAGGGGCGTCTTTTGGAACTCGCCCTCAGATCAGCGCTCTACCTGAGGGAGCTTGTTATTACCCACAAGTGTCTTATCGAGGAGGGATGCTCAAAAACCCCCTCCCTACCCTCCCCCGGAGTACCGGTGGAGGGAGAAAAGGAAG
>DAIRGS010000392.1:4943-6133 GCA_036794395.1 Tepidisphaeraceae bacterium | reverse complement strand
TTCACGGCCACCGTGAAAAGCTGTCGGTTGGGGTGTAGTCTGCTTGGTAGATCGAGATGCCAGATGCGATGTTGCACAGGCGGCGTCTCATGCAGTGACACCCCTTTTCCCCGTCACCATCGTCCCGCATTCAGGACAAGTTCCGCTAGTGTTCTTCACGAGCGAATAGCCACATTTTCTACATGGAAACATGGCGGCATTCGCGGCCACTAATCTACTCTTGCGCCAGCGTAGAAGGCGAATCACCGGCAAGAACGCAGTTAGCAGAACCACAGCGACCCACGGCACGATCACTACAACGTCTCGACGCCAGATTTCATCGTGATGCTGAATTCGACGAACGAAGCCGAACCCGATAACGTGAAATTCCAGACTTCTCGCTGTCTCATTCGGCAATCCGGGCAGAGAAGATGCATTGATGTACGGGTAGCTGCTATCCACTGACTCAGACGAGAGCTTCCACGTCGTCGTATTTGTCCCCGGTGGCAACTCGTCAAAGTGAGAGCCACTGCCGTCGTCGTAACGTCGCAAATCCCACACGCACAATCCGCCGTGAGAATTGAAAGCCATCGAATGATGAATGAGGAGTAGATTAGTGAACGTCTGCTGCCTCATCAGCGTATTCGTGACCCAATAGCTTCGCGCCCAAAACGTCATCGCTCCCACGCACAAAAGTAGCGACACGACCGACGCGATAGTGAACAATCGGTGTCTCACGCTATGGCCTCTGACTCCTGCGAAACACATTTCCCACATTCCGGGCAGGTGCCGCTGACGTTACCCGTGAGATCGTAGGAACAAACAATGCAATGGTTTAGTCGAACCCGAACAAATCGCTTAAACCTTCCTGCGGCAAAAAGTGACGGAAGATTGAAAGAGCGATCGCGATAGGCCAGAAAGGACCAGCGAATTCCGTGTAATCGTAGACGGCTAATCGACCTTGAATAGCGTCACTTCCGCGACCGAACGTGAATCCTGCGAACGACCGCACCTTATCAATAAAGATGCTCATCGTTGCGGTAGGTTGCCAGTCTCCAGTCGGATCGAATTGAGATCGGTCCAACCGGGGTCTCCAACCGGGGTGGACTCTTGACTCCAACCGGGGTCGACTCCAACGGAGGGGGGGCGCCAACCGGGGATCACAAACGGGGTCGGATCACAAACGGGGTCGACTCTTGACATTTGACAGC
>DAIRGS010000392.1:0-4933 GCA_036794395.1 Tepidisphaeraceae bacterium | reverse complement strand
CAGCAATGTCAAATGTCAAGAGTCGACCCCAATGCCGCCCCCAATGCCGCGCTGTACGCAACCTGCAACTTCTCTGTGAGCATTGCAACCGAAGTAAGAACAACCGAATTTGAAGATGCGAAATAATTGGCGCATGCCGCTCGTAGGGCGCTAGGGCCGTCCCTTCCGCAGGTTTGGATGTGGGAAAAAACAATGAAATTGGAAATGAAATTCCGAGCGGTCGCGCTAAATGCTTACGAGGCTGCAAAGGTGAAGGCTGCAAAGGTGACATCTGTCATTCCAATTTGATGGATGTCACGAATGCCATTCACTTAAGCCCAATTCCGACGGCCTCAGCCGCGTAATTGGAGTTAAAAAGCACACTTTTTTGTCTGGAAATTGCCAGCACAGGCTTAAGGCAATGGCATTCATGGATGTCACTCTTGCGGCTTTTCACTCTTGCGGCTTTTAGACCGTCCCCGAGAAGTTCGGAGGTTTCCGAGCCGCCCCGTCAAAGTGTTCCAAGCGTTGCGGAAGATCAACCTGAAAGCGCCGAGAACAGGTGTCGAAGCTCGTCGTCAACGTCTTCGGGCGAGGCGACCGTATCAGCGATGTTCTGACGGAGCAATTCCCGGTAACGCTTTCGCATCCGGCTAACGGCCATCTTGATCGCGTCGGAGGAGATTTGAAGCTCCGAGGCAATCTCGGCGTATCCAATGCCCTGAGCATCGCCCGTGAGCGCGGGTCGAAGCCGTTCGTACAGTTTGGACTTGCCCGACTTTGCGTATTCATCCTGGAGACGACTTAACACCAGATTCAGCAAATCGATCGCCCACCGGCGATCGAAGATTTTCTCCGGGGTCAGGTCCGTCCAGGGTTCGCGGTGGTAGGCTTCTTCGGCGGTGTTGAAATCAAGGCTGAACTTCTTCAGATTCCCGCCACGCTTGTGAGCCAGTTCCCGATCGCGACGATTGGCCACGAAATTCTGAAGCGAAGAGATCAGAAAGGACCGGAATCGCCCTCGATTGGGGTCCGCCGCCGCCAGGGCGGTCTTTTCGATCAGTCTTGCCAGGAAGGCCTGCACGATGTCCTCGGCATCAGCCGGCTTATGTCCCTTTTTTCGGAGGTAAGCATAAAGGGGCACCCAATAGTTCTGACATAACTGGGCCAGTGCCTGATTGGCTTGGGGGGATCCCGTGCCGGCGGCGAGAACCACCGTCCAGCGGGTCGTCGCAAAATAATCCTTACCCACGTGCTCGTGTGGCCGGCAATTCATTAGATTTCAGCTCGGGTTAACTCCGGGAACGCGGAGCTTTTTGCCGCGGGGCGTAGCTTGGTAATACATCATCGCGCCAACCAGCACGAGCCCCAGTGCGGGCATGAGGGCGATGACGGGGCCGGCGAGCTTTTCCTTATGAACCTTGATGTCGATCGTGTCTTTCCAAGGCTCGCTGATAGCGGCCATCCCGCGATCGATTTGATCCAGCCAGGCGTTATAACCGGCGGGCGTCTGTGGTCTTTCAGCCAGTGCGCGGGCCTGGGGGAAGTTGTAGTGCACGTCGTTGGGCGGAGAGTCGAGAATTGAGGTGAGGAGAAAGAGGGACACCGCCAGGCTGGTAAGGGTGATGATGTTGGCCCGTGTGGCACGGAGCTTTGGCGTCTTGTGCAGGAACGCGAGAGAGCCGCCGATCAGGAGCGCCAGGCTGGCACTGATTCCGCCCATCGGGAAAGAAGTTGCACCGAGGGTCAGGTTCTCGCGCCAAGGGTGGCTTAGGCCTTTGTCCAGCGTGGCGGAGAGGTCAACGGATTGCCAATTGAGCCCACCGGCGTGGTACAGGAGGCAGAAAAATAGGACGGCCAGCAGTCCCCACGCCCAACCGAGCAGTTCTCGGCTTGGTGCCGACGGTTTGACCGCGGCCTGATCGATCAACCGCTCCTGGTCGCGCCTGTGCTGTAGGACGAAGCCAAGAAGCAGTATGGAAAACGATAACGGGACCACAGTGAACATGACGGTGAGCGGCCACCGGTTATCCGGTGCGATCGCGGCGGCGATGATCGACAGCATGCCGATGGCCGCAGTGAGCAGGAGTATCGGTTTGCCAATGCGACGGAAAAAAGCCGGCTGCCAGGAAGCAGCAGAGGCTTCAACCGCGGGCTCACCGCTGACGATCTGCCGCGCGCTCGGCATGGGCTTGGTTGGCCGCTTCTTTGAAATCCGCAGCTTTCGCCAGAGCAACCAATACACCAGTCCATCCAGCGGAAAAGAAAACACTGCAACCGCGAGAAGGATGATAAATACGCCGGTTTTGCTGAAGCTCGTTGAGGGCGCAGCCCCGTGAGCAGGGTCGACGCTGAACAAAAGGAGCGGGACGAGGAACGCCGCCAACACCACGGCATCCAGCAGCAACAGCGGATAAAACAGCACCGCTAAGAGCGCCAGACGCAGGCCGTACAACTTTTCCGGCGAGCGGCGAATCTGCGCTACCGCGATCGCTCCGAGCAGCGTCATGCCGGCCGCGGACAATCCCAACAGGATCAGGCCTGCAGATAGTTCGTCAATTGCCCAAGTCGGCCCCCAGTGTGTTCCCGATGAATCAGTAATCTGGTGAACATGAGAGAGGATTGCCCTCAGGGCCTGAGCCAGTCCAACAAGTCCGACGCTTCCGCACAGCGGCGCAACGACCGCCATGCGTGAAAGCCGGGGTGACGGAGGCAGTTCGCCCGCATGTGCCAAGGCCTGGGCGGACAATGGAGGATCAGGCGCGGAAGACGGCGGCACCCCGGCGGCCGCGGGGTCGGCCGGGGCAGGCATTGCCGCCGGGGACGACCGCGGCGCATTGCGCACCGATTCGACGGACGTCTGCACTTCGCTGGCGTGCTGGTATCGCAGTTCGCGGTCGTGCTCCAGTGCTTTCAGAACAACTTCATCAAGCCGCACATCGATTTGCACCATTTGTGACGGTAGCAGAAATCTCCCCTTGGGAAGCTGGCCCGTCAGCATTTCGTAGAATACCACACCCAGCGAGTAGAGATCGGCGCGGTGATCGACTTCCATCGGCCGCTCGAGTTGCTCGGGGGCCATGTAACTGGGCGTGCCCATCGCCATATCAGGCTGGGTGAGCGTGTAATCGGATGGCGTTCGCGCCTGCTCGAGCAGCTTGGCCACGCCGAAATCCGCGATCTTGACCGGGCCCTTTTTGTCAACCAGGATGTTCTCCGGCTTGATATCCCGGTGAACGATCCCGATGTCGTGGGCAAACTGCAACGCTTGGCAGATTTGCGGGACAATCGCCAATGCTTGTGGGGGTGACAGTTGCTTGAGCAGGGCCCGAAGATTTGAGCCATCCACGAACTCCATGGTCAGGTAGTACAGATCGGCGCCCGCGTGCTGGACGCAGCCGAAGTCGTAGACCGCAACGATATTGGGATGACTCAGCCGCGCCATCGCGCGGGCTTCGCGTGCGAATCGCTCGGAGAACCCCGCGGCACCCGCAACCTCCGGGGACAGAACCTTCAACGCAACCGAGCGGTCCAAATTTTTCTGTCGGGCTTTATAGACCACGCCCATGCCGCCGCGGCCGATGAGTTCGATCTGATCGAACTGCGGCAAGAGGGCCACCAACTGCTCCGGTGGAAGGACCGGGCCGACGACGCGCGCCGACATTGGCGCGGCGACTGTCGGGATTTCCGGTCCATCAGTAACTCCGGACTGGGATTCCAAGCCCTGCCTCAGCAGACATGCCGGGCACAACCCGCCTGCGGTGTCCGCAGAGAATTCCGTCGAGCATTTTGGGCATTTGTTCATAACTCATCCCATCCCCGCGAGCATCGTACACGTCGCACACATTCCTGATAAAGCAATCAGGGGGAAAGGTAACAGGCTAACAGACGCATTTGACGGGACGGGCGGGACACCGCACCTTACCGTGAGTGGGTGTGCCCAATTTTTCGGGACGTTCCGTGAAATCGGGTACGCTACCTCCTGTTGTGGGGATGTAACGCGCTGGCCAAGGGATGGCCCCAAAGGAGTGTCGCCATGGAACGGCAGGTCCGGATGTCGGGGGATCGGTTCATCGAGCAGATGCGAAGCGAATTCGAGCAGACCATGCGGCGGGTCGCCGAGGCGGTGAATCAGGCGCCCAACGGCCAATGGATCAGTGGCAGCGAAGTGCAGGTATTGGAGTTGATGACGGAGTTTCGCCGCAAGACTTTCGAGACGGCGCTGCAAATGCGGGTGGATGAGGCGGAGGGGGGCTTTTTCCCCCGGTGGACCGACAAACGCTCAAGAAGAAGCGGAATAAGGGGCCCGAGCCGCGTTCGACGCTGAGCGTCGATGGATGGGTATCTTTGCGGCGACGGCACTATCACTCTGGCGGCGAAGGAACCACCACCCCCAGCGATGAGTTGCTCGACGCGGCGCATAACACCCTCAGCGTGGCGACGCGGCAATTGTGCGTGGAGTTGAACCGGGCCTCGCGCAGCTTCGAAATGACCGCCGACCACCTCCGGAGGGCGGCGCAGCTGAGCCTTTCCACCGAAACGCTGCGACAGGCGGTCGAAGCCGATGGCAAGGCGGCGCTGAAACTGGCGGGGAGCGGCGAACTTGAGCCCACGTGGCACGCCAGCCAGTGCAAACGCCCTGATGGCAAGTCGCTGGTCTACCTCAACAGCGACGGGTTCATGGCGCCGACGATCACCGACGCCGAGAAGCAATCCCGTCGTCGCAAGGTCATGGAGAAACGATCGAGGCGCCAGGGGGTCAAGCCCCGGCTCAGGCAAGTCAAACGCGGGACGGACCAGCGTTACAAGGAGTTTAAGGCGGTGATGTTCTACGACCACGAAATGGAACACCGCCAGGTGTCGGACTTCGGCGAGCTCAGTCGAGCCGTGACCCGCGGCGATTGCCGCAGCGCCGGCCGCCTGATGAGCCGTGATGCCTGGCGGCTGGGGTTCG
>DAIRGS010000391.1:0-6141 GCA_036794395.1 Tepidisphaeraceae bacterium | reverse complement strand
ATTGGTCTAAACATGACTGCGCCTCTTCTCTACTCGACGTTAAAAATTCTTCTCTCTGTTTTCCTCTGTGCCCTCTGTGGTTAGATCGCTTACATTTGTGTTCTTCGTGACTTCGCGCCTTCGTGGTAAATCGGGGTTTGATCGAGCCTGCCTCCGTGGTTGCATTTCCTTCCATTAATCATTTAGTTGCTAAAATCAACGGCGAAGGCCCCGGCGCATCCAATGTCCGGACATATTTGAACCCCGCCTCACTCAGCCATGATTTCATCTCGGCAAACGTAAACGTGTCGCCTTCCTCGGAATTCACCAGCATGTTCACCGCGAAGATCATCGCATTGCCCGGCCCAGTCCTCTGCTCGTTGGCAATGAATTCCGCGATCGCGATCGTCCCGCCGGGCGCAAGCGCCTCATACGTCTTCTTCAGCAGCGCCCGGCTCCGCGCCTCGCCCTCGCTGTGCAGAATATGGCCCAGTGTTGCGATGTGATGCCCCGTGCCAAACCCCGCCTCCAGTAAATCTCCGGCCACGAACGTGAATCGGTCGGCCAGGCCAAACTTCGCCGCGACGCGCCGCGTCGCCGGCAGCACGTTCGCCCAGTCCACCGCCGTCACCGTCACGCCCGGCGACTGCTGCGCCAGACCAATCCCCCAAACGCCCGATCCCGCCGCCAGGTCCAATACCCGCACAGGCCCCGGCTTACCCGCCAGACCCAACGTTTGCCCAAGTATTTTCGCCGCTCCGTAACTCAGCGGAAAAATGTCTTCCACAAATTGCAGAAAAAACTCCGCGCCCGGTCCCTCAAGATTCATCGGTCGCGGCGGCTTCCCCGTCTTCACCACCTCCGTGAGATTCATCCACACCGGCAGCAACTGCCTGCTGATATGCCGAAAAATCCCGCCCTGAAACCCCGGCGAAGTGCTCACCAGAAACGCCGCGCTCTCCGGCCCCAGCGTATATTGGCCACCGCCATCTTTTTTAAGCAGATCCGCCGCCGTCAGTGCGTTCAACACCATCCGAATTCCGCGCATCGACGCGCCCGTCTCGCTCGACACTTGCTGCGCGGTCTTGGCACCCCCGGCCAACAGGTCGAAGACGTTCAACTGCATCGCCGCTTCGATGATCAGCGGCATCGCGTAACCCCATGCCATCTGGCTCAATCGTTCCGGCGTCACCTGGCCGCTCGTGTTTGCATCCGTCATCGCTGGTTCTCCTTTGTTGTCCCAATGTGGGGGCGACTTTCTTACCCGACCTTGCCGGCGGTTCAAAACTTCTCTGCAAATGTTGCTCTCGCCCCGAACTCTCACAGGATAAACTCATCGTCACCACAATGCTCTACACCATCACCGGCGCCGATCGCTCCACCGGCCACGACCTCACCCAAACCCTCGACGCAAAATCCCCAGCCGAAGCCGAGTCGATCGCCAGCCTCACCATGTTCGTCTCGAAAGTACCCCCCCCCCCCCCCCCGGCTCGCGCCCCCGCGAATCCCGCCGCTCCCACCGACGACCTCGCTACCGCAATCGCCTTCGCAACCGCCGCCACTCCGGTTACCTACGCCACGCCCGCAAAACCCGATCGTGCCGCCGGCATCGATTGGTCCACCGGCCTGGCCACCCAGGCCCGTTTCCTCCGCATCCTCAGTTGGCCCATCGCCGCCAGCGCTGTTCCCATCGCGCTGGTGGCCCTCCGCGAACTGCTCGATTCCCTGTTTTATTACGGCCCGTTCGGCCTTCTCAAATTCCTGGGCGACTCCGAATTCTCCCGCGTCATCGCCGTAATTCTCCTGCTCTCCGCCGCGGTGCTGCTCCGCCTCGTTGCCCACGCCGCGCTGGCTCTCCGCACCCTCGCCAGCTCATCGGAACCGTAAACCAAGGATGACGAACCCTGCCCCGTTTCGCCTGCCCTGAGCGTGGTCGAAGGGTCATTCGAATTTCGAATTTCGTCATTCCCCGCAAAGCGGCGATCATCCTTCCACCACGCTCTTCTCAATCGGCTCCACCGTCACTCCCTTTTCCCTCAATAACTGAATCGCCCCATTCACCTCCCCTTCGCTTCCCTTCAGTAACACCGCCATGATCCCAATCTCGTTCTGCACGCTTGCCTGGCGAATATCAAAACTCACATCCGGAAACTTCCGGCTCATCTGCCAGATGATCGGCTGCTCCACCTGCGTCCGAGTCGGAAACGTAAACCAGCACCGCTTGCTATAACTAGAATCTGCCATCGCACACTTCCTTATGTCGCCTTCGCGTCACGCACCATCCGAAGCACCCACTCCAGATCCTCATCCGAAAACTTTGGCTCGGGTGGCGGCGCCGAATAATCTATCATCCCGGCATAGCCACCGCGTTCGAATGCCGTGTTGAATGCGTCCTGCAAATTGACCTTGATATCGCCGTCTTCAGGTTTCAAGGGAATCGGAAGAACCGGCAGTCGCCGTCGCAGGCTCCAGGAGTATACATCGCATCCCGGCCTTCGATCCGCTCGCGAGATGAATCCATGGTAATCGCCTTCAGGCAATGACGAACTGAACGCAAGTCGATCACCCCCGCGCAGAAGATCCAGCTCAACCACCCCAACCGGCTGCCTCAGCAAAAGCTCCCGCTTGTCCAGATACTGGCCACGCCCACCATTCTTATTTGCCGGTGATAGAACCTCAATGACCGTAACCAGCGCCTGATCCGACCTTCGCCGAATCTGGATATATCCCTGGGTGATGGGATCGAGATACACAACATTCGAAAGCGTTTGGGGCTCAAGCTCATCGTCAACTTCGACAACTGCCGTGCCTCCACGCTTTCCAGCCCCGGCCTTGTGTGTGACGGTGACATCCGGTTTGACGAGCCGCTCTTTACGGACTTCGGGATCGACAATCGTCACATGCTCATCGATCTTGGCCACGTAATTCGGCGGCAGATTCGTCACGATCGATTGACGAAGCGCACTGATGAACTCATGATGAAAATCCGACCAATAAGCCGGATCTTCCAAATACGGATCCATTCCCGGAAACGGGCTGGGCATACGGCACTCCGAAACCCCTGTTATCCCCCCGCGATCGCCGGCACGATGCTGATCTCGTCGCCTTCCTTCACCGGCGTCTCCAGGTTCTTGAGGAAGCGGATGTCCTCATCGTTCAAATACACGTTCACAAACCGGTTCAAAACACCCGGCCCCTTGAACAGCCGTGTCTCAATACCACCGGCCTGGGCCTTGAGATTGTTGAGCACCTCGCCCACGCTCACGCCATCGGCCTGCACCACGTCCACGCCGTTGGTGTAACTTCTCAATGGCGACGGAATCCGAACCTTAACGCTCATTGTTCTGCTTCTTTCCTGAAAGTGAATCTCCAGCCCTATCTTAGCGCCCCCAACCGACCGCAATCTTAATCCTAATCAAAATCCCAATCCTAATCCTCTTCTCCTGCCTCCAACTTCCGGCAAAGATTAGGATTGGGATTGAGATTAAGATTAAGATTTTCGAGGAATGTCCACCGGTTTACGCCCTCACCCACTCATCCTCCAATTCCTCCCCTACGTGCCTTCGTGCCTATGTGCCTCCATGCCTTCCTCTAAACCCCAACAGGTGTTCGTGGCGCCGATTTCACCACAGTCTCCAAGACCGGCACTTTCTCCAGCAGCTTATCGAAGTCGGCCAGCTTCGGCTCGATGACCGCCGGGTAAGGCAGTTCATTCATCACCACTTCCTGGGTCTTGAGCCCGTTGCCAGTGATGCTTACCACGATCGATTCATCGCGCGGAATGCGGCCCTGTTGAATCAGCTTGATCGTGACCGCCAGCGTCGTTCCGCCGGCTGGCTCGGTCCAGATGCCCTCGGTTTTGGCCAGCAGTTTGATGGCTTCAATGATTTCCGGATCGGTGGCGCTTTCGCCCCAGCCGCCCGATTCTTTGACGGCCTGGTAAACGTAATACCCGTCGGCGGGGTTGCCGATGGCAATCGACTTGGCAATCGTATTGGGCTTCTGCGGCTCGATGATATCGATGCCCTTATGGATGGCCGTCACCACCGGATTGCACCCGGCGGCCTGGGCCGAGTAAATCTTCGGGGCGTTGTCTTCAACCAATCCCAGCTCGATGAATTCCTGATACGCCTTGTAGACCTTGGGCAGAATCGTTCCGCCGGCCGTTGGCACCACCGTGTGCTTCGGCAGCCGCCAGCCCAACTGCTCGGCGATCTCAAAGCCGTACGTTTTGGCGCCTTCGGTGTAGTAAGGCCGCAGATTCACATTCACGATCGCCCAGCCGTACTTATCGGCGATCTCAGTACACAGCCGGTTCACGTCATCGTAGTTCCCCCGAATTCGCACCATTGTCGGCCCAAACACCAATGACCCCAGCACTTTGCCCTGTTCCAGGTCGTGCGGAATCATGACGAAGCAGCGAATCCCCGCCTGAGCCGCGTGGGCGGCTACGCTGTTGGCCAGGTTCCCCGTGCTGGCGCAGCCAACGGTATCAAACCCAAACTCCAGCGCCTTGCTGATGGCGACGCTGACGACGCGCTCTTTATATGAATACGTCGGGTAGTTGCACGAATCGTCCTTGATCCACAGCTCGGAGCAGCCCAGCTCCTTGGCCAGCCGATCGGCGCGCTTGAGCGGCGTAAAGCCTGAATGAAACCCAACCTTCGGCTGATCGACCGGCAGCAGATCCTTGTACCGCCACAAACTCCGCGGCCCGCGCGAGATGCTCTCCCGCGTGACCTTGCCCGCCATGGCCGCGTAGTCGTATTCCACCTCGTAAGGCCCAAAGCACGCCTCGCACACATGCACCGGCAAAACCCCAGTCCGATGCCCGCACTCTTTGCACTTTAATCCGAGAACGTAGGTCATGGTTCACTCCAATTTCAGTGTGCAGTCGGCAGGAAGAAAACCCGGAATCCCACCGGCTACTTCTTCCTGCCCTCTGCCGACTGCTCACCGCCGACTGACCCAACAAAAAAGCCTCTTCCAATAAGAAGAGGCTTGTGCAAGTTCTGCTTTCAGCGACTTCTTATCTTCCCCGCCTTGGCCGCGAACGGCCAACACGAGCAGGAGTTAGCACCAGTCCGCCGATCGCGTAATCGCGATCGACGCGGTTGCTGTGGCGTCACAGGGCCCAACCCTCAGCCACTCTGGATAAGAAACGAGTATTCAGTTTTCCGAGCGGGTTATTTTACGGCTCTGTCGGTTTGTGTCAACGCCAATCCAGACCCGCATGCGGACATGCATGATTAAGAGCCTCTAATTCAGATTCTCATGGAAGAACCAGAAATGCAGCATCCTGATCGCGCTCAAAGGCAATCAGGCCGATCACATGCTTCCTGATTACTTCTTCAACCTGCGTTGTTGAGCAGTTGCCAACATTCAGCCATACGACTTTCGGGGGCGCGCCGTGCAGAAAGCTCATCTGGCGAAAATCAGCATCTTTGGAAACGATCACGAATTGGTGATCGCGCGCGAAGTCCCAAACTACCTGATCATCAACGGTTTGCATTCCAAAATCTCTGACGTGGGCCGAGCCGGGAAACACATCGCACAGGCGGCCCGCCAGAAGATGGGAGAGATTTTGATCGAGGAGCAGTTTCACCCGGGTGATGTCATCAGTCGTCGTTCCCGATTCGCGGCGAACGCCAGGCATGCACGAATGTCTTCCGGCGTCAAATCAGGAAAGTCATGAAGGATCTGCGCCTCGGTCATGTCCGACGCGAGGTAATCCAGCACGTCATAAACTGTGATTCGCAGGCCGCGGATGCAGGGTTTTCCGCCACGTTTGCCCGGCTCAATGGTGATCAATCGTTCGAGGTCCATTGCAGATCCCTTTGCCTTCCAATGCATCATACCATTTGTGGCGGTAGACGGGAGTGGGCAGCGGGAATGTGACAGATGGGACGAAACGTGACAAAAACGGGCCGATTAACGGAGTGTCACGGGGTGGGAATGGCGCACTTGGAATGGAAAATGGAGAATGGAAAGTGGGGGCGCGGGGAACCAATGGACAATTGACAATGGACAGTTGACAACGGCGGGGACTTGGGGCGGAGTGGCTGATGGCGGGAAAAGCGCTCCTCGTTGAGTCGCGGCGAAACGGGGCTTTGGGGTTTCGAGACCGTGAAAGCGGTGGGGGTGTGGGGTGTGGATTTGGGG
>DAIRGS010000077.1:0-25090 GCA_036794395.1 Tepidisphaeraceae bacterium | reverse complement strand
ACTTGCCGAATCGAGCATTTCCTGTGGGCAAATTCAGAAGGTTGTCCAACTGTCGAAACTTGATTTTCCCACATCTAACCCGTCGCCGGTGGTCAGCTCCCCCGATCATGGGCTCGAAGCCCATGTCACGAAAAGGCGCGAAACTACGCACCGCCATTTATCATGGGAGAATGGGCGCGGTTGATATGGGGATTATTCGCCGGCGATATTATCCGTCGCGACTGCGCATTGTGCTCCGGTATCTGCACGTCCTGGTGGCCGAGTTTCGCTGGACGCTGGTGATTCTCGCGTGTGCCGTGATTGTGGGGGCCGCCTTGCATGTGCTCGCGGCCCGCAGCGGGGCGGCTGGCGGATGGGGCTCCGTGGGTGTTTCAGTCTATGCGGCTTGGATGGCGCTGTTCGCACAGCCGATGGATAGCCCGCCGATGAAGTGGTATCTGATGGTTGTTTACGCCGTGTACCCGGTCCTGGGGTTTTTGCTGGTTGGCGAGGGGGTTGTCCGGCTCGCGCTGCTGATGATCTCGCGGCGCCGGGGGGAAAAGGAGTGGATGATGGTACTTGCCTCAACCCATCGTGATCACGTGGTTCTGTGCGGGCTCGGCCATCTGGGCTTCCGCGTCCTCGAGCAGCTCCTGCACGGAAACGTCCCGGTCGTGGTCCTGGAGAAAGTCGAGGACAATTCCTTCGTCACCCAGGCAAAAGCCTTGAAGGTCCCGATCCTGATCCGCGATATGAAAGAAGACCAGGCGCTGCTCGATGCCGGCATAGAAAAAGCCTCGGCGATCATCATCTGCAGCAACGATGACATCTCCAATTTGGAAGTCGCCATCGACTCCCGCCGGATGAATCCGAAAATCCGCATCGTCATGCGATTGTTCGACCAGCAACTCGCCTCAAAAATCACCGGCGCGCTCACCGTCGACGCGGCGTTCAGCTCATCCGCTTTGGCCGCACCCGTGGTGGCCGCAATGAGCCTGCATACCAGTGTGCTATCGAGCATGATTCTCGATGGGCAAACCTACGTCGCGGCAGAAGTGGTAGTCGAAGATTCCAGCCTGCTGATCGGAAAATCGATCGGCGCGATCGAATCACAATACGGCCTGAAAGTGCTGGCCCGCCGGGCACACCTGGGCTCTGCCCAGCCCGCCGCGGCAAATGTTGCAGTTGCCAGTGGAGACACCTTAATCGTGCACATCGCGGCGCGCCATCTTTCAGAGATCGCATCCGCGGGTTGTAGGTCCAGGTAGGGGGTCTCGGAGGCCGGTTGAAGACCAATGGTTTTATCGTCGCTCGTGGCGGGCGTTTGGACACTTTGAACTCCCGACACTGATACCAGGCGGATAAGATGCTGGTCGTGCATTTGGCGATTGGCGTATTGGGTGAGGCTCGAAAGGGAACGACATGTCTTACGATCTGACGATCTGGAAATGGGCGGGGAAGGCAACAGCAACACCTGATGAGATTTTCGAGGCAATCGGGCAGGACGAAGCTCACCCCGCGATGCAACGCTTTGACACCAAGACGTTCTTGAAGGATCTCTATTCAGCGTTCGGCGGCGAAGAAAGGTGGTCCGATGATTCTTTCGAAGCGCCGTTCACCATGGATGTTGCCGATTTCACGGGAACGCCCGCCAATTGGATCATACTCAACGCCGGGTACAGTCGGGTCAAAGACGTTGTTTCTAAACTAATCCAGGTCTGCAAACGACACGACCTCGTTCTCTTCGATCATCAGACTGAAGCCTTGTACGAGGCCTAAAAAAACCAATAGACCGTTGCGATCAAGCTGTAAGCTCCCCCGACGCATGCTATTTCCTAATCTCCTGAGGCACGTCCCCATACTTCTTGGCCAGTTCAGACGGAGATACGGGCTTCTGTGGCGGCATCCATCCCCGATTATTGCCCCAGAATGCCGCTTTCAAAACAGTTCATCGGTGTGCATGCGCAGGGCATTCGGCTGCCGCGAACTCCGTTCAAATGCTCCGGTCGGATAAGATGGTGCTGACGTGAGACGCAAGATCTTCATCCTCGGCGCTGCCCTGTCCCTCCTGTTGTGCTTAGCGACGGTAGTGCTGTGCGTGCGAAGTTATTGGGTTGCCGAGGCATTCAAGATAAGCGAAGAGTACATCGCTCCGTTGGAGGTTCGGTCCCAGGTGCTGCTGTTCTCAGAAGGAGTCGTCACATTCTGCCGGAGGGATGTGATCGCGCTGAGCATGAAAGAACGATGGGGTTTAAGTTCTGAAATTCCTTTGGCCCACGTTGCCATCGTACCACCTCCGTCACAGGAATTACCGTCCAGAGGCTTTGCCGGTTTCGGCACGAGTGATCGCCAAGTCGTCGCAAACGGCATGGCCATTTCACAGAAGTTCTTTCGCTTGCCGGTGTGGCCGGTCGTGATGATGTTTGGATTTTTCCCGGTAGCCGGGCTCACGACGCGCAGCTGACATGCCGACTTAACCTGTCGCACCTGTTCCTACTCCCTCATCGGCAACACCAGTGGCGTGTGCCCCGAGTGCGGCACCAAGATCAATCCGACGGCTTCTCCGACGCCCGCCACTTCCTAATCGTCTGAGGCACGACCCCATACCGCCCTTCGCCGCAGGCACCGATTCCCGAGTAGTGGCCCAGAATGCCGCCCTCGGCACAGTCGAGGGGACTTTGCCAAATCTCGTGATTGTCGTACTCGGCAATTCGAGTTAAAATGATGACAAACATGGAACCAATGAGTTGTCTTCTCCGATCCACGATGTGGGGCCGCATTGCCGTCCTGACCTGTTTCTTTGTAGCTGCCAGCAACGCGCGATCAGTGCCGCCCGGCCCATATACCGTCACAGAAACCGGCTTAACGGACACTCTTGTTCCCAACGCCGTGGACATCAATAACGTCGGGCAAATACCGTTAGGCCTTGGCGGTCAGGCGTATCTCTACCAAAACGGCAGCTTGACCGCTGCCGCGTTTCCCGACGCGATCAACAATCCGGCCAAAATCAATAACTTCGGCCACGTCGCCGTGACACACGGACTGGTCCCGTACCTTTGGACGGGAGGACCCGCGGCAATACAGCTACCTCAGCCTTCGCCAGGCGCCAACGCGATCGTAGAGAACTTGAATGACAGTGATGTCGTGGTTGGAGCGGCATTCTATTCACCTGGCGGCCCCGCCATAGCCGTAATGTGGCAGAACAATGCGATCGTGGCAATCGGTCCCGCAAACACACCTTCCTGGGCCCACGCCGTCGATAATGCGGGCCAAGTCGTAGGCCAGTGGGGCGGCTCCGGCGGGTACTTCAACGGCAAGGGGTTCATCTGGCAGTCCGGAACGCTCTCTACCCTCCCGGACCTGCCCGGCTTCACGAACCGCAGCGTAGGCTTGGACATCAATGACCACGTTCAGATCGTGGGCTGGTGCAGCAATACGAACGACTCCGCGCAGAGTCGCGCCACGCTCTGGCAGTCCGCTGCCGATGGAAGTTGGGAGGCGACCGGCCTTCTCCCCATTACGTCCAAGCTCTATTCGCAAGCCTTCTCGATCAATAACGCCGGCACCGCGGTGGGCCAGTCGCTGGATTACTTCACCGATCCTGGTGTGGCGACCCTCTGGCAGGACGGACAAGGCTACGACCTCAACTCGCTCATCCCCGCCGACAGCGGCTGGACACTGCAGCAGGCTCGTGCGATCAACGATGTAGGCCAGGTCGTGGGTATTGGAGTACACGCGGGAACGTTACATTCGTACTTGCTGACCCCCGTTCCAGAGCCGTCGACCTTATCGCTTATTACCGTGATGGCCAGCGGGATTCTTGTCCGCAGACGTTGATTGAGAGGAAAACCTGGCGGTGGATTAACTCCGGGATGTTCACCATCTTCGTGCGTCTTCGCAGAACCAAGTGTCAGGAACCTTTAGGCAGAACTCCCGCAATACGCACGTACGGCGGCGATGCTACAGACCCAGCACCTTCAGTGCCTGCCGCCATTCGATGTAAGCATAAGGCACCCCGAGTTCCTGATGCAGCAATTTGAGCTGGGCATGGAATCGCTCATACGCGTCATTTTGCCATTCAGTACTGGTCGCATCGCAAAAGAACATCCGACAGCCGAACGGCCGGATCGTGTGGACGGTGCAGAGCTTGTTGATCTGAAACGGACATCCGGCCGGGTTGACAACCTGGGGTTGGGCCGGCGGTAGATCGTGAACGAACTTGGCCAGTTCCAACGTTGTCACATAAAGCCGGTGCCCAAATTCATCAAACCGGCAGCACCTCCCTGAAACAACGCAAACCGGACGCCGCTCCTGAATCTCCCGGCCAACCTGCTCATACACGCGCTCAACCGCGGCGAGAACATCCTCGCGCTTTGAGGCGGCATGCACGGCTTCAACAAATCCCTCGTCCATCACGTCCCTTGCAAAGCACTTGAGCGTTCCCACAATACCGGCGTCGCCCGCCGATTTTAGGCTGGTTTTTGCCGCGTTCTGCCTCAAACCCCCGGATCTCAACCGTATGCGCAAGCTGCTCGTCGCCAATCGAAGTGAAATCGCCATCCGTATTTTTCGAGCGGCCACCGAACTGGGCCTCGGCACCGTCGCGATTTACACCTACGAAGACCGCTTCTCTCTGCACCGCTTCAAAGCCGATGAATCTTACCTGGTTGGCCCGCCCGAGGGCGGGGCGCCGGTCAAAGGATATCTGGACATTCCGGCCCTGATTGCCATCGCCAAAGATCATGGCGCGGACGCGATCCACCCCGGCTACGGATTTCTGGCTGAGAACGCCGAACTGGCCCGCGCATGTAAGGAAGCCGGCATTACGTTCATTGGCCCGGACGCGACGCAGTTGGAAACCTTCGGAGACAAGACTGCCGCCAAACGGCTCGCGAAGCGGACGGATGTGCCCACCCTGCCAGGCACTGAACACGGCCTAACGGATCCAGCCGAGATCAAGGCCGCGGCTAAGAAGATCGGCTACCCGATCATCATCAAAGCCAGCTTTGGTGGCGGCGGGCGCGGGATGCGAGTCGTCAAGACCGTCGAGGAATTGATCCCACGCCTTGAAGAAGCACAGCGCGAAGCCGGGGCGGCGTTTGGGCGGGGCGAGGTGTTTGTCGAGCGGTTTGTCGGGCGGGCCAAGCATATTGAAGTGCAGATCCTGGGCGATTCGCACGGCAACCTCATTCACCTGTGGGAACGCGATTGCTCGGTGCAACGCCGGCATCAGAAGGTCGTCGAGATCGCGCCGAGCATCGATCTGCCGCTGGAGCTGCGGCGGCGCATCTGCGATTCGGCGGTGCGGTTGTGCAAGGCCGCAAATTACGTCAACGCCGGCACGGTTGAATTTTTACTCGATGCCGACAGCGGCGAATTCTTCTTCATCGAAGTGAATCCGCGCATCCAGGTTGAGCACACGGTCACGGAAGTCGTGACGGGCGTCGATTTGGTGAAGAGCCAGATCCTGATCGCCCAGGGCCACAAGCTTCATGAAGCTCCCCTGAACATTCCGGCGCAGGATAAAGTCGAGACACGCGGCTACGCGATGCAGTGCCGGATCACCACTGAAGATCCGGAGAATCATTTCATTCCGGATTATGGACGGATTACGACGTATCGCTCGCCAGGCGGATTTGCGGTGCGGCTCGATGGGGGGAACGGCTTCGGCGGGGCGGTCATCACGCCTTACTTCGATTCGCTGCTGGTCAAAATCACCACCTGGGGAACGACGTTTAAGGAATCGATCGACCGCATGGATCGAGCCCTGCGCGAGTTCCGCATTCGCGGCGTAAAGACCAACATCCCATTCCTTGAAAATCTGCTCCGCGCGCCGGCGTTTCAGAGCGGCGACGCGACGACGACTTACATCGACAATACGCCGGCCCTGTTCCGGTTCAGCCCGCGTCGAGATCGGGCGACCAAGATCCTGAGCTATCTGGGCGATGTGATTGTCAACGGCCGGCCGGATGTGAAGGGCAAGGTCGATCCAAAGCGGGAGTTCGCCGAGCCGCGAATGCCGGCTTATCCGATCGCCAAGGAGCCCCCGGCGGGGCTTCGAAACAAGTTGCTGGAAGTCGGCCCTGAAAAATTCTCGGAGTGGGTGCGCAAGCACAAGCCGCTGCTGTTTACCGATACCACCTTCCGCGATGCCCATCAGTCGCTGCTGGCGACGCGCGTGCGGACGCATGATTTGCTTCAGGTGGCCGATGCGGTTTCGCATTTGGCGCCGCAGTTGTTCAGCCTGGAGATGTGGGGCGGCGCGACGTTCGATACTTCGATGCGGTTCATGCAGGAAGACCCGTGGGACCGGCTCGATCTGCTTCGCGCCCGCATCCCCAATATCCCCTTCCAGATGCTGCTGCGGGCGAGCAATGCCGTGGGCTACACCAATTACCCGGACAACATCGTCGCCGAATTCGTCAAAGCGAGCGCCGAGCATGGCATCGATGTGTTCCGCATCTTCGATTCACTCAACTGGGTCGAGAACATGAAGGTGGCGGTGGAGGCGGTGCGTAAAAACACCAAAGCCATCTGCGAAGCCGCGATCTGCTATACCGGCGACATCCTTGATCCCAAACGCACCAAATACAGCCTCGATTATTACGTGAAGCTGGCCAAAGAGCTTGTTCAGATTGGAACCCATGTACTGGCCATCAAAGACATGGCCGGCCTCTGCAAGCCCTACGCGGCGCACGCGCTCGTGAGGGCGTTACGCGAAGAAGTGGGCGTGCCGATTCACTTCCATACCCACGACACCAGCGGCATCAATGCCGCAAGTATCCTGCGGGCGTCCGATGCGGGAGTGGATGTCGTGGATGCGGCGCTGGCGGCCATGAGCGGCACCACCAGCCAGCCCAATCTCAACTCGATCGTGGCGGCGCTTCAAAATACCCCGCGTGATTCGCGGCTCGATCTCGAAGCCCTCAACCGATTGAGCGATTACTGGGAAGATGCTCGCGAGTTCTATTATCCCTTTGAAGAACAGGTGAAGTCGGGCAGCGCGGAAGTCTACCACCACGAAATGCCCGGTGGGCAATACACCAACCTCCGCCAGCAGGCCAAGAGCCTTGGCCTGGCCGGTCGATGGACGGAGATCGCCGACACCTATGCCCAGGTCAATCAGCTCTTTGGCGACATCGTCAAAGTGACCCCTTCAAGCAAAGTGGTTGGGGATTTGGCCCTGTTCATGGTGACCAACAATCTCACGGCGGTGGATGTGCTGTCCCCGGAAAAGAAGCTGAATCTTCCGCGCAGCGTCGTAGAAATGATGCAGGGGCTGCTGGGTCAACCCGAGGGTGGCTGGCCGAAGGTCTTCCAGAAGATCGTGCTCGACACGGCCGGCGTTAAGCCGATCAAAGGCCGGCCCGGTGCGAAAATGCCCAAGGTAGATTTCGTCGCGGCCAAAAAAGAACTGGCGGAAAAGATCAAGCGCGAGCCGCGGGACGTGGATGTGCTCTCCTACCTGCTCTATCCGCAGGTTTATCTCGATTACGACAAACACCTCCGCCAATACGACAACACCAGCGTGATCCCCACTCCCGCCTTTTTCTACGGCCTCCAGAGCGGCGAAGAAATCGCCGTGGAGATTGAGCCGGGCAAGACGCTGATTATCCGCTACCTCACGACCGGCGAAGCCCGCGAAGACGGCATGCGGACGATCTTCTTCGAGCTCAATGGCCAGCCGCGTGAGGTCAACGTCCCCGATCGCTCGCTCGAAGGCAATCTCCATAAGCATCCAAAGGCCGATCGTGAAGACCCCGATCATGTGGCCGCCCCAATGCCCGGCAAGGTATCGACCGTCGCCGTAACCAAAGGCCAGAACGTCAAGGAAGGCGAACGCCTCCTTTCCATCGAAGCCATGAAAATGGAGACGGCCGTTTATTCCCCGCGGGCTGCAAAGGTCAAGGAAATCCACGTAAAACCAGGCTCGGTGGTCACCGCCGGCGATCTGCTGATCGTCCTGGAAGATCAGACCGGGTAACCACAAGAAATTTTGCCACAGATGAACACAGATGAACACAGATACAATGTAAATATCCGTCGCGTTACATAACTTCATCTGAAACCAGCAAAGCAGTAATTGAGCCCAATGATTCCTGCTTATCTGTGTTCATCTGTGTCCATCTGTGGCAAATGTGTTCCGTGATTACGAACCCCGCATCCTCGTTCGATCTAAACCGTCTCCGCGACCGGCTCAAACCCTTCCGCCTGCACTGGTTCCCCCGTCTCCGCAGCACCAATGACCACGCCGCCGAATTGCGTAATCGCCGCGCGCTTTTCGCGCCCGCCGTCGTTCTCACCGGCCATCAAATCGCCGGTCGCGGACGGGGAAGCAATATGTGGTGGTCAAAACCAGGCTCGCTCACCGTAACCTTCGTTCTCGCGGCCGGCGATCGCGTTGAGCCGCACCAGCTTCCGCTGGTCGCGGGCCTCGCGGTCCGAAACGCCGCCGCCGAGCTTTCCGGCGATGACTCCATTCAGCTCAAATGGCCCAACGACGTTTTGCATAATGGGAAGAAACTCGCCGGCTTGCTTTGCGAGCGCGTGCTGGGGGCCGATATGGTCGGCATCGGAATGAACGTCAATGTTCCCGTTGCCAGGGCGCCCAAGTCCATTCGCGATCGGATTACTTCTCTATCCGACATTCGTGGTCAGGCGTTGGACATCACCGAGACATTGGCGATCGTCGCCGGTCACCTGAGGCTCACTCTGGATCGCGCCGCCGGCCGATCGTTCTCCACGCTACTGCGCGAATACGATCAACATCACGCGCTCATTGGTCGTGAAGTCTGTGTCACCGCCAGCCCGACCGAACCTCCAATTTGCGGCCGTTGCGAAGGGCTTGACTCAATCGGTCGCTTGTTGTTGCGATCGCGCGGAAAGCTGGAGCACGTGATTTCGGGGCAGGTGCAGATGCGATGGTAAAGCACGGATAAAGGACCTTTTCGTGACACGGGCTTCCAGCCCGTGCAAGCCCGGAGAATTCATGAGTCACCGCGGAGTCGCAGAGATCGCAGAGAATACAGGGAGGATGAGGTGTGTGAGCTCCGCAATAAGCGCGACAAACTACTTGGTGATTCTGCATGTCGGCTCTTGATAGTTCTGAATTCTCTGCGTCCTCGGCGTCTCTGCGGTGAATAATCCGTGCGAGCGATGCAATGTTGGAAGGATTTGGATTTCAAGCATTTTTTAAGCGGAAACGGATCTGCACGGTTTGGAAGCCCCAGTCACGGACGGGCCGATTCACGCCATTTGCTTCCGCGGTTGAAGTCGTAGTCGGTAAGGGATTCCGCCCGCATCGTCGCCGAATAACCGGGCGATTCGGGAGGCATGTACCGGCCTTTTTTCATCCGCACCGGATCCACAAAATGCTCATGCAGATGATCGACGTACTCAATGACCCGATCCTCAAGCGACCCGCTGCAAGCGATGTAATCCCAAATAGAAAGATGCTGCACCAATTCACAAAGCCCAACGCCGCCCGCGTGCGGACATACCGGAATTCCGAACTTTTTCGCCATCAGATAAACCGCCAGCACCTCATTAACTCCCCCGAGCCGGCACGCATCGATCTGGCAAAACTGCAATCCCCCAGACTGCATGAGCTGTTTGAAGACGATCCGATTCTGGCAATGCTCGCCCGTGGCGACACCGATTCCCAGCGGATTGACGGCCCGCGCGATGGCCGCATGCCCAAGCGCATCATCCGGGCTGGTCGGCTCCTCAATCCACATCGGCTTGAATTGGCTCAGCACCTTCATGTGCTCGATGGCCTGCCCCACATCCCACCATTGATTGGCATCCATCATCAGCTTGCGGTCATAGCCGATCTCTTCGCGGATGATTCGACATCGCCGCACGTCGTCTGCCAGGTCCCGGCCCACTTTGATCTTCAGATGCGTAAATCCCTGCTCCAAAGCCTCCCGGCAAAGCCGCCGGAGCTTTTCGTCTGAGTACCCAAGCCATCCCGCCGACGTCGTGTACGCGGGATACCCGTCACGAACCATTTCCGCTTCGCGCGCACCTTTGCCCGGTTCTCGCTCCTTCAGCATCCCAATCGCCTCAAAAGGCGTGATCGCATCCGTGATGTATCGAAAATCGATACACCCCACCAGCTCCTCGGCGGTCATATCCGCCAGCAGCTTCCACACGGGCTTGCCTTCCCGCTTGGCCCACAAATCCCACACCGCGTTAACAATCGCTGCCGTGCCCAGATGAACCACGCCCTTCTCCGGCCCGATCCATCGAAGCTGGCTATCCCCCGTAATGTGCCGCCAGAAGTCCCCCATGTTCTGCGTGAACGACTCCAGCGTCCGCCCGCGCACCAGCGGCGCCAGCGTATTAATCGCCGCCACGCATAATTCATTCCCCCGCCCGATGGTGAACGTGAACCCATGGCCTTCCAGCCCCGCCGGATCATCCGTCTTCAAAATGCAGTACGCCGCCGAATAATCCGGATCGGCGTTCATAGCATCCGATCCATCCAACTCGCGGGAAGTCGGAAAGCGGATGTCGCGAGCAACGATGTCAGTGATGGTGGTAGGGCGGGACATAATATGTATGTGGGACAGGGCTGATGAACCCGACGCGCCCTCTTGCCCCCTCTCCCTCCGGGAGAGGGCTGGGGTGAGGGGGAATTCCAAGCGACGCTCCTCCTCATGCGCCTCTAAAGCATTCTATCTACTCTCAACTATCTTCTCTCTACTGCTCTCGCGGCGGGACATCAGAATCACGCCACCAGGCTTTCCACAAACGCCCGCGCCTTCTTCGCCTGCTCAAGAATCCGCGGCCGCTCCCCCGCGCTCAGCGTCTCCACCACCAGCGGCCCGCCCGTAAATCCGCCCTTCTTCAGCTTCCCAAGCACCGCCCCAAAATCCACCATCCCGGTCCCCGGCGTAAGATCCACGTCCTTCTTCGGCTTCATCGCAAAATCCTTGATGCACCACCCGCTCACCAGCCCATCAACTTCCGCAGCGTCATCAACAGGGCTGATCTTCCCCTCCGAGTAATAGTAAATGTTCCCGGCGTCGTACCAGATTCGGAAGTTCTTATTATTTACCCGCTCCACCGCTTTGCGAAGCTGCGCGCCGGTCCCGTTCGTCCCCCCGTGCGGCTTAATCACCAGCCCCACGTCTTTCGCCGCCGCTTCATCGCAGCACTTGGCGATGGTCGCGTAATACGGGCCCACAAACTTCTCATTCCCCACCCCGCCCAGCAGAATGCTTTTCGCACCCGCCGCCGCACACAGGTCGATCAGATGCCGCAGCTCCGTAACGCCGCCATCGGCAGACTTACCAATCGACAAATCCCCGCCCCACGCGGTCGCAATGCCCAACCCGCGCTGTTTAGCTTCCTCGCCAACCCGATGCGCATCATCAACCATCGTCTCCTCGCTGAGAATATGCTTCGATTTGCTGTTGGTCGTCATCAGCCCCACATGCTTAAACCCCGCCGCGGCGATCTCATCAAACGCCACCCGATAATCAAACGCCGCCCACGGCCGCGTAAAGCACCCGATCTGCCACGCATCGCCCGCCGCTGCTTTCGCAGTCCCCATCAATGCCGATGCCGCCAGTGCCGCGGCGCCAACCTGTCCCGACCGCGAAATAAACTCGCGCCGATTCAACTGTGTTTCGCTCATGCCAGCTCCCATCCATTCCGCCGTGTCTCGTGAATGATCTCATCCGCCCCCGCGAGGTTTGTTGCCTTCATGTTCTGGCCATCCCACACAATCCGCTTACCCCCAAGCCTCAGCGACATCACTCCCAGCAGCGTGATCTCCGTCAGCTTCGCCCCATACTCAAAATTGGCCGAGGCCGGCGGCCCGCCTTTAATCGCATCCACCCAATCCCGGTGATGCCCCTTGCTCCGCACCAGCGTCTTGGCAGGACGCTTGTAGTTATTCTTCAGCGTTTCCGGATACAGCCGCGGCGCACCGCCCGCACCATCGCATTGCATTACACCCTTCTCTCCAACAAACATAATCCCCCGATCCGCCAGCCGCGATCCCTCCGGCATCGCATCCGGATGGGCCGGCCGCAACCCGCCCGAATACCAAGTCAGCTTCAGCCCCGGCTGCTCTTCGGTAGGGCCGACATTCTCGCCCGCCTTCCCTCGGTGAGACAGGTCCTTCTCATCTGCCTTCCCGCGGTGAGACAGGTCCTTCTCATCTGCCTTCCCTTGGTGGGGCAGATCATTCTTGTCTGCCCCGAGTCCGCGAGTGCGGGGTGTACCCACCCCGCCGAGCGGACTCGGAGAGACCCGCGCCGGAAAATGGTAATACCCGATCTCCCCATACGGCGCGATCTCCGCATCGCTATGCCCCGCCGGCAATACCTCCACGCTCTCCGGCACCGGCAGCTCAAATGCCCACGTCGCCGCGTCCATGTCATGACACCCAAAATCCCCCAGCGCCCCGCACCCAAACTGCCAGAAATCCCGCCACGTCACCGGCACATAAGCCGGGCTGTAAGGCCGCTGCATCCGCGGCCCCAGCCACAAATCCCAATTCAATCCCGAAGGCACGCCCGGCTCATCCCCAGGCTTCCCCTGCAGCTCCGGATTCCACCTTGATGCCGGCACCCACGAATGCGCCTCCCGCACCACTCCAATCGCCCCATCCCGCAGCCACTCCACCGTCTGCCGAATCCCCTCCGTCGAGTGCCCGATGTTCCCCATCTGCGTCGCCAGCCTCGTTTCCCTGGCCACATTCGCCACCATCCGGGCCTCGGCGATGTTGTGCGTCAGCGGCTTCTCGCAAAACACGTGCTTCCCCGCCCGCATCGAGAGCACCGTCACATACGCGTGCAAATGGTCCGGCGTCGCGCACAACACCGCATCCACCCCCTTCTCCTTCTCCAGCATCACCCGAAAATCCTCATACGCCGCACACTTAAACCCCGGCGTCTTCTCCCCAAAATGCTTCTCAATCTCCTCCCTCACCGGCTCCCTCCCAGCCATCCCCTTAAAATAAAACCGTTCCAGACTCACCGCCCGCATCGGGTCCGCCACCGCGATAATCTGCGCATCCGGACACTCCCGAAACAACCCCCTCACATTCGTCCGCCCCTGCCCGCCCACCCCCACAATCGCAATATTCACCTTCTCACTCGGCGCCACAAACCCCGCCCCCCCCAACACGTGCCGCGGCACAATCGAAAACACCGCCGCCGCCGAAACCCCCACTCCCGTTTTCGCCAAAAACTTCCGCCGTGTGATCTTCATCTTGTGCCTCCACAGTCAGACCCACACAAATCCTACCGCAACGTCCTCCCAGGTGACACGGGTTTGCAACCCGTGCCGGAGATGTGTTGACCCGGAATCCCCATCCCCAGGCACTTTCTTTCGGATGCTTGTTTTCCTTATACTCGCCGTTTAGCTTTCATCTCCACAAACCAAGGGTGGACCATGATTCTCACGATCCGGGCTGTTAAGGTGACATCCACCTTTATAGCCCCGTGAACCCCTTATACCTCACACCCCCAAGCGAATGACGCTCACCGCGTATTCTCAACCCGCCGACAGAAGCACCGACCTGCTTATGGTTCCGGTGTCTTCGATTCGACTGAGCTCGTCGCAGGCCGGAGTGGGAGCACCACACCCGCATCGCAGATTCCTCGCCGTTCCCTCAACCCGCAAGCGACTCCCCATCACCCACGCGCATAGCGGTCATAGGCCTGCGGTGAGCGCAGCCGAATCCGTACCCCGGCGAAGTAGCGCCGCGCCCAACTTGCCCGCGCCAGCGCTTCCCCCTGTGTCTTCCGCATTTCACCCGCGCAACGTAAGGGAACATTCCTAAACGAGATCGCAAACAAGCAAGACGATGATCCACCAATTGCAGATGAAACCCGGCTCCGCCCGTCACCGCTCCCCCTCTTATCTGCGGCCATCTGCGCCATCTGCGGTTAAATCTCCCCGCACCGTCGCGTCGCCGCCAAGATTTAAAAACGAAATCACCGGCTCATCACCTTCGCCGCCAAACCGCTCATCAAATGCAACCGGCTCCGGCGGCCGCTCCAGCCCCGGCGCATCAATCAGCACAAACTCAACGGGACGGCCCAGCGTTCCGGTGGTAATGGACGGCGTCTCCCATCGATATGCCGTGAACGGCGCATCCCGAAGCAACGAGATAAAATGCCGCCTGAAACGCTCGTCCTCGATCCAGCCCTCGATCGCGTCCCCATACGAAACTGCATTTTCCCCGCGGCCGACCTGATATCGACGCACCCGCCCGCCATCCAACGATTCAATGCTCGGTTTCAAATCCATGAATCAACCACACATATCAGTGTTCCTCATCCGCCGGTTCAATTATGATGATCGCCCTGATGTTTGCGATCGATCTTTTCCACGCCCCGTCGATCGGCGAACTCGCCATCATTCTGGCGATCGCAATGCTGCTCTTCGGGCAGCACATTCCCCCACGCCGTCGTTGACGAGGAATTGCCGCTGGTGCTGCTTCGCGACTCCCGGTTTGCCGTGTTGAGTTACCCGCCGCGCCCAAACGCTTGCGCATCCTCGTGCAGGTTCGCGATCGCACGGTCGACCAGCCGCCGGATCTGCTTTTCGACTTCCGCGACGGTTCGGCGTTCGCTTGGCAAGGACATCCAGCACATTTGAATTGCCTGCCCAATCGCCTGATCCACTTGCCCCGGCCCGAGCATGTCGCTCATTGCATCCATGGCTTTCGTGCGTTCGATTTCGCCTTCGCCTTCATTTTCGCCGCCGCCAGCAAAGGCGTGATGTACGTGCATTGCCATGTGACCACCTTTCCGCCGTGAATGGGTCCGCAATCGAATCGTGTGAACGCGATTATTCAGCCGACCTTTTTCGCAATTAGTTTTTGAACTTTCGGCACCAACTCGATCGGAACGGCCATCATCGTCACCTTCGGGTCATGCCAAGCCGCTTCGTCTTCCGCGATGGCTTCATCTTCAGATTGATTCTCGTAGTAATTCGCGAGTGCACGGATCTTCTTCTGACTCCATCCCTTGGGCAAGGCACTTTGATTGTTTATTGACTTCTTTTTCATGATCTACCTCGACGTCGCATTCTTCGGCGAGATGCCGCGAGAGGCTTACCTACCAGGTCGTACGCCGTTACAATAAAGACCCCATCACATCGTCATCGGGCACGGCTATAGACTTTTAGAGGCTCTCAATCGTAGAGGACCACGACGCGCCCACTGCTGCAGTGAGCTTGACGAACCGGGTATGGAACTTCCCACGATCGACCGTCAACAGTCACTTAAGTGCCCGGAAATATGACGATGCTGGATATTGATGTTGCTTCGCCTCGCGCGTTCTCTATCGGCCGACTTCCGGCACCGACAGCCCACGGCAAATCTTGCGGGCCAGAACGTTGGGAATTTCCGTGTGCCGCGGCACAGCTTCAACCTGCCCGGTCGCCGGATTCGTCCAGAGAGCATGGCTGCCACCCTCCCGTTTCAAGACGCAGCCATGACGGCGAAGGTGTCTCAGTAGCGCGCCGGTCTTCATCCGACCGTCACCGTCTCGCGAATCGCCGAAGCGGGGGCGCCCCGTAACCCGTCCTCCCTCCGATCCAGAAGGATTAACTCAATCGCGGCCCGAAGGCTCTCTGTTGCTTCGTCCTTCGTTCGCCCTTGCCCGTTCGCGCCCGGTACTTCCGGCGAATACGCCACATACCAGCCTTCGTCCTGCTCGATGATGGCCATGAATTCGTTACGCATGTCAAAATAATACCGCAAAACCAAACGGTTGTGTGGATTCACGCCCTCACAGCGTTGCCAGGAACGGCGTCATGTCGCCGGCCGATCACGCGGCTCATACCGGCGCCGGTTTGCCGTCATGTATTGGACCAACTTATCGTACTCCGCATCCCCAATCAGGTAAGAAAAAACCGCCCTGTTCTCGGCAACTTCCTCATAAGTAAACCATCGCGGCATGTCCTGCCGGGCAGCTGGGATCGTGGGAATGTCTTCGTAGAAGCAAACGGTCACCGCCGTCAAAGGATCACGTTCCGCAAGACAGCCGCGCGGCGCTTGAATGCACCAGTCGGCAAATGAGTAGATCTTTGCGACCAGTGCTTTGTCGTAGGACTTGCGCTGATACGCGCGTGCAAATCCCATCGACAAATCGATCCAGAGCGCAAAGATATTCTCTGCGCTCGCAATCACCTCGCGCAGTTCCGGAATTCGTTCAATCGCAGCTGCCCGCCATCGAGCCACGTTCGATTCTCCCAGCAAGTGAAGCCACGCCCTCTGCGTTGTCGGATCCAATACGACGACGGCGAGTAAATCCGTGATTCAACCCACTTTTCGCCCGATCAGCTTCTGGACTTTCGACACCAGTTCGACCGGAACCGCCCAGCACCCAGCACCCAGCACCCAGCACTCAGCACTCAGCACTCAACATTCCCCCGGCTTGCCCTCCGTCCCCCCAGCCCCCACGATCGCAATATTCACCCTCTCACTCGGCGCCACAAACGCCGCCCCCCCAAGCACGTGCCGCGGCACAATCGAAAACACCCCCGCCGCCGATGCCCCCACTCCCGTTTTCGCCAGAAACTTTCGCCGTGTGATCTTCATCATGTGCCTCCGCAGTCAGACCCACACAAATCCTCCCCCAACCGCCCCCCAGGTGACACGGGTTTGCAACCCGTGCCGCCAGTGTTTCAATCACCCTGCGCCCCAACACGAAACTCACCTTCGTGAAGTCGGCAGATGGTTCTGCGCGGGTTGGTGCGAACGCCGCCCAGGGGATCATTCGGCGGAGGGGGGCGATTTGGCGGGTGGGGATTCGGGCGGTACAACTGATCGATCTGACTCAAAATTAGAATTGAGGAACCTGGATGGCGGAGGATCGGGCGCAGGAATCGGATTTGGCCTACGCGGATGTGCTTTGGAAAAGTGCTGATGCGCTTCGCGGCCAGGTTGATGCGGCGGAGTACAAGCACGTTGTGCTGGGGTTGCTCTTCCTGAAATACATCTCGGATTCATTCGAGTCACGGCGGGAGCAGTTGAAAACCGAGTTGGGAGCGGATGGCATTTCGGGCAAGCAACTCGAAGCTCTGCTGGAAAGCCGCGATGAATACACCGCTGAGCGCGTTTTCTGGGTGCCGCCGGAATCGCGTTGGCCCAATCTGCAAAATCAAGCGACCCGCGCGGATATCGCGACGCTCATCGACGATGCCATCCTCGCGGTCGAGCGTGACAACCCCAATCTTAAATCCAAGCTCCCGCGCGATTACGCGCGGCGCGGGATCGATCCGGTCAAGATGAAGGGGCTGATCGATCTCATCGCCCAGATCGGCTTCAAAGGCTCGCGCGACAAGGCCCGCGATACGCTCGGCCGTGTTTACGAATACTTCCTGGGAAAATTCGCCGCTGCCGAAGGCAAGCTCGGCGGCGAGTTTTACACGCCGCGCTCCGTCGTCCGCGTGCTGGTGGAAATGCTCGAGCCCTACGCCGGGCGCGTCTACGATCCCGCCTGCGGCTCGGGCGGCATGTTTGTCCAGTCCGAAAAGTTTGCCGAGGCCCACGGCGGCAACAAGACCGACGTCTCCATCTTCGGCCAGGAATCCAACCCCACCACCTGGCGACTCGCCCACATGAACCTCGCCATTCACGGCATCGAGGCTAACCTCGGCCCCGCGCCCGGCGACACCTTCCTGCGCGATGCCCACCCGGACCTCAAGGCCGACTTCGTCCTCGCCAATCCGCCATTCAACGTCAGCGACTGGTCGGGCCAACTGCTGCGCGGCGACAGGCGCTTCGTCTTCGGCGACCCGCCTGTCGGCAATGCCAATTACGCGTGGATCCAGCATTTCATCCACCACCTTGCCTACCCCAACGGCCGTGGCGGCGGCGTGGCCGGTTTCGTCATGGCCAACGGGTCGCTCTCCAGTAACACCGGCGGCGAGGGCGAAATTCGCCGCAAGATCGTCGAGGCCGACCTCGTCGATTGCATCGTCGCCATGCCCGCGCAGCTCTTCTTCACCACCGGCATTCCCGTCTGCCTGTGGTTCCTTACCCGCGATAAATCCGGCAAGAACATCCGCAAAGGTACACCCAACCGCCCGCCCCCCCTCGGCCGCAAAGGTGAAACGCTGTTCATCGATGCCCGCAAGCTCGGCACGCTGCAGACTCGCGTGTTGCGTGTGCTCAGCGGGATGGAAGACGCCGAGTATTTCCCCGGCACCACTGACCCGCTCCCCACGTCCGACATCGGCCGCATCGTCTACGCCTACCGTCAATGGCGCGGCGAACCCGCGCCCGACTGGTGGAGCCCCGCCCCTGTCTCAGAAGGTGGGCACGGCGAGTGGAGCTTCAAGGCCACCCCCGGCTTCGCCCAATCCGCCACGATCGAAGCCATCGCCAAACACGGCCACGTCCTCACGCCCGGCCGCTACGTCGGCGCGGAAGACATCGAAGAAGACGCGGAATCCTTCGCCGAGAAATACCCGCGGCTGGTAGCGGAGGTCGAGGAATGTTTGGTCGAGGGAGAGCGATTAACACAGGTTCTACGTCAGATGCTTCAAGGAGTCAGCGATGACAACTGAATCGCGTCTTGAGAGCGTTTCACTGGGCGTACCACCTGCGTTAGATCTGCTAGGACTGCCCAAAGGTTGGTCTTGGACAAATCTGGTTGAAGTCGCCGAATTCTTTAACGGCGATCGGAGCTCAAACTACCCCAAGCAGGCGGACTTCGTTGTCGAGGGCATCCCGTTTGTAAACACGGGTCACATCGACCCGACGGGTAGACTAGCGCTGAATGAGATGGACTACATTTCTCGCGCGTGCTTCGACCGATTGCGCGGCGGCAAGTTGAAGTCGGGCGATATTGTGTACTGCCTGCGGGGTTCAACGATCGGAAAGATTGCTCGTGTCGATCTCAATGAGGGAGCAATTGCGTCGTCTCTCGTGATCATCCGTCCAAAGGCGAACATAGCGCAGGACTACCTTTACTACTTTCTCAGCAGCCCGCTAGGACAACGGCTTGTTCGCCAGCACGACAACGGCTCCGCACAGCCAAATCTTTCAGTTCAGGCAATCTCCAAGTATCCGTTACCGCTCCCCACCATCGCTGAGCAACGCGAGATGCTGGCGGTCCTGAACTCCTTCGACGACAAGATCGAGCAGAATCGGCGGACGGGGCGGAAGTTGGAGGAATTGGCGCGGGCGGTGTTCAAGGCGTGGTTCGTGGACTTCGAGCCGGTGAAGGCCAAGGCCGCCGGCGCGGCCGGCTTCCCCGGCATGCCCGGCGAAATCTTCGCCTGCCTCCCCAACATCCTAAAAGAGTCCCCCATCGGCCCCGTGCCGGAGGGGTGGATGGTGAAGCCGATCTCGGAAGCGTTCGACGTGAACCCGCCGCGTCGACTCGCAAAGGGGGCCGACGCACCATACCTCGACATGAAGAACATGCCGACCACGGGCCATGCACCGGATGCGTGGGAGCGTCGCCCGCACGGTTCCGGCATGAAGTTCATCAATGGCGATACGCTTGTCGCTCGCATCACGCCGTGTCTCGAAAACGGAAAGACGGCGTACGTCGACTTTTTGAACGACGGTGAGGTTGCGTGGGGATCGACGGAGTACATCGTGCTTCGCACGAAGCCCCCGTTACCGCCGATCTTCGCGTATTGCCTTGCGAGAATGGAACCTTTCCGCGACTTCGCGATCCAGAACATGAGCGGCACGAGTGGACGGCAGCGCGTTGCAGCATCCGCTATGGAGCACTACCGCATCGCCGTGCCTGACCCCGCAACCGCGCGATCCTTTGGCGAAGTAGTCGAGCCGCAGTTTCTTTACATCCGAGCCAGCAAGGCCGAATCCGCCAAGCTCGCCACGCTCCGCGACTACCTTTTGCCGCGGCTGCTGAGCGGGCGGGTGCGAGTGCGCCACAGTCAGCTTTCCGATGTGCACCGAGTTGGACCGAATCCGTGATCGGGAGCAGGAATGCCAAACAAGAAGCTCACAGCCACCGACAGCGAATCAACAGCGCCTGCCGCATCCCCGAAGTATTCCAAGCCCAGAATACTCGCGATAGATCTCAATTCAGACCTCGTGCGATCGATGAAGGCGGCGGGCTACAATGTTGACGAAGGCACTTTTGGCTCGGCATACCACATCCCGAGATCCGACGGCTACCGCACAGTCACAACTGGCTCCGCAGATCTTCCGGATCTGAATGAACAGGAGATCCTGATCGTAGATCTCGACGGTGCCGACTGGACCGACGCTCCGAACGTTGATGTCACTCGGAACATACAGTACTTTTGGCAGTCTTGCGCATACGGTCGGATTACCCCGCGTGCGCTGGCTATGTACTATGCTCGCGCATCACTAGAGAAAGTCTTCAGTCTCGCTGGGATATGCATTGTCCTCACAAGTCCGAAGGCGACCGCCGACTATCGTGTGGCAAAATGGGACGGACACAATCTCTATGACGAAAAGGAAGCCCTCCACTTGTCTAACTGGGGATTTCTCAGTGGTGCTGACGCAGCGAACGTGGAAGACGAGTCGGGACGAGAGATGCATTTTCTCGACGGTCCCCTCTCCGCATTCCTACAACGCTTCTCTGCGGATGGAAGCTATACATGCACGTTTGAATACTCAAATACCGAGACGGCAAAATGGGTTCCGTTAGCGAAGAATAAGTACGGCAGCACGGTTGCCGGTCTACGATTATTCGTAGAGCGGTCGCAGTTCATTCTTTTGCTACCGCGCTTACCTAGGCTCGCAGACGCTATGGTTGAGCTCCTCGAACGTTTTGTGGCATCCTGGCGGCCCGACCTGTTCCCACATCTCGAGAGTGCGAAATGGGTTCACCGGCCCGAATACGAGCTACCGGCGGTGACACAGTTGGAGCGGCAGGTTGACGATGTCGAAGCTCAAGCGAAGAAGGCGGTAGAGGCGCTTCAGAGTCAGATCGCTACATTGCGAAAAGATAACGCGGACTGGTACATGCTTCTCTGCGGCACGGGTGACGAACTTGCCCAAGTCATCATCCGTTCGTTACGGATTCTCGGATTTCAGAACGTCATCGATGTTGATGAGGAAGAGAAGAAGAAAGGCAACCAGAGCAGCCTACGCGAGGACATTCAGATCCATGACACGCGGCCCGTCCTTGTGATTGACGTGAAGGGAATCAACGACTGCCCGTCAGACGATGAGGCTACGCAGTCATTGAAGCACGCGACGATGCGTATGAGAGAGTGGAAGCATACAGAAGTTAAACCATTGACGATCGTGAATCATCAACGGCATCTCCCGCCGCTCGACAGAAGCGCCGTGGTGTACAGATCCGAGATCGTCGGTAACGCGGAGCAACAGGAACTAGGCCTCATGACGACGTGGGATCTCTTTCGAATCCTGCGGAACAAGGAGCATCTTGGATGGCCAGAGGATGCCACGAAAGCCATCTTTTACAGAACCGGCTTAATTCGACCCGTACCTGCACACTACCAGTACATCGGAACGATAGCGAAGGCGTGGTCGGATAAGTTTGGGGTGGTGATCGAAGAGCAAGAACTTCGTGTTGGCGACCGAATCGCTGTCGAATTTCCGATCCTCTTTGAGGAAACGGAGGTTGGGTCGATACGGGTAAACGATCAAAACGTGCAGCATGCGAAGCCCGGCGATCCTGCCGGAGTCCTCTGGGACGAATCGAAGCCGAAGGTTCGAAAGGGAATGAAAGTCTATCGGATCGCCAAAGAGTAGAATGGATAGATCAGTATGCAAGAGGCGTCGGTTGAGCAATGGGCTTTCGAACTGTTCGGACTGAGCGGCATAACGGTTGTCGATGCGGTGAGAATCAACCGCGCCCGCGAGCGTGCGAACCCCTCTGCCGTTTTCCTCACGGCAAGAGTGAAGGGTCAGCTTCGAATGCTAAACCCGCAACTAGCTGACGCCACGGTCGATGCGGTCGTCGCCTCCCTCTCCCGCCCGCCTCATCCTACACTGATCGAGAACAACCGCCACTTCCACGGCCTGCTGACCGATGGCGTGCCGGTCGAGTACAAGGACGCCAAGACCGGCGAGACGCGCGGCGGGCGGGCGCGGCTGATCGACTTGGACAACCCGGCCAACAACGACTTTCTCGTCGTCCGGCAACTCACGATCCAAGGGCCGAGCGGGAAGGCGATCCGGCCTGATTTGATCCTGTATGTGAACGGGCTGCCGCTGGTGGTGATCGAACTGAAAGACCCGGCGAACGCCGCGGCAGACCTGAACATGGCGATCGACCAGTTCGGGCGGTACAAGGAAATCGCGCCGGATTTGTTTGTGCCGAACCTGCTGCTAGTCGCGAGCGACGGGCTGCTGACGCGGGTGGGGAGCATCACCAGCAGGCGGCAACGGTTTACGCCGTGGCGGCCGGCGACCGGCGGCGAGGCGACGCTGGAAGCGCTGATCCGCGAGTTGCTCGCGCCGGAGCCGCTGCTGGACTACCTGCGGTCATGCGTGGCGTTTGAGGAGGACGAGCGCGGGAACATCGTCAAGAAGATCGCGGGGTATCACCAGTTTCGCGCGGTGCGCAAGACGCGGGCGAAAGTTATTGCAGCGATCAAATCACCCTCACCCCAACCCTCTCCCGGATTACCGGGAGAGGGGGAAAAAGGGAAAGGCGGCGTGGTGTGGCACACGCAGGGATCGGGCAAGAGCCTGACGATGCTGATGCTGGCCGGCACGCTGGTGCGGGCGGCGGAGATGGCCAACCCGACGCTGGTGATCGTGACCGACCGCAACGACCTGGACGACCAGCTCTTCGACACCTTCGCGATGGGCCGGGGATTGCTGCGGCAGGATCCCGTGCAGGCCGACAGCCGTGAGCATTTGAAGAACCTGCTGGACCGCGCCTCGGGCGGGGTGGTCTTTACAACGATTCACAAGTTTACCGAGAGTTTAGAGAAGGACCCGGAGAAGCGGGCGATCAGCAAACGCGCGAACATCGTGGTGATGGCGGACGAAGCGCACCGCAGCCAGTACGGATTTGTCGATGGCGGCGCGAAGTGGATGCGGGATGCGCTGCCGAATGCGACGTTCGTTGGTTTTACCGGGACGCCGCTCATTCACAGCGACACGACGACGAAGGCGGTCTTCGGCGAGTACGCGGATGTGTACGACATTCGGCAGGCGGTGGCGGACGGTGCGACGGTACCGCTGTACTACGAGCCGCGGATCGTGAAGCTCACAATCGACGAAGCCGGCGCGAAGGAGGCGGAGCGTAAGATCGCCGAGGCCGCGAAGGCGGACGAGAACGGCGAGGAGGTGCCGGAGAACGTTCGGATCGACGCCGAGCAGCTTTACGGCGCACCTGAGCGGTTGGAGCGGGTCGCGAAGTTCATCGTGGAGCACTGGGAGCAGCGGCGCGGCGCGATGGAAGGCAAGGCGATGGTGGTGACGATGAGCCGCGACATTGCCGCGCGGTTGCATGATGAGATTGCGAAACTCCGCCCGGATTGGGTTTCTGACGACGACGACAAGGGCGTGATGAAGGTGATCATGAACGAGGCCCTTCCGCCGAGGCGGGAGAAGGAGTCGGAGGAGGCCTACGAAAAACGTGTTGCACCCCTGAGCGTTCACGGGCGAAGCAAATCGAGGCGCAAGGCCCTGGCGGACCGATTCAAGGACCCGGCGGATGACTTCCGCCTGGCGATCGTGGTGGACATGTGGTTGACGGGATTTGACGTGCCGTGCGCGCACACGATGTATGTGGACAAGCCGCTGGCCGGTCACAACCTGATGCAGGCGATCGCGCGGGTGAACCGCGTGTACGGCGAGAAGCCGGGCGGGTTGATTGTGGATATGATCGGTCTGGCCGATCCGCTGGCCGATGCGCTCAAGACGTACGCCAACGCGACGGGCGAAGACGAGAAGCCGATCAAAGAGCTGCAGGACGAAGCGATCCCGGCGATGCGGTCGGCGTTCGAGCAGTTACGGGATTTCTTTCACGGATTCGATTACGCGGCGGCGCTGGAAGCGGAGCCGACGAACGTACTGCGGTTCTATCTGGGAGCGGTGGACCACGTACTGGACGTGAAGCACACCGTCGGGGAAGAGACAGGCTGGAAACGTTTCCGCGGAATGGTGAAGCGGCTGGCGACGGCTTTCGCGCTGGCAGTGCCGCGCGAGGAAACGCGGGAGATTGCGCCGCACCTGGCGTTCTTCCAGCGCATCGCGGCGATGATCCGCAAGCGCCTCGCCGACGACGCGGGACCTTCGACCGGCTCGGGCGGATCGTCCGACATCGACGCGGCGGTTCGGCAGGTGATTGGCGGCGCAGTAGATGCGGGTGAGGTGATCGATCTTTTCGCAGCGGCCGGGCTGGACGCGGCGCGGCTGGACATCCTCAGTGACGAATTCTTGAAGCGGGTATCAGCACTGGAGCAGAAGAACCTCGCGCTCGAGACGCTGCGAAAGCTCCTGACAGATCAGATCAAGATCAGCGAGCGGACGAACCTCGTGCAGGCGCAGAAATTCCGCGAAGCGCTGGAGAAGGCGATGCTTGGCTACACGAACAAACAGATCAGCACCGCCGAGATGATTGCGCAGCTGCTGGAGCTGGCGAAGTGGGTCCGGGAAGCGAAACGGCATGGAGAAGAGCTCGGACTTAGCAACGAAGAGACGGCTTTTTATGACGCACTTGCGGAAAACGGGTCGGCTAAAGAAGTAATGAAATCGGATGCGCTGAAGCTGATGGCGCGCGAACTATCTCAGATGGTGAAGCGGATGCCGAAGCTAGATTGGACGCAACGTGAGAGTGTGCGGGCGGACTTGCGGCGGAGCGTGCGGAGATTGTTGGCGAAGTTTGGATATCCGCCGGACCTTTCGGAGGATGCCACGCAACTTGTCTTGAAGCAGGCGGAGTTGTCGACGGCGGATGGCGCGCCCGCGTAAAGACCCCGGCTTGCCCCAGCCTTCCCATAAGGCAATAATCAGATAAGGCCGGCCCCGAAAAGCGTGCCAGTCTGTATCCAGGTGCGCCAAGGTGTGCCGCGCCCCTCCGGCCCATACATCCCCTGCAACGAAATGCAACGCTATGCAACGTCCGGCAATTGACCGCACCCAGCACCCAGCACCCAGCACCCAGCACTCAGCACTCAGCACTCAGCACTCAGCACTCAGCAC
>DAIRGS010000076.1:24954-25161 GCA_036794395.1 Tepidisphaeraceae bacterium | reverse complement strand
TTTGTAAGGGGGGGATGAGGGGCGGGTTTTTTGGCAATTGACGGGGATGGAAGGAACTTTTTGAGTTAAGGGCTGACGCGGTTTCGGCGAGTTGGTTTTCCCACATCTCACCCGGCGCCGGCCCTGCGGCTTTCGCCGAGACGTCGATCAATCTCGACGCGCGGCAGGCGGCTTGAGCCTGATGGAAATTGCCGACCGACCTCCCTG
>DAIRGS010000076.1:0-24944 GCA_036794395.1 Tepidisphaeraceae bacterium | reverse complement strand
CAGTTGGCGCGCGGGGGAGGCGGGTTCGTGAAGCGATGTCTTTGCGTTGAAACCTTCACGGGATTGTGCGTGTCGGATTGATTTCTTCGGCCTTAGAGGCTCTTAGATTGACTGGGCCGTTTGCCCGCAAACGAGATCGCGGTGCAACTGCCACAATGGCAACGCGGCATCGCGGACCTTTCGGCGACCTGCCAGCCTGACAGTTACACGCTCTGGCACCCGCTCCTTTGGGTTCCCATAACATTCTATGGGATGAGGCTTTATAACCAAGTTAATCCCGGATCGCTCGCGGCACTACGTTTGATTATGTGGTCTGCGCTGATTCTCTACGCACATGAAGGTGCGACGCGTCGCGAAGCTGGCCGGAGGCAATTGGTTAGACGCGGGGAGATCGCACTGAAAGAAATAGTCTCGAAAGGAGCGAAGTCGATGGCCGCAAAGATTCTTGAATTCGATGCCGACGCACGAAAGTCGTTATTGGAAGGTGTCACGAAGTTAGCCCGAGCTGTTAAATCCACCCTGGGCCCTCGTGGCCGAAACGCGGTGCTCGATAAGGGTTGGGGCGCACCAACCGTTACCAAAGACGGTGTCACCGTTGCCGAAGAAATTGAGCTGAGCAATAAGTTTGAAAACATCGGCGCGAAGCTCGTAAAAGAAGCCGCCACCAAGACCAGCGATGTGGCCGGCGACGGAACCACGACGGCCACCGTCCTGGCCGAGGCGATCTTCCGGGAAGGATACCGCAACCTCACCGCAGGTGCCGACGCGATGGCGCTGGCACGCGGCATTCGCAAAGCGGTCACCGCGGTCGTCGAAAACTTGCGCAAGCAATCCAAGCCCATCCAGGGCAAGAACGACATTGCCAATGTCGCCTCGATCAGCGCCAACAACGATCGCGAGATCGGCGGCATCATGGCCGATGCGTTTGATCGCGTGGGCAAAGACGGCGTCATCACGGTTGAAGAGGGCAAGAGCCTCGAAACGTTCGTCGATGTGGTGGAGGGGATGCAGTTTGATCGCGGGTACATCTCGCCGAACTTCATCACCAACCCCGACGAAATGGTCGCCCAGCTCGAGAAGGCCTATGTCCTGGTATTCGAAGACAAGATATCGTCTGCCAACAAGCTGATCCCGTTGCTCGAAAAGATTCAGAAGGCGAAGCGCCCGCTGCTCATTATCGCTGAAGATGTCGAGGGCGAGGCGCTGGCCACGCTCGTGGTGAACAAGCTTCGCGGCATCCTGAATATTCTGGCCGTCAAGGCCCCAGGGTACGGCGACCGTCGCAAGGCCATGCTCGAAGACATCGCCATCCTCACCGGTGGCACGGCCATCATGAAGGACCTGGGGATCGAGCTGGACAAAGTCGAAATCAACCAGCTTGGGCAGACCAAGCTCGTTCGTTCCGACAACGACAACACCACGATCATCGAAGGGGCAGGCGACACCAAGGCGATTCAAGGCCGGATCGAACAGATCCGCCGGGAAATCGCCGACACGACCAGCGATTACGATCGCGAAAAGCTCCAGGAGCGCCTGGCCAAGCTGGCCGGTGGCGTGGCTCAGATCAATGTCGGGGCGGCTACCGAAGCCGAGCTCAAAGAGAAGAAGGCCCGCATCGAAGACGCGCTGCATGCGACCCGCGCTGCGGTTGAAGAAGGCGTTGTCGCCGGCGGTGGCGTGGCGCTGATCCGCGCGATGAAGGCGCTGAATGGCGGCAGCAATCTCAAGCTCGAAGGCGATGAGGCCGCGGGTGTCAAGATCGTTCGCAACGCCCTGACCGCTCCGCTCAAGCAGATTGCCGAGAACGCCGGCACCAGCGGCTCGGTTGTTGTCCGTCGCGTTATGGAATCCCGTGACCACGAAGGCTTCAACGCCTTAACTGGCGAGTATGTCGACGTCGTCAAGGGTGGCATCATCACCCCGACCAAGGTCGAGCGAACTGCCCTTCAGAACGCGTCCGAAGTCGCGATTCTGCTCCTGACCACCGATTGCATCATCGTCGACAAGCCCAAGGAAAAAGAAGAGGGCGGCGACCATCATCATGACCACGGCGGTGGCATGGGCGGAATGGGCGGCATGGGTGGCATGGGTGACATGATGTAGAGCAGAGCTGGATTGAAGTGCTTGGATCATTCCGGCGAGTCGAGGTGACCGGATGCCCGTGGTTTTGCGTAGCGGAAGTTACCGATTTGAGTTTTATGCAAGCGACAATGATGAACCGCCGCACATCCATGTGAAGAAAAACGGGAAGCACGCTAAATTCTGGCTGGATCCAGTCGTGTTTGAATTCAGCGGGCGATTTCGGCCGCATGAAGTGACTGAAGCTCGGAAACTTGTGGAGCAAAACCAGGAATTGTTTTTGCAACTTTGGAATGAGTTCTTCAACCACTGAACTTGAAACAGCACGCGCCACATTGGTCGAGGTGACGGGTGAAACCATCACAATCGATTTGGAAGATGGCCGCACGGTTGTCGTTCCAACGGAATGGTATCCGCGACTGGTCCATGGAACTTCCGAAGAGTGGGCCAATTATGAAATCACCAGCGTAGGCGTTATGTGGCCTGACCTTGATGCTGATTTCAGCATCCGTGGCGTTCTCTTAGGTCGAAAAAGTGGTGAATCACCGGCTTCATTTAAGTTCTGGCTACACGCACGCCGCCACGGGAAGAAGGTCACGCTGATTGATTTCGTGAACGCGTCGAAACAAACAAAGACACCAAGATCAAGCCGCTCTCGCAATCAGCGAGGTGCGGGTAACAAGTAATCAGGAATAAACTATGAAACTCAAACCATTAGCAGATCGCGTGATCGTCCGGCAGTCGGAAGCTGAGCAGAAGACCGCCAGCGGAATTCTCCTGCCGGACACCGCCAAGGAAAAGCCCACCAAAGGCAAAGTCGTCTCCGCAGGCCCCGGCAAACTGGATGACAAGGGCAAGCCCATGGAACTCGGTGTTCGCCCCGGCGATACCGTCTACTACGGCAAGTACTCGGGCACCGATGTCGAAGTGAGCGGAGAGAAGTTCGTCATTCTCCGAGAGTCCGACATCCTGGGCATCCTTGAATAAGGATGCGCGTGAAACGTAACACGTGAAACTCACGTTTCACGTCTTCGCGTTTCACTCGCCCGACGGCGGAGCGACTTAAATTTTGAAATCAAAGATTCGAGGTAATCATGGCAGCGAAACAGATGAAGTTTGACAGCGACGCGCGGGCGGAAATTGCCGCGGGATTGTCGCAACTGGCGCGGGCGGTTAAGGCGACACTCGGGCCACGCGGTCGTAACGTCGTGTTGCAGAAATCCTTCGGCAGCCCGCGCATCACCAAGGACGGCGTCACCGTCGCCAAGGAAATCGAGCTTCCCCAACCCTTCGAGAATATGGGCGCCAAGCTCGTGAACATGGTCGCGAGCAAGACGGGCGATGTGGCCGGCGACGGCACCACCACCGCTACTGTACTGGCCGAGGCGATCTACATCGAAGGCCTCAAGTACGTTCGCACCGGTGTCAATCCCGTCCTGATTCAACGCGGCATCACCAAAGCCGCCGACGCCGCCTGCGAAGCCATCACGGCGCTTTCGAAGAAGGTGAAAGGTCGCGAAGACTACAAACGCGTCGCCACCATTTCCGCCAACGGCGACGAGCATATTGGCGAGCTGATGGCCGAAGCGATGGAAAAGGTCGGCAAGGAAGGCGTCATCACGGTCGATGAAGGCAAGAGCACCGACACTGTCCTTGAATACACCGAGGGCATGCAGTTCGATAAGGGCTACCTGTCGCCCTACTTCATGACCAATCCGACCACCCTCGAAGCCGCCCTGGAGAACGCTTACATCCTTCTTCATGAGAAGAAGATCAGCAATCTCGCCGAGCTGCTCCCGCTTCTGAACAAGATCGTGACCGGCGGGCGTCCGCTGCTGATCATCGCGGAAGACGTTGAGTCCGAAGCGTTGGCCGCGCTCGTCGTCAATAAGCTTCGCGGCGTGTTGAACGTTTGCGCCGTCAAGGCGCCGGGCTTCGGCGATCGCCGCAAGGCTCTCATGGCTGATTTGGCCGTCGTGACCGGCGGAAAGTTTATCAGCGAAGATCTCGGTCTGAAGCTCGAAAACGTCGAGGTCGAAGACCTCGGCAGCGCCAAGCGCATAGCCGTCGATAAAGACCGCACGTTGATCGTGGAAGGCGCCGGCAAGCGTAAAGAGATTGAAGCCCGTTCCGAGCAGATTCGCCAGCAGATCGAAAAAACCACCAGCGATTACGATCGCGAGAAGCTCCAGGAACGCCTCGCCAAGATCACCGGCGGTGTCGCCATCATCCGCGCCGGCGCTGCCACCGAAACCGAAATGAAGGAGCGCAAGGACCTCATCGACGACGCGCTGCACGCGACCCGTGCCGCCGCCGAAGAAGGCATCGTCCCCGGCGGGGGAGTTGCGTTCCTTCGTGCCATCGAAGCCGTTGACAATGCCAAGAGCAAGGCCAGGGGCGACGAAAAGATCGGGTTCGAAATCGTCAGCCAGGCGCTGCGTTCGCCCGCTCACCAGATCGCCGATAATGCCGGCGAAGATGGCGATGTGGTGGTCGACGAGATCCTGAACAACAAGAACCCCAATTGGGGCTACAACGCCGCCAATGGCGAATTTGGCGACATGCTCAAGCTCGGAATCATCGACCCGGCCAAGGTCGCCAAGACCGCGCTGCTCAACGCCGCCAGCGTAAGCGGCCTGGCATTGACCACCGACGTCATGATCACCGAATTGAAGGAGAAAAAGGGCGAGAAGCACCCGCAGCCGGTGGCCGGCGCGGTCATCTAAAGCGGTTTCCGTTTTGGTGTAGCGTCCAGGCAGTCCGCGCCCCGCGAGCGGGGCCGCTAAACTTGGGATGGCAAATGCTACACCTTCCTGATAAACGATTTAATTGGCGATTCGTCCGATAAAAAGTGAACCCCCGAGCCACGAAGGCACGAAGATATAAAAGAGTCGGCAGTCGGCAGTAGGCAGCAGGCAGAAAAGGAGCTTTTCCTACTGCCTGCTGCCTACAGCTTACTGCCTGCCCTTATCTTTGTGTCTTCGTGTCTTTGCGGGTAGGCAAGCCGGCAAACTGACCCGTGCCTGTGGACGTAGGATGAACGTGGCAAGTATCAAAAGAGAATATTACGAAGTTCTGGGTGTCACCAAAACGGCCAACGGTGAGGAGATCAAACGCTCTTACCGAAGGCTGGCGATGAAGTATCACCCCGATCGAAATCACGAAAACAAGGCCGAAGCCGAGACCGCATTTAAAGAGTGCGCCGAGGCTTATGAGGTGCTGGGCGATGAAGCAAAGCGTAAGCGCTATGACCAGTTCGGCCATGCCGGAGTGGGAGGCGGTCACGACTTCTCGCACATGGATGTTGGCGACATCTTCTCGATGTTCGACGACATCTTCGGCGGGGCATTCGGCGGACGCGCCGCCGGCGGTGGTGCGGGTCAGCGTCCGGGCCGTCGCGCCCAACGTGGATTCGATCTGGAAACCCAGGTCGAGCTTACGCTTCAGGAAGTCGCCACCGGTTGCGACAAGACGCTGCAATTTGAGAAGCAGGAAGTGTGCGAAACCTGCAAAGGCAGCGGCGCCAAGCCCGGCGTCCCGCCCGTGGTGTGCGTGCAGTGTGGCGGGCAGGGCCGGATCGCCCAGCAGGGCTTCGGCGGCATGTTCCGCATGGTCACCACCTGCCCCAACTGCCGGGGACGCGGCTCCATCGTTCGGGAAGGCTGCCCCACCTGCCGAGGCGGGGGGCGACAGACCCGGCAGCGCGTTGTCACCGTGAAAATCCCCGCTGGTGTGCATGAAGGCCAGGCAGTCCGTATTGCCGGCGAAGGTGAGGCCGGTGAAAACGGCGCCCCATCCGGCGACCTCCACTGCTACATCGCCATTAAACCCCATCCGATGTTCACCCGGCACCACAACGACATCGTGTGCCAGGTTCCGATCTCTTTCACTCAGGCCGCTCTTGGGTCGGCTGTCGAAGTGCCAACCCTCCGCGGTCGCGAAATGCTCGAAATCCCAGCCGGCACTCAGCACGGCGAAGTGTTCAAGCTCAAGGGCAAGGGCGTCCCCGACCTCCGCTCATACAAAAGCGGTGACGAAATCGTCCAGATCCTCATTGAAATCCCAAAGAAACTGTCAGATCGGCAGAAGCAATTGCTTCGCGAGTTTGCCGCCAGCGAGGACGAAAAACTGATGCCCCAGCGTAAGTCTTTTATGGATAAGCTTAAGCAAGTGTTTACGACCGACGAAAAAGGATCGTGAGTTCCCGATCGGGTGGTTCGACATTTGCTGTGTATCCAGTTCATCCATTCCTCATCAGAGAGTTACGTAATGGCCCGAATTCCAATTGACGATTCAAATCTCGAAGATGCCCAGGAATACGACCGCACGGAGCCCGACGCTGCCCAGGGCAGCGTCGGTCCCGATGATCTGGGCGCATCCCGCCGGGGCGATGGCGGCGACATCGAAAATCTCCGCCGCGAACGCGATTCACTTTTCGAGCGCCTCGCCCGCGCAACCGCCGAGTTTCAGAACATTCGCAAGCGTCAGGAGCAGGAAAACGAGCAGCGCGTGCAGTATGCCAACAGCTCTTTGATCAAGAGCCTGCTACCGGTAATTGATAACTTTGAACGCGCTTTGGCCGTCGACCCAGCCAAAGCCGACTCGGCCTCAATCTTAAAAGGCATGCAGATCGTGCACGATCAATGGCTCGATGTGCTTCGCAAGCTCGAAGTCGAAGAAATCGCCCCCGAGCCCGGCACGCCATTCGATCCCACCATGCATCAGGCTCTGATGCAACAGGACTCGAACTACACGGTCCCGACAGTCACTCAGTTGCTTCAGAAAGGTTACGCCCTGCACGGCCGAACGCTCCGCCCGGCCCAGGTGGCCGTCAGCAGAAACACCTGATCGCGTATGCCAGACAATACTCGCTGCCAGAACAAACCGCAGTACAGGTCCCTATGCCAACCTACGAATACAAGTGCTCGGCCTGCGGGCACAAGTTTGAAAAGTTCCATTCGATGACCGCGTCCCCAATCCGCAAGTGCCCAAAGTGCGCCAAGAATAAAGTCAAACGCCTCATTGGAACCGGCGCGGGGTTGATCTTCAAAGGCAGCGGGTTCTACATCACCGATTATCGTTCCGAGGGCTACAAAGAAAGCGCCAAGGCCGACAGCGCACCCACCGGCGACACTAAAAAATCCGACGCCGCGACGACCACGGAATCAAAGCCTTCCGAGAAAAAGGAAGCTGCACCTTCCACCACTGCTTCGGAGCCCAAACCAGCTCCAAAATCCGAATCGAAGCCCGAGAGCAGGTCTGAGGCCAAGGCTTCGAAAAAGAAATCGAGCTAACTTCAACCGGCACGGGTTCGCCATGGAATTTCGCTGCCCGATCTGCCGCAAGCCCGTTGAGGAACCCGACGAATCATTGCCGCTCGATCCGGCCAGGCCCTTCCCTTTTTGCAGCGATCGCTGCAAGCTCATTGACCTGGGTCGCTGGCTCGACGGGAAATATCAAATCCCCGACAAAGCCACCGGCCCCGAAGACCCATCCGACGACGAATAGCCCGGATTATTCACCACGGAGGCACGGAGGACACGGAGAAGACCAAGTTGCGAAAGCAATTACACCTGAATTGCCGTCACGGTTATGAGTTGCAGGTTGCGCAGCTTGCAGTTGGATTTTCTCAGCATGTCTCCGTGACCTCCGCGCCTCAGTGGTGAGTCATGATTTTTCAGGGCTAAATGACCGCGCGCGATTCCGCGCCATTGTTTTTAAGTGGCACGGCCTTCCCCTTCGGGTCTGAGCCTCAGGGTCGAAGACAGGCCGTGGCCGGGAACGTTTCGGGTCCAGCGCCGGGTGAGATGTGAGAAAACCAACTTGCCGAACCGGGGATATTTTGCCGGCAAATTCAGAAGGTTGTCCAACTGTCGAAACTTGGTTTTCCCTAATCGTACCCGTCGTCGGAGGTCATCTCCCTCAATCATGGGCTCGAAGCCCATGCCACGAAGCGCGGAATCGCGCCTTGTTATTTAGCTGCCGCTCCCCGTCAGTTTTCGACCTTGTTTTTTTCATTCCCGACTGAATCATTTCCCTTGCTCGCTTAATCAACGACGCCGACTATAATGCCGCCGCGCGCGCTTCGGCGCCTGCCGCGGCGCCGGGAAGTCATCAAGGGATAAAGGAGGTCCGTCGATGGCGGACGAAGCGGCAACTGTTCGTAGAATCGAGTGGCGCGAAGTATTTCCGTTCACTCATCTGTTTCGCGCGTTTCGAATTGCAGTACACCCCTCGAAGCTCATCATCGCGCTGGTTGCGCTGGGGTGCCTCTGGTGCGGCGGCCTCATTCTCGACGCGCTCTGGCCGCAGCGATTTCAAATCTCTCCGGCAGACCACATTGCGCTATCCACAGCCGATTCCGAGCCAGGCCCCGCACAATTTGACTTGAGCAACCCTTCGGCGGGCACATTCAGGACGTTCTTCAATTACGAAGTCACTCAGGCCAATGGCATCCTGATGTTTCATGCCAACCCGTTCGAATCGGTTTGGCGTTTTATCGCGGTCGGCCCGCTCTGGCTCTGGAGCAACCACTGGCTTTTCGCGCTGCTCTATACGATTTGGTTCCTGCTCATTTGGTCCGTGTTCGGCGGCGCGATCTCCCGAATCGCCGCCGTTCACGTCGCCCGCGATGAAAAAATCTCGGTACGTCATGCGATGAGCTTTTCAATCGCGAAGGTGCTGAGCTTTATCTTTGCGCCGGTCATTCCCGTGTTCATCGTGCTGGTCATCGGGCTGATTATCGCCGTGGCCTCGACGATCCTGTTTCACCTCTCTCACATCGGGGCTTTCGTCGCCAGCCTGACGTTTTTCCTGGCTCTGATCGGCGGATTCATTATCACGCTCGTTCTGCTGGGCATGATGGGTGGATTCAACCTCATGTATCCGACAATCGCCGTTGAAGGCTCCGACAGCTTTGACGCGATTAGCCGATCTTTCAGCTATGTGTTTGCCCGGCCCTGGCGAATGCTCTGGTACACCCTGGTATCCGTTGTTTACGGAGCGGTGTGCTATCTGTTCGTGCGATTCTTCGTCTGGCTGATGTTGGCCGTCACATGGTTTTTCATGACTTGGATGCTCGGCGCTCAGCATGCTTACCCGGCCGATAAATCCCCCGCTGATGTCTTCGCGCGCATGTGGCAGCTTCCCCACGACCCTCGTCAGCCACTGCCCCACAGCCCAAGCTATGGCGTGCTCACGCGCTGGGACTCTACCTCGGCCGGCATCATGCAGTTCTGGATTTATCTGGTGATCGGCCTCATCGGCGCATTTGCCATCAGCTTCTACTTCTCGGCCAACACCGTCATCTACTACCTCATGCGTCGCGAAGTCGACGCCACGGATCTCGATGATGTTTACGTCGAAGAAACCGACGATGACCTGGATGCCGGTGAAGCCGGCGCGGTCGATGCCACAGTAACCACCGCAGTTGTTGCCGACGAAGTGCCGCCACCCCCCGAAAACCCTGCCTAATCATTGCCTTGAGCGGGACCGGCCCCACCCCCGGCTCTAAAATAAAGCCCGCGGCGTCCGCCATACAGCTGACGCCGCGGGTTTTTTCGTTCCACTATCCGTCATAAAACTCAAGAGTCGCGCCCGTCGTATAACTGACGCGGACGGTTCACCACGAATTGATTCGCCCAGATTGACGTAACTTTGCGTGCGATTTGGGTTGGAATTGCATCCCGCCCGCCCGCGCCGGCCATCGCGATGTAAGCTCATCTCGATCGCCAACGCACCCGCGCCAGAGGCACGTCTATGCTGCCCAACGACTACATTGAACACGGGGATTTCATCTCAGCACTTCCACGGCCCATTCTCGCGGTCGTGCAGTGCCACTCGTGCGGCTACGAGCCCCCGCGCCCCGATCGTCCGCCGACGCAATGCCCCAAGTGCTACAGCGGCGCATGGGAGCGCTTCATCTGGCGGGGAAAACTTCAGGACGCCGGGTCAAACGACGCGCGCGCCAGCGTCCTTACGGCGATGTCTGCCCGCAGGCATAATTAACGTGGCGACATACGACGGCGATATTCTTCAGATTGAAGCGCGAACATAACGCGCGAATCGCGGCGTGCTGTGAAATCGGACTGAATGGCGCGCGGATCACGCGGCGCCTCGCATTCCCCGTCCCCAACCCTCTGGCAAAGTTGTCACTGCCCACACTCCCTTAATCCAGGGTGGACGCTCGAAACCCCCCCTCCCTACCCTCCCCCGGCGTACCGGTGGAGGGAGAATAGGGCGCGTGATTTCGACCTGTGGGTAATGACAAGCTCCCAAAGGGAAAGGGAGTAAGCGCGCAACGCCTATGCACCTACAAATCTGATTCTGACAAAGGTCCTAAGCATTCCGCGCCGGCAGCGATAATGCCTTCGCCCGAATAATATTCGGCTTGGAGCGCAGCGTCTCCAGCAAAGCTGCCGGCGGCTGGCTGTCGGTCTTCAGCAGCATCATCGCAGTAGCCGTGCCGTCTTTGGCGAAATCGCGGGAGATCACCATGTCCGCGATGTTCACCTTCGCCTCGCCAAAGGCAGATCCCACCAACCCAATCACGCCCGGCTGATCGCGGTTCATAATCAGCGCCATGTTCCCTTCAGGTACCATGTCCATCGAGAAATTATCCACCCGCAGCACCCGCGGCAGCCCATCGGCGTAAACCGTCCCCAGCACGCGATGCGATTCGCCATCCGGTCCATCGATCCGTACCCCAACAATGTCGCCAACCAGTCCCACGGGCGGCTCGGATTCATGCACCTGCACCAGCTCAATCCCCCGGCTCCGCGCCAGGTGCTCCACGTTGATCACATTCACCGGCGTATCCAGGTGTGGCTTGAGAAGCTCCACTGTCGCCAGCCGCAATAGCGTGTTCATCAACTTCGGCGCTCGCTGTCCGCTGGCGCGAAGGGTAATCGTCTTGTAACCCTTGTCATTCATCCCGGCCAAAAGAGATCCGATGCGGGACGCCAGCTTCGCAAACGGCGCTTCATCCGGCGGCAGATCCAACTTAATCCCGCCGGCATTCACGGCCCCGCGAATCTCGCCTCTCTTCAAATACGCGACGATCGCCTCGCATGCTTGAACCGAAACAGCCGTCTGCGCCTCATCAGTGCTCGCCCCAAGGTGCGGCGTCAACACCGTGTTTTCAAGCTTAAAGAGCGGGTGATCCTTTGCCGGCGGCTCCTGCACATACACGTCGATCCCCGCGCCCGCGATCTTTTTTTCCTTCAGCGCCTCGGCCAGCGCCATCTCATCCACCACCTCGCCGCGGGCATCGTTAATCACCAGAAGATTTGGCTTACACTTGCCGAACAGCCGCTCGCGATTGAGCAGATGCCGTGTCTGCTCCCCGCCCGGCACGTGGAACGTAATCACATCAAGCTGCGACAAAAACTCGTCGAAGTCCCTGATCATCTTTACCCGGCCTTCCAATGCGGTAGGGGAGGTGTAAAACGGGTCGTACCCGATTACGCTCATTTCCATCGCCAATGCACGCGATGCAACCGTCCGACCGATTCGCCCCAGCCCCACCACGCCCAGCGTCTTGCCGGCCAACTGCGTGCCCTGATACTGATTGCGCTTCCACTGCCCGCTCCGCACATGTACGTCGGCCTGCGGGATCTTTCGGGCCAGCGCCATCATCAACGCCAGCGCATGTTCCGCCGTCGAAAGTGTTGATGCCTCTGCCGTGTTGAGTACGAGAATGCCCTTGGCCGTGGCGGCGTCCAGATCGATATTATCCACGCCCACGCCCGCCCGCGCGATGGCCTTCAGGTTCCCCGGATTCTGGAGCACCTTTGCGGTCACCTTCGCGCCCGACCGCACGATCAGCGCGTCATATCCGCCCACTGCCGCCGCGAGCTCATCTTCTGTCAGGCCCACTTTGGCGTCGAACGTCATCTCCTGCTTCTTCAACACCTCGAGGCCTTCATCCGCCAGCTTGTCGGCGACCAGAATCTTCATGAGCGTTATCCCTTCGTGGAAAGTCGCGGATGGTACGGATGAGAAGAATGTGTGGCAAGCACTGCCGTGGGTGGACAAGCCCACGTTAGAGATTTACCTTGGCAGCGGCAGTAGCGGTCGGGCGCGTTCCCGACAATCAATTTGGAGGACCAACGGGTGATGCCGTTACTCAATTCCCCAGCGACATCGCGCCACTCAGCGTCTCGCCGCACTCAGCGACGCGGTCATGACCGTCCTTACACCATTGAATCCCTTGAACAACGAAAGCTCTTTGATGCTGTCGTAATCAACGCCATTCCCGATCAAGTCTTCGCTCAGGATTCTGGGCCGGAACAGGCTTATCTCTATGGTGTTTTTGCAGATAACACCGGCGCTTCTGACCTGGCCTTTGCCGCCAATTCGACAAATCCATCGGTCGTCACCGCATCGGTTAGCGGCCCCGCGCTGACGATCACTCCGGTCGCCGGCCAATCCGGGTTTGCACGAATTCAAATCTCTGCCACCGATCCAAATGGGCTTCGTGTCTCCAATACCTTTCGTGTCCAGATCACCGCCGCCGACACCCGCGCGCTTGATGTCCTTCTGGGCGCGGGAAGTCCGACCTCAATTCATTATCAACAATCCAGTGGTGCTTCCGCCACTGTTTCGCTTGTCGGGCCGGGCAGCGCGGTGCTCCATTTCGGCGGCGACAATCTCGCCCGTGCCGGCACCGTGCTCCACGGAGCAAATGAAGAATTGGAGTCCATTACCCTCAGCGACACCACGGCCGCGTCTACATTGTCCGTCGCCGGCCAAAAATCCCCCAACGGCCTGGCGTCTGTCGGGAATATCACCGCGACCGGCGACCTGGGGCGATTGGATGTGAGCAACGCGATCATCGAAGGCGACGTGAGCATCGCAGGCGCTCTGCCCGGCATCAACGTCGATTATGCTCAGGGCGGCACCATTTCCGTGGGCTCAGGGGGCGTCACGATCATCGGTAAATCGTTTGTCGATGAGAATTTCAGTTCCTCGTCGCCAGTCAACAGCATCAAGATGCTTCAATGGGGCAACAGCGATAACGTTAATGAATTGTTTTCCGCTGCATTCGTACGTGCCATCAAGGTGAAGGGCAGCTTTACGCCGGGCCTCCAGCTTTCCGGGGAGGGTGCCCCGGCTCGCACACTCGATCACATGACGATTCCCGGGGAAGTTGGCGGAACGTGGAATATTGTGGGACCCAGCGCGCCCTTGAGTGTCGGAAGTACGGCGCTCGATTGGAACGCAACGTTCAGCGCCCTGCCGTCGATTGCATGCCGTGGAAACCTAATGGGTAAACTAACCGCCCCAACGATCCGAACCATCAGCGTGCGTGGTTACGTCGATGCGGCTACGATCACATTGACTGCGCCCGGAATCACAGATCTGAACACGCTTAAGGCCAAGGGCCTTTCATTTGCACACATCAATGTTGCCGGCAACATCGGTTCGATCTCCATAAAACTGATGCAGTTCTCCGCAGTCTTGGCGGCGGTCGCCTCCGTTTCGACAAACGGACTCCCAGGTGCCGCATCGGATTTCTCCGCCGACGCATCCATTAAAGCCATCACAATCACCGGTGGCATACACCCCAATGATTTCATCAGTTCCTACATCGCCGCATCGTCGCTGGGTACTTTGCAGCTGAGCGACGTCATGCTTGACAACACCGGCACGCCCTTCGGAGTGGCCGGCGGCGGCATTGGCCGGCTCCAATTCGTCGCCGGCCATCGCCATATCGACCTGCGCAATGTTCATGATGCGGCGACACTCGCAGCGCAACTCACTGCTCAAAACGCCAGTCTTGGCGATATGACCATTCAAATTGTCTAAAACGCTTTCCCAGTGAGCTTGCTCTACATGCCCAGCCCCACGCGAATGTATTCAAGGTGCTTCGCGTACTTCTTCCACCGTCCCACCGATGAGGTATAAATCGGCTGGCGCACTTGCTCGCGGCTGGCGGTGTTCACCGCCCGGCTGCTCTCGTGAAATCGCAGGCACCGGTCATCCCACGGCAACTCCAGAAACCCCACCATCCGCCGTGCCTGCCCCTCCAAATCCTCCACAACCTCTTCGTACCGCACTTCCAGGATCTTCAGAGGCAATACGTTTTTCCAATGCGCGACGATCTTGCGGTAATCGCGGTAGAACGCGCCCAGGTTCTTCAAATCATCAGCAAAGTCGTACCCGATTTCGAATTCCGTCAGGTAACACGAAAGACACGTATCAAAAGCGTCGCGAATGCAATGGATAATCCGGCTCTCAGGCAATAGCGTGTGAACCAGATCCAGATACATGAAGTTCAAAGGCATCTTGTCGGTCACGCGCCGCGCAGCGGGATTCAAGGTTTCGATCGTCCGCAGATAGACGCCGGCAACCTGATTGGCCTGGTCAATCGTGAGGGCTTCCAGCGAGCGCGGGTAGGGTACGCCAAGGGAATCGAGCGCCTGTGCGGTCTTATTCATTGCAGTTAATTCGCCGCCGGCAAAAACCTCCGGGTGACATCCCAGAATCTGCTCAACAAGCGATGTCCCCGATCGCGGCATACCAACAATGAACACCGGACGATCCGAACCATGCGTAGCGCGGGGTAGGCTCGCCACGCAGGCGGCAGTCCAATGCTCGATCCGGGTGCTAAACTGCCTGGCGCGAACTGCGGCATCATATGGCCTTCGCAACATCTGATGCGCCATCCGGGCTTGTTCAAAGGCTTCGTCATAGCGCCCGACGCGATCGAATAAGGTCGCCGCCGCAAAATGCAGGTGACGTCGCGCGGCGGCCTCCAGGTCAACGCCAGCGAGGGCGGCTTCTACCAACGAGACCGCCTCGCCAACTCGATCCAGTTTTGGGCCTACCCGTGTGCAAAGGCTGATCGCGCGATCGGCAAGCCCTGGCGATTTCAACAGAAGCTGCGCTGCATCCCACGCATCGGCATGTTGGCCGTTCGCTTCCAGCAGCAGGGCGTGCGTCAAGTGAAACTCGGCTTGAGCCGGTTCCAGTTGAACGGAAATCGCCGAATGCTTTAGCGCTGCTTCGGTCTCATGGGTCTCATGCAGCAGCCGGGCCAATGCATCGTGTGCCCTTGAAAAACTGGGTGCAGCCTCAATCGCCTTTAAAATGTGAATTCGGCCGAGTACCTTGTCGCCGAGAGCCAAAGCGGCGCACGCGAGGCCAAAATGAAGTTGGGGATCCGATGGCGCGAACTCCAACGCCTGGCGATAGCAGATCAACGCCTCGGCATGCCGTTGCTGAGCGAATAACGCGCTGCCTGCCGCACCAGACTCGCGTGCTTTGCGGGTCCGGTCGGTGGCGGGGGTCGGGGCTGTCGGAAACTGCGGCTCCATTGAGAGATCAATCGGCTCGTTGCAATGCTACGGTCATCCGATCACGAATCCAGACTTCACCAAAACCGCATTGCAGTAACAAGCGCCGATCTGAACTTGCCCAATTTGCGGCGGGGGGGTTATGATGCATTCCATGAAGTGGCGACAATCAATCGCGGCCGTCGTTCTGTGCGGCGTATTGGCAATGCCTTCGTCGGCCCGTGCCGCTGTCGATGAAGAGGTGCCCCCGAATGATGCACGTACTGAAGGCTATCCCGGTAAAGTGCAGGTCGTTAAGGCATCTGTCGCTTTGGTGTGGCTCGCTTTCCTGACGTTGTCGGTGATGAGCATGGCCGCCATTTTCAAAGATGCCAAGCGCACGCACATGGACTGAACTGGCGCGCGGAACGCTCGACGCTCGGCCGATTATGGTTTTCCCAACGCATTCGCTTAGAAGGAGACCGCTATGAGATCGAAGCTGGTGTGGGCGCTGGTCGCGCTCAACGTATTGCTCCTGACCACATTTGTCGGGCAATGGCTCAAACCCAATGCCGCTGTCGCCCAGGCCCCGGGAGCCGCCAACCGGCCCTCGGATTACCTCATGGTGCCCGGCTCGGTGAATGGCACGCCTAATGAGCTGATCTACATCATCGATACCCAAAACGGCTTGCTCAGCGCTCGGCTATTCGATGGACAGGTCTTCCAGGACATGGCGCCGATTCAGCTGAATCGCATCTTCGGAAACGGGAACGGAGCCGCCGCCGGCCCCAACCGTCCGCGCGGCCGTGGTTACTAATCCTGTCGAAATCAAACCGAGATTCATCATGAACAAACGAACTTATACGATTGGGCTGCTTTCGCTGACTGCGGTGATGCTCTTTGTCGCCAACCTGATGGTGCCGTCGCGCTCGATGGCGGATTTTGTCGCCAAGGATCGCGACTACCAGGCCATCACCGCCCGCCAGCAGCCCGGCGACGAGGTCCTTTACGTGCTCGATAGCCGCAGCGGCCAGATGGCGGCATTCAACTATGACCCCAGCCGCAGATCCCTTGTCCTGCGCGCGGTCAAGCCCATTCAGGATGCTTTTGCCGGAGCCATCCCGGCCCGCTAGTTTCAGCCTTTTCATCTTTCCGGAAGGACTCACACGCCGATGCAGGCCGAGCCCCGTCATGACTGGACCCTTGATGAGGTCCAAGCTGTTTTCTCCTCGCCTTTTCTCGAGTTGGTCTACCGAGCCGCCGGCGTTCATCGCCAGCACCACGACCCGGCCGAGGTGCAGGTCTGCAAGCTGATCTCCATCAAGACCGGCGGCTGCCCCGAAGATTGCTCCTACTGCTCGCAATCCTCGCGCTATCAAACCGAAATAAAAGCCTCTCCGCTGATGGAAAAGGAAGAGGTGATGGAAATCGCCCGGCGGGCCAAGGCCGCCGGCGTCAGCCGGGTCTGTATGGGCGCCGCCTGGCGCGAAGTGCGCGACGGCAAACAGTTCGATCGCGTTCTGGATATGGTGTCGGACGTCACCGCCCTCGGCGTCGAAGTCTGCTGCACGCTGGGCATGCTCAACGAAGACCAGGCCCGCCGGCTCGATGAGGCCGGGCTGTATGCCTACAACCACAATCTCGACACCTCCTCCGAATTCTATTCCACCATCATCACGACCCGCACTTACGAAGACCGCCTTAAGACCCTCGCCAATGTCCGCAAAACCGACGTCACTGTCTGCTGCGGCGGGATCATCGGACTCGGCGAAACCGAACGCGATCGCGTCATGATGCTTCACACGCTGGCGAACCTTTCTCCGCCGCCCGAATCCGTGCCGATCAACGTCCTCTCGAAAGTAAAAGGCACCCCGCTCGGCGAAAACCCCGACGTCGAAATCTGCGAAACCGTCCGCATGATCGCCACCGCCCGCATCCTCATGCCCAACGCCGTCGTCCGCCTCTCGGCCGGCCGGCACAAGATGTCCGACAGCGACCAGGCACTCTGTTTCATGGCCGGCGCCAACTCGATCTTCTCCAGCGAAGACCGTAAAATGCTGACCCGCGCCGTCCCCTGCGCCGACTATGACGCCGACCGGGAATTGCTCGATACCCTCGGGCTGAAGATGCGTCCGCCGTTCAAAGAGCCGAAACGCGCCTCCGAACCTGCCCAGCTTTCGACAAGCACCTGACCATCACGGCTTCTTCGTGACAGGGCCATAGAGACCGGAGCTATGAACGTCGAATCCTTACTTGCTATTCCCGACGTCGTCCCTCTTGCTCCTGACGCCTCGCCGCCCAGCGCATCGACCACAAATTGCAAGCCCCACACAACCTCGGCCATCTTAATAAAATCAAGTGTTGCCGGCGTGTCGCTCACCTCGTGGTAATGGTCGTTGCGCAAGTAGGCCGTGTCTGTCACCGAAAATGCGGGCACGCCGACTTGCCAGAACGACCAGTCGTCCGACCATCCGAAGCGCTTTGATAACAGCGGTAGCCGTGTCACCCGCACGGTTATCGACGCATGGCGACTGAACGTCAGGCCGCACCGCTGTGCAAATGGTCCGGAAGTCCAATTGCTTAACATCGCAACATAATCTGGCTTCGATGTGAGGCCGGTGACCGCCGTTCCAAAGAGACGCTTCGTTTGCTCCGCCTTCGCGTAATACCCGAGCATTTCAAAAGAAATCATCCCTGCAATCTTGCGCCCGGTGGCTCCATTCAAAGACCCTTCACCCACAAGGCTCTTGGCGTACACCAGGCTGCCCATCACATCGGATCGGAAGAACGGCGGCTCCTCGTTCACAAACGCGACGAACTTGATCGTCCGGCGCAACGGATGGTCCTTCAGCATTCGAGCCACCGCAAGAACGCCGGCAATGCCGGAGGCGTTATCATCCGCGCCCGGCGTTCCGGGGTTCTGCGGCAGCGGAGGGCCGTGATCGTGCCAGTGAGGCATGGCGACTTTGCTGTCATAGTGTGCCCCGATGACGATGATTTCGTTTGCCAGATCGGTCCCGGGCTTCTCCGCCTCCACATTCCAGACCGTGCGGGCGCCACACCCGTACGGCATACCAGCCGGCACTTGGACCGGCAGTCGCCGGGTCGGGTAACCCATCGCCTTGAATTCCGCGGCGATCCATTCGGCAGCCGCTTCCAGCTTTGCAGGCCGGTAGCAGTTTCGTTCGCCGATATCGACAGCCAGATGGGTTACGCTTCGGTGCAATTCTTCAACCAGATCGTCCGGTGCCGCCAGCCGACCTTTGGCATCAGCCGGCGTATGAACGTTCGTGCATGCGGTGAATGCCAACGTAAGCACGGCAATAGCCGAGCGAAGTAGACGCATCGAAACAGTGTAGCGAATCGAAGAGTCTCGCCCATTCATAACTCGAAGTACGATCCAACTCGCCACAGACGCTCCCAAACCGAAAACACCTGTTCCCGAAGTCCCCGGCGTGATAGAATCAAGGTCATGGTTCTCAGCCTTTCCATTTCTCCGGAAGCCGAAGCCAGGCTTAGGGCCAAAGCCGCCGCCGCAGGCGTCGACGTGGAAACTTACGCCTCCCGGCATCTTGAACTCATGGCGGCGCCGCCGAAGTCGCTTGAAGATATCAGTGGGCCTATTGGCGAAGCATTCGCACGGAGCGGCATGAGCGAAGACGAGCTCTCGGATTTCCTCGAAAGTGAAAAGCACGCGATGCGTGCCGAACGCCGTGGGAAACGAATCGGATGACGACCGGCAACAGAGTCGTCTTTGATTGCAACACCTTCCTTCAGGCCCTTGGCTCCCCCAATGGACCGGCTGGCCAATGCGTCCAACTTGCCATCGATGGAAGAATTAACCTTTTCGTGTCGCCTTCAGTTCTTGAAGAGTTGCGTGACGTCACCGGCCGACCGAAGGTCATCGAAAAACTTCATCTTGTTGCCGCCCGAGTTGAGGGGTTGTTTGAAGCAATCGAAATCGCGGCTACGCTGCTCGACGGCTTCCCCGAAGTCTTTACCTATCCGCGAGATCCCGACGACGCACATTACATCAACCTCGCGCTTGCAGCAGATGCAAAACTTATTGTTTCGAGAGACAAGGATTTGCTCGACCTGATGGACTCGACCAAGCCGGAAGCGGTAGAGTTTCAGAAACGCTTTCCCTCACTTCGCATTCTCGATCCCGTCGGGTTTCTCCACGAAGTCAGTGCATAGCCAGCGTGTTCAAGCCGCGTGGGCTGCTATGCCGTAACCAACTCAAATACCTATAATCCCGACCTCACGAATGCTGCCATGCAAATTTGCGATCGGCGTTGCTTGAACCCATGCGCATGTGGCCCACACATATTCCCGCCAATGAACGCCGAGCGGCCATCCTGGCGCTGGTTGTTTCGGTGGCGCTGGTCATTGCCAAATTCGTGGCTTACGGTCTGTCGGGCTCGGCGGCGATTTTTTCTGATGCGCTTGAATCCATCGTGAACGTCGCCGCGGCGGCGTTCGCGATTTACTCGCTGTCGCTGGCCCATACACCCGCTGATTCGGAACATCCTTACGGTCATGGAAAGATTGAGTTTTTCGCTGGAATGTTCGAGGGCGGAATGATCGTTTTGGCAGCCATTGCCGCGAGCGTGAATGCGATCATTGCCCTGGTACGCGGCAGCCTCAAACCTGAAAATCTGGGCGTCGCGACGATCATTCTGGCGGGGGCACTTTTCGTGAATGGCGCCGCGGGGCTTTACCTGCTGAGGACGGGCCGACAGACCCGATCGGTGACACTCGAAGCCGATGGCAAGCATCTGCTTAGTGATGCGATATCGAGTGTATTTGCCCTGATCGCGCTGCTGCTGGTGAGGATTACCGGCCGCACGTGGATCGACCCGGCCATCGCGATCGTGGTGGCCTTTTACATTGCGGGAATCGGAATCGCCCTCATTCGGCATGCCGCTGCCGGCCTGATGGACCGCCAGGACATGGAAGATCAGGCGCTGCTGGAGAGAATTCTCGATTCGCATGTCGGGCCCGGCGGACAGGAGCCGCACATTTGCAGTTATCACAAGCTGCGGCACCGCCACAGCGGCCGGTATCACTGGGTGGATTTCCATATTATGGTCCCTGCCGACTGGGAAGTTCGTCGTGGCCATGAAGTGGCCAGCGCCATTGAATATGAAATCGAACAGGCGCTGGTTGAAGGCAACGCCACAGCTCATATTGAGCCGTGCAAAAATCACGGCTGCCTAACCTGCCAGGCATTCAGCGTGGCAACACAGCCGCACCTCGCGCCCAGGTCCGCCGCCGGCGCGCCTTTACCGGACCCGAAAATTCAGCAGGCTTAACCCGGATTATTCACCACGGAGGCGCGGAGGACACGGAGAAGACCAGGTCACGAAAGTAATTACACCTGAATTGCCGTCACAGTTATGAGCTGCAGGTTGCGCGGCTTACAGATGGATTTTCTCCGCATTTCTCCGTGGCCTCCGTGCCTCCGTGGTAAGTCATGATTTTTCCGGCTTAACCCTCCCCTCAATACCGGCATCGAATGTTCCGATGAGACCCGTGGCTTCATCAGTTGGCCAGGGCATTTCCACCGGTCGGCAGGAGACAATCATGAACGAAAACAGCATTCTCTCTCTGGTTTCCATTGATAAGGACGGCTGCATCCGCATCGCCTCCAACGGAAATATCACCGCCAGTTCCGTAAGCCTGGGGGCCCGCAATCCGCTGGAAGGAATCCTGGGGGCCGGCTGGTCGGGGAATCGCGTCATCCTTGATATGTCCAGGACCGACTTCATGGACTCGACCGCCATCGCCTGGCTGATCTCAACCACCAAGCAATTCCGAACCGCCGGCGGTTCGATCGCGATTCACTCCGTTGTGCCGCGTGCCCGCCAGATGCTGGACATTCTGAAAATCGGCAAAATTATTCCCATCGTATCCAACGAGCCCGCCGCGCGCATGCTGTTGAATGGCGCCGCGCCAGCGCAGGCCGCCTGAGGTTTCATCTCTGCCGGATTGTCTTTTCGAATTAGCAGGAGCACATCGTGGACGGAAAAGTCATCGAAGCATCGAACTTGATCGACCTGGGCAAAAGTTCCCCGGAAAATGCCGTCTTTCAACTCGTCCGCGAAGCCGTTCATCTGGGCGCCAGCGATTTGTTCTTCAGCGCCGCGCCGAATCATGTCCTCGTGCAGATGCGCCACCTGGGCATCGTTCGCCCGCTGAGCGTGTTGCCGGTGGATCATGGCCGGCGGTGCCTGGCACATGTTAAAGCAAGCGCGTCGATGGATACGTCCGAACGTCGCCGGCCGCAGGATGGCCGGTGGATTTTTGAACCCGACGATGCCGCCGATTCAGGCGTCGATCTCCGCATTAATGCCATCCCCACGCTGCATGGCGAAGACCTCGCAATCCGCCTTGTCCCCCACGATCAGCAGCATCTGGTCCTCGACCAGTTGGGCATGTCGACCGGCCAGCTCGATCAATATCGTGGCATGATCCAGAGCCCCGGCGGCCTGATCCTGATCACCGGTCCCACCGGTTCTGGCAAGACCGCCACGCTCTATTCATCGCTCATGCGCATCAACGACGGCACGCGCAAAATCAACACCATCGAAGATCCAATCGAATTCGCAATCGAGGGCCTGCGCCAGTCGCAGGTCAATCCGCTGATTGATCTTGGGTTCGCCGAGCTTCTTCGCAGTGTGCTTCGCCAGAGCCCCGATGTGATCATGGTCGGCGAGATTCGCGACGAAGAAACTGCCCGCACGGTGGTGCATGCCGCCAACAGCGGCACGCTCGTCTTCGCCACGCTGCACGCCCCCGCCGCCCCCGCGGCCGTTCAGGCGCTGAGGAATCTTGGCGCTCATCCCCACTTCCTGGCCGCCTCGCTACGCGGCGTAATCTCGCAGCGCCTGCTTCGAACCCTCTGCCCGAATTGCCGATCCAGCCTCGACATCAGCGACGCAACGCACTCGTTCGACGAAATCCGCAATCTCCTCGCACCCACGGAAGGCCATACCCTTCACTCCGCCAGCGGCTGCAAAAGCTGCGGGATGACCGGCTACTCCAGCCGCACCGGCGTCTTTGAAGTCATGCAGGTCTCCTCGGCCATTCGAGATCTGATCGCCAACGCCCGACCCTCCCGCGAGCTCCGCGACAAGGCCGTGGAGGAAGGCATGCTCCAGTTCCGCCAGGCCGCGTTGCTCAAGGTCGCCCAGGGCCATACCAGCATCGAAGAAGTCTTCCGCGTCATCCCCAGCGAACAGCTGCTGCTCGAGGATTGATCGAAGGTGTGCCGCGGCATTGCAGGATTAGGCGTGCGATAGATCGCCCCCGCACGCGTGCAACGCCAGTAGGGGCGGACCTTCCTGTGTCCGCCCAACATCACCGCATCGTAACGCGATTCCTTCTTCCCCTCTGCCCACCCTGTATGACCATGCACCACGATTCCGCGCCATCTCGTGGCATGGGGCTTCCCCTTCGGGTCTGCCTTCGGCTCGACTCGACCGCCTTCGGCTCTGAGGCTCAGGCTCGAAGAGAGCTCGTCGCGGGCTGAGGCTCAGGCTCGAAGAGAGCCTCAGGGTCGAAGACAGCCCATGATCGAGGGAGTTGACCACCCGCGACGGGTTAGATGTGGGAAAACCAAGTTCCGACAGTTGGACAACCTTCTGAATTTGCCCACAGGAAATGCTCGATTCGGCAAGTTGGTTTTCCCACATCTGACCCGGCGCCGGATCCGCGGCTGCCCCAAACACGGGTTAGAAACCCGTGCCACGAAAACCCAATGTCGCTGAATCGCGCACGGTCGTTTAAGTTGGACCCTGCACATATATGGATTGCCACGTCAACGACTGGCGGCCCGCCCCACCGCCGTGGAGAATACCCACCGTGGCTTTTCACCGCCCACGCGGCTGATTTCAAAAGGACGCAGGAATGGACGACCGGAAGATCCGCGCCAAGTACGGCGGCAAACTCCCCAAGGCAATCAACCGCGCGATCCGCGCCGAAATCCAGGGCGGCAACGAAGCCCTCGACAAGCTCACCCAACTGGCCGGCGCCGCACGCCACAGCGGCTGGAAGGATCGCCAGGGCCGCCACACCGCCGAGGCCCTCGCCTATCACAAACACAGAAAGACCGTCATCGACCGCATGGATGCCGAGGTCCGCAAACGCTGGGGCGTCCCGCCGGGACTGGGAAAAGGTCAGCTGTAACGCGATTGGCCGCGGACACCCATGGCGTGGTTGCTTCAGCAACCATGTCGTTCGATGGGCAAAAGACATGGTCGCTGAAGCGACCACGCCATTTTCGCAATTGCGCCGACCTACTGCTCCTGAAACGAGTAAAGATTATCGATCGCTTTATCGCCCGCCATTTTCAGATCCGTGAAGTACCCGTCCTGACCAGCCGAGGCGAAGAAGGGACGGTCGTTAGCGCCGACCGGTGGCAGTGGGCCGGCATTCACTCGATACGTTCCTGACGTTCGCACGACATACTCCTGCAACCCACCAGTGCCCGGCGAGGTACCCGTGCCCAGCTTCATCCAGACGTGCATGCCGCCGCGGGGCACGAAGATGATCGGATTGCCAAAACCGTCAAGCGGAACAGCCGCGTCGATCGTATATGGCGTCTGAGCGCCGCCGTTGGTCACCCCGGTGTTGCTCTTGTACGACGGCGGCGTTTCAAGGATTCGCTTCGATGGAAGCGCTGATACCAGCGCCCGGTTCTTGGGATCCTTCAGCAAAATGAACATCACCCCCTGGGTCCACCGGATCGCATTCGACACCCAGCGCGGGTTACTAAAATCGCTTTGATCGCTAAAATCCCCTGCGCTGCCGGATGTCGGAGGTGCTTGCGTTGAGCTGCCGGCGAAAGCTAACGTGGCCAGAGTCGAGGACTGCTCAGGGAGGATTATTTCCGTCGCATCCGCAGAATCGACAAACATGGGAAGCGGATACTCTCCGCTGATCCAGTTTGGACTTGGAAGCTTCATCCGAGGAGGCGTGCCGACGATCGACGCGGCTGGTGCCTCAATGTTCTTCAGGCCATTGATGTTCCGGTATTCCCTCAGCAGGTCCTCGCAGACTTTCAGTTCCGCCTGCGTTTCATGCCGGATCGTCAGGTTCGTCACATGTTTGATTCCCGTCAGGATGATGGTGGTGAGGACGAGAATGATGCCGATCACGACGAGCAACTCGATCAGAGTAAACCCGTGGCGGCGCGTGAGATGTTTCATGCTCCTCCCAGACAGGAACAGCAATTATGCGATGCGATTGTGAGAGCTTGATGAGAGCCAGTGACACCCTTCAATCTCATATTTCCGACATCTTCCCCGCCTGAAATGGACCGCAACTCGACACTTATTTGGTTCCCATTGTATTCCGCCCCGGCGTCCATATCGCAAGGCGTATCGGGCCTGATGAATTTGTCTCTTGAATCGAAGTGATTTACGCTCAAACTGGACATGAGTCACCGCACCTTCCACCTTGGGCCGTGCGCTCGACTGCCGCCGGCAGACATCCATCCATATCCAACGCGATCCCCCCGCTGGAACTTAAAGCAGTTTCCGTGTTGGTGTAGCGTCCACGCATTCCGCGCCCCGCGAGCGGGGC